>DASPLH010000001.1:0-29982 GCA_035627675.1 Clostridia bacterium
GCCAGTTCATTCCGGCGATGCGGTCCTTGATCGTGTTGATCGCCTTGCGTGCCACCGGAGTCTCCGCAAACCGTCGCAGGTTTTCCGGAGTCCTCTTCGGCATTGCCGCAGTCCGTGCCCCGTACGATCTGCCGATCGAGGGCAGTGCCGCCGTCCTGCGTGCAACCTCCTCCCGCCCGCCAAACACACGAATGCCCGTGCGCCGCACCGGCGCCAATAGCCTCTCAACGATGTTCATGAATTGTCCTCGTGCGCGCGCAATCCGCTCGGCGCTAAAAGCAAAAGCCCCCGAACGGGGGCTTGGGATCGAATTCTCGGTTTCTTACAATCGCATCTCGCGGCGGATGTTCTCCCCGATTCGCGGCAGGTCGGCGACGGTCGCCACCTGTATGTCGCCCGCCGAGAGTGTCGCCAACGCAAAACTCACCGCATCGTCGTCGCGATCCAGTTCGCTCTCGACGATGGCCGTCAGGTCCGCCCTTGCGCCCTCCTGCCTCGACACTCCCTCTCGCAGCTTCGGCATCGTGAACGCCAGCACCTTGGCCGAGCTCACGTCCGTCGCCAGCGAAACTGCATGGTACATATGCACCGTCCCGTTCGGACGGTAGGCGCAATCGATTTTCAGCGGGTCGCCGCGGTCGCCATACTCCGCAACCGGCAGGTTGCGCCGCATCAGCGGCCAAACGCCCTGGCGCTCAAACTCCCGGCGCATGGTCGCGAAGATCTGCTGGCGCCCGCTGACGTCCTTCGAACCCTTGCGGCTGCGCTCCAGGTACATCTGCGCGAGGCTTGCCAGCTCTTCCTGCGGCGAAACGGCCAGCAGCCCCTTGGGCTCAGTCAGTTGCACCGCGTTGCTGAAAGTCTCGCCCATGCGCTTCAGCAACCATTGCTTGTCGGATCCGCCCTCGATCAACCGGTCCTTGATCTCGCGCTCGAGCCCTTCCAACAGGTCCACGTCGGCATCGGGATCGAGGCAACGCACCCGCTTCCAATCCCGCGTGAAGCGCACATCGGCGAAACCGCCCTCGTCCGCCGTATAGAGCATCACGCCAATGTTGACGAATTCTCCCTTCACCGCATCTGGGACGTAGCGCAGCAGGAAGAACTCGCAAGGCCTGCGTTCAGGCATCCGGATTGGCTCTTTGCTCTTCAACGCTGCTGTCCTTGTCAGTGAACCTGGTCAATCCAGTTCGGAAACGGCTGTCGTGTCGAGTCCTTGAACTCCAAAATCAACTCTGCCACACGTCCTTTTCGTTGCGCCAGTTGCTCCACCAATTGTTCCAGGTCCGTAGTGTCGCCATACCACTCCGGCGGAATATCGCGAGCGCAAGACCAGATCGTCTCCTCGTCCATCCCCTCGATGCGTGACAGCCAGGGCTGGAAACTCTCCCATCCCGTGACTCCACGATATACCTCATTCCTGGCATAGACACCCCTCAGCGGCGCATCCGTGAACCGCCATTCTCCCGCATTGAAACAGTAGCCCTGATCGATAAACGTAGCTGTAAACTTCCGCTCCCGGCTCTTCCGCCAGAACGCGGCCTGTCGTCCGTTCGAGTTGCAGGTCCACTTATCGAGCGCCAGGATCCCGGCGAAAGCGTTCAGGTTGCGAACCCGGTCCAGCATGTGTTCCGGAAGGTAGTCGTAAACGACGCCGTCCGCCGGATCCACCACGTACCGGGAGCCGAATTGCGCGCCGGCCTGGCACCGCAACGATCCATGCGCCAATTGCACGGCGAGCTCCGGGGTATGATCGACCAGCCAGCCGTCCACCATCACGATGTCCGTTGACGGCACTGGCAGGCCGGCCCTCTCCGCCAGCCGTGTCGCAAACAGCTCATTGGCCAGCACTCTCCGGTGCTGCGGGTTGTTCTGGAACTTCACAACATACAGTTCGCCGTCGGAGCAACGCATCAGGTGGCTCTGCGCTCCACCCCTCATCCTGCGAACATGTTGTATGGCCGTGATAGACAAGCGCGTCTTTCGTCCTGTCGAGGTAAACCTTGAACTCTAACCGATCGTTCGCATCGACGACGTGAGCGACGTCACACTCCCGTCTCGCGATACTTCACTCCCGCGATCCCGTTCGCGCAACGTGCCCCGCCTTCGCGGCGTGGGCACCCCACCTTCGCGGCGCATGGTGCCCCACCTTCCGCGGAGCCGAAGGCGCAGCTAAGGTGGGATCCTCTCACCCACGGCCCACCCACCTCTCCCGAACCGCCAGCGCGATCGCCATCGCCATGATGGCGTCGTCGTGCTCGCCCGCCGCCGCGGCCGCCCGCCCGGTTTCGTCCCGCACAAACGTGCGAAACTCACCCATCAACCGGCGGCTGCTGAAGAGCTCCGGCGCGGTCGCCACCGTTGCGCCCAGGCTCTCCAGCATCGCCGGCCTGGTCACCACCGTCGTCAGCCATCCCGCTTTTCCATCCTGCTCAAACAGGTTCCCGTAACGCTCCTTCGCCTTCAGCATGGCCAGAACCGCGTGCCCATGGTTGTTGCGTTCCACGGCCACGATCGCCCCGTTGTATTCCCGGCCGAGGGCGGCCGCCGTGCGCGCCAGCTCTTCCGGACTGGCATGCCCGTACCACTCCGCGCACTGCATCCCCGTTTTTCTCTCGATCACCTGGACACAGCCGTAGTCGCCTGCGCTGCCGCCCTCGGATGCATCGACCCCAACCACGTACTCGCGATGAGGAACGGCGGGCCAGTAGATTTCCAGCCTCCCGCGATCCCGTGTCTCGGCCGGCGCGCTCAACCGGCTCGCTCGCGCCTCGAGCATCTTCACCTCAAACACACAGTCGCCACTGGCGGCGAAGCACGTCTCCGCATCCTCGGCATACTCCTCGCGAGCCCGCTCTCCGAACTCCATCTGCTTGGCACGCCGGAATGCAATCTGCTCCGGAGGCAGTCCGTACAGCGCCACCAGTTCTTCCTCGTCCTCGCGCAGTTCGCCGATCTCCACGCCCTCCAGCCTGTATCTCGGCTCCAGCCACCACGGGAAGAAGTGGCGCACGTAGGCCATCTCTTCCGCCCGCTGCCACTCCCGGTAGAAGCATCCCTGCGATCCCTTCGGCGTGGACTCGATCACGACCTCGCCGCCCGGCGCCACCGCCGCCCGCAGCGATGCCAGCGTGTCCGCCGCATCCGCGGGCCAGAAGGCCAACTCAGAACAATGCAAGTTCTGGATCGTCAGCCCCCGGCCCGCGTTCGGGTCCGCCGCGGTTTCAACGCGGTATTCGCTATCGAGTCGCGGAAACACGATTTGGCGGACGTTGGCGCGCGACGTTTGCAGCGCGCCCTGGCGCAGCGGTTCCGGCAGGTTCTCCAGGAACCGGTGCACGATGCGAAAGATCTCCTGTGCGGACTTCAGGTCATGGGCCACCTGCACCGTCAACGTCCCGGGCCTGGTGATCGTATTCAGGAAAAACCGCCCCGCAACCCACGTCGTCATTCCCAACTGCCGGGCCTTCAGCACGATGTTTGCCTGTCCGCGCCTGCGCTCGAACTCCTCCTGCGCACGGTTCAGCCGCAGCGGCCTGAGCTGCCCATCCTTGTCCCGCACTTTCAAAAGCGAAACGGCCAGGAATTCCCTGGCCGTCCTCCACTCGCCTTCCACAGCTTCGTCCAGATGAGGCCCCATGCGCAGCAGCAGGTCAAGGTCTGCCTCGAATAGCCCCGACTTCATTCCCAACCCGCTTTCGCCAAAATGAAAACCGCCCGGCCGGGCGGTTCCAAACCATCCAAATGTTACCAATCACCACTAGGTGCCCTGCCCTCTCGCGAAGCGACAGGGTGGGGACGTTCGCCTTCCTCAGCTTTCGACCTTTTCGTACTCTCGCATGAAGTCTTCGACGCTCCGCACGTACACGTCCGCGAAATCCACCACGTAGCGCTTCGACTGGATCATTTCTTTCGCGACTTCCAGTTCGTGTCCCATGGCACGCAGCACCGCAAGCGCCATCATCGGAGCCCGGTGCACGCCCGCCGCGCAGTGTATGAACACCCGGTTCGACGGATCTCTGAGCGCCGACAACGCGAACTCCACGCCTCTCCGGAATACCTCCGGCGGCTTCGGCTGGAAGTCGTCATCGACCGGGTTCCATAAAACGGACACCCCGAACGGCTCAGCCAGCGGACTGTCGTCGAACTCAATCTGCATGTCGATCACATGCGTTATCCCCGCCTCTGCCACCCTGGCCATCTTCTCCGGCACCCAGATGCCCCCACCGACCGCGATCCGGTCGGTGATCCAAGTCATGTCCATGCGAGTCCTTAGCTGCCGCCGGTACTGCGGTCGCGACAATTCGATTCTAAACGTGCGCTGCCCTGCGTACCCGTTTCGCCTCGTCCCCGAGGCCCAACCGCTCGAACAAAAGGTCGACCAGCTTCTTTTCAGAGGCGGAGCCGTTCTCCTCCCCGAGGAATGCCCGGATGTCCGCCAACTCGAAAAGAAGCTTCACATCTTGATGGCTCCCGGACTTCGCGCGCTGTACCATCGCCGCCAGAATCGCCGGAACCTCTTCTCGAACCGTGTCCCTCGGCCGGCTCTTAAGCCGCTTCAGCAGCTCGCCTACTTCGGTCTCCCCCGTCCACGTCGATGGAACTGCCTTATCGCCATCCCGATCCTTATTCTGGTTCCGCTTCTGAGCCTTCTTCGGAACACCGCCCGGCTTAGTTCGTCCGGCTTTGTTCCCGAGCGCGCCCGCGTTCTTAGCCTTCGGCTTCTTTCGCGTCCCACCCGAATCGTTACTCCCCGCCTTCTTACGACCCGTGCCGGTACTGGCAGCTCCGGGACGGCCGCCTGGACCTTTCACGTTTTTCACCTGCTTGATTCCCCTAAGTTCAGAATAGCAATTGCAACCGCCCAAACCGCTCATCCCGCGCGAAACTAAATCTTCCACCGTTTCAGCGACTTACGTGGATTTGAGCCTCCTGACCCTCTTGACAAGGTTTTTGCACAGCCTGTCGGCGACGGCGTTCATCGCCAGGTTGTCGCTCTCCGCGACTCCCGAGGTGAGGACGATCTCTTGGACCTCGCCCGCAAATCGCGTGAGGAAAAACAAAAAGCCCGTCGCTGGCGGCGACGGGCAAACATGCCTCTTCCCGGTTCCCGGGCTCATCCCTTAGGCTTCTGCCAGCGCCTGGATATCCCTCACGATCTCGGACCGCCGAACTGGTTTCTTCGGCGGCAGCGTCGAGAGCGTCTTCATCAGTCCGCAGTCGAGCATCAGCCCCGACAGCTCATCCAGGGCTTGAGGATAGACCCTCCGGACGTGCTGTTCCGACATCCCGAGCAGGTCCGCTGCCTGTTCCTGGGTGTATTCCATCAGCACAACGGCCGCAAGGATTCGGAGCGAGCGCATGTCGAGCTTCTCCATGCACCGCTCCATATCGTGAACAAAGATTACGATCTCCTCGAACGTGTGCATCCGGTACGACGTGACTTTGGCGCGAAATCCCTGCCCTCCCAGCACCGAAGGCAGCCGTCCGATGTCCATCGACATCCGGAAATATCGCTTCAGCATCGCAATCGCGTAATCCCTGTACAGCGGCAGATCCAGTTCTTCCGAAGTGGGCCTCGTGTTCGTCATTGCAGGCCCCCTTGCTGGATCCGCCATACCCCACTTGCCGCGTAACCGGCGATCACCCCATTCCGGTTGCCGCTCGAAGCCTCTATGCGCTTGATCCGGTTCGTCCAGGACGCCGGCAACCCCGCCCATGCCTCGACGCACGCCGGGCAACAGACTTCCTGTGCCCCCGCTCGCCGCAGCCAAAGCCCGCCGCAGCACTCGCAGTACTTCAGTTCGATCCGTGTCTTCCCGATCCCTGTTTCCTCAGTAGCCCTCATGTCCCCCTCAACAACGAAAAGGCCCTGCGCCCGGACAACGGTGGTAACCGAAAGTCCTCGCATTCGAGTACTTTGCAATTACCACCGTCATCTGGACGCAGGGCTCGTTTCTGTTACGATGACCTGCTAGTTGTATGAACTTGACGCCCGCAGTTCGCGGCCCTGCGGCACGTGCTTATGCCTACTCGCGCCTCAGGCTGCTGTGCGGCTTACAACAATCGTTCGTCACTCCTTCGGCTGAAGTATCCCTCTTCATACCCCGACTTAAGGATTGTCCCGTTCTGGACAATCACCGATACGCGTCCGGTGAACCTCAGGCTTTCCAGGAGTTTCACCGTCGCCGACGACAGCAATTCGGATTCCCGCACCTTGCGCCGGAATTCGACAAAGGTACAGCCCTCCGCTTCACATCCCTTTACGGAACACATAGGCCTTCACCCTTCCAGCATTGGGTGTAATGCTTTTACCTTGAATGCCCGTATCCTGACGCAGCGGCCCGTGCAAGTCAACAATTTGTTTTCACGTGGAATTAGGCTTGCGAATTTCTGATAGCTGAAAGCTATAGAGGTGTTGTCCAATGCTCGTCTCCGAACTCGCGGAAAAACTCCGGCGCATTGTCCGGGAGCGCATGGCCGCTGGAACTCTCACCGGCGCGGAACTCGCACGCATGGCGGGCTTCCGGCAGGCACACATTTCCAACTTCCTCAACCGCCGACGCGGCCTCAGCGTCGAAGCGCTCGACCGCATCCTCCAGGCGCTCCAGCTTTCCGTCGCGGACCTCGCGCCCAACCCCGCCCTCGCCCGCGCCGCCGCTTCCCCCGTCGGACGCGAATACGACGACGTGCCGCTCGTCACCGTTGACGTGCTTCACCACCCGACCATCCCCGAGCGGGCGATCGCCGACGTCCTGAAGTTCAAGCGCTCTTTCCTTCGCCGCGTCCGGTCCAGCGGCGATCCCCGGCGCACCGACTGGAGGCGCTTCGTGCTTATCAAGGCCAGCGCCGACACCGCGACGGCAATGTACCCGCGCATCAGCTCAGGTGCAACCCTGCTGATCGATCGCCACTACACCTCGGCCACTCCCTACCGGAGACGTGAGCCCAGCATTTACGTCATCCGCAAGGACGGGCAGGCGATCGTCCGCAATATAGAAGTCCGCCAGGCTCTGATCCTGTTGCGGCCGGCCAACCAGGAAGTGCCGCTGGAATTTCTTCCGATCGAAACCGGAAGGACGCACGCGGACTACATCATCGGCCGCGTGTGTCACGTTGGGATGGAGGTGTAGTTGCGCCCGCGGAATCCGGGGGAGACTCCGGACCGCCGGCCTCTCCTGCGGAAAGCACGACCAGATCTACGCGGCGATTCTGCTGTCTTCCCAACTCGGTCTCGTTGCTGGCGACCGGGTGAAACTCAGCGTAACCAGCCGCCGACAGGTGCTCCGGCGCAAAATGGTACCGCTCCACGAGTTCAAGGATGAGACCCGTGGCTCTCGCCGTCGATAACTCCCAGTTGTTTCTGAATGCGGCCGTGTGGATCGGGATGTTGTCCGTGTGTCCCTCGATGCGCACTGCAAGCTGCCGCCGCGCCAGCACCGCTACGATGCGCGCAAACGATTCCTCGGCCGACGCTCGCATGACCGCCGAGCCGCTATCGAAAAATCCAATCTCGCTCAGGCTGATGATGAGCCCTTCACGCCCTGTACGCAAAATCACCGCCTTGTTGCGCAGTTCCGGACCAAGTTCGTGCTCGAGTTCGCGGCGGATCTCTTCCAGGCTGGCCCTGTTGAACCCGCCTTGCGGAATCTCCCGGCCTGCAAACCTCTTCGCCGCATCCTCGGAACTGTGCCCGGTGCTCCCGGAGTTCTCGTTCAGCACAACGGGCGGCCCGGGTCTCGATCCCTCGAACACGCCGAGTTTCGTGAATGCGCCCTCGATGGCCGCCGCCAGTTGCGACATCTTGTGCTTGTCCACCTGCGAAGACGCATACAGCACGACGAAAAATGCAAACAGCAGCGTGATGAAGTCGGCGTACGAGACCAGCCAGCGCTCGTGGTTCGCGTGCGACTTTTGGCGGCGACGGTTCATGCTCACACGGATTCCGCTTCCAGCCCGGCCGGCGCCGGAACCGGCGCACGCTCTTTCCCTTCGGCAGGACGCTCCGACTCGGGCAGGAAGCCGAGCAACTTCGTCTCCAGCATGCGGGGGTTCATCCCCTCCACGATCGAGATCACGCCTTCCAGGGTCATCTCGCGAACCATCTGGGCCGCTCGCATCTTGATCCTCAGCTTGCCCGCAATGGGCAGGAACAGGATGTTGGCTGCTCCCACTCCATAGATCGTGGCGACGAACGCCACCGCAATCCCTTTTCCCACCTCATCGATGTTGTCCAGGTGTTGCATCACCTGTATGAGTCCAAGCACGGCGCCGATGATCCCCACCGTCGGCGCAAATCCTCCGGCAGACTCGAAGACCGCCGGGATTTGCTCCTCATGCTCTGCCTGGTGATCGATCTCGAAGTCCATCATCTTCCGAAGCTCCTGTGGCTCGGTTCCGTCGATCGCGAGCATGAGGGTCTTCCTCATGAAAGCGTCGTCGATCTTCTGTAGCTCCGTATCGAGCGAAACGACGCCTTCCCGCCGTGCCTTGTTCGCAAACGCCACGAGTTGCTTGATGAGTGCGTCGCTGCGCTGCTCGCCTGTCAGCATCACCAACCGCAGCGACCTGATCGCCGAAATCACCGTCGACACGGGGAACTGCAACATTACGGCGCCAAACGTTCCGCCGAACACGATCATCGCCGCCGTCGGCTGGAGAATCTGCCCGAGGTTTCCTCCCTCCAGCAACAGGCCCGCGAGTATGCCCGTGATCGCCAGCAGGACTCCGCCAACACTCGACTTATCCACGTCAGTCCCTCCGGAGTTCTACTCGCGCAAGCCCTGTCCCGATGGCAATTCCTCATGCCAGTTCAGGCTTGAGCAGACCGGGTACACGGAACGGCGAAACGCAACGATCCGCTGCACGACCTCGGCCGATGACTCCAGTACCATCAGCTTCTCGCCCGTGATGAGCGTAAGCACTGTATCGGGCGACTGCTCGACGAACTTGATCATGTCGGAATTGACTGCCAGCGGTTGGTGATTCAAGCGAGTGAGCAGGACCATCGCAACCTCCGCCGCCGTAGCCACGCGGTCTCACCACGCTCATCGGCAGAAAGGAACCGCTGCTTAACCCTGGATGAGGAGTTTCTCAGGGACGCTGGAGCGAAACGTGCCTTCCATACCGGTGGCCAGCGCGCCTCCACAACGACTAAAGCTCGCGGGAACGTTGCCGATAACTGCTGTGAAACGAGGTTCCGTAGCCCTCATCGGCACATTCAGGCGGAACCACCCGCGAAAGGAGCCTGGGACTTATGGCACTCAGCATTCTGAATAACATCCCATCGCTGGCCGCACAAAACCAGTTGTCGATCACCGGAGCTTCGCTACAGAAGACGTTGTTCCGCCTCTCGTCCGGATCGCGCATCAACAGTGGCGCTGATGACGCCGCAGGCCTGGCCATCGCCGATGGTCTTCGCGCGAATGTCACGGCTCTCACCCAGTCGGCCCGCAACGCAGCCGACGGCGTCGGCATGCTCCAGGTTGCCGATGGCGCACTCGCCCAGGTCACGACGCTTCTCAACCGCGCCGTCACCTTGGCCGCCGAATCCAGCACCAGCACCGTCAGCGATTCGCAGCGCACGGCCCTGAACGCCGAATTCACGGCCATCAAGGACGAAATCCACCGCATCGGCACCAGCACCACCTTCAACGGGCAGACCATCTTCACCAGCTCGTCCACCGTCGCCGATACGAACAAGTGGGCTTCGACCAACGGCAGCGCCATCGACAGCACGACAGCGATCGCCGAAAATGCCGTCCTTACGATCACTGACACGAAGACCGGCCAGCAGAAGACCTACACCGCCGGCGCCGCCGAGACCGTCGGAACCATGATGGCCAAGATCCAGACCGACATCGATTCCGGCGACCTTCAGATGAGCATGGCCATCTCCGGCGGCAAGCTGACCTTCACCGACAGCGCCGGCGATTCCAGCTTGTTCATCACCACCGATGCCGTCGCTCTCGGCGGATCCGTGGATCACGCAACCAAGTCCGCGGGCGGCGCCGCCAGCGTTTACATCGGAGACGGCTCCACTTCGGCGACGATCAGCACCAGCCTCGGGAAGCTCGACGGTGACAGCATCGGGTTTACCGGCACGCCTGTCGATCTGTCGGCGGACACGCTCAGCGACGCCACCTCGGCGCAGGCGGCCCTGAACAAGATCAACGCCGCCATCGCAAACGTCGCCTCCGACCGCGGCAGCATCGGCGCCGGCATCAACCGGCTCCAGAGCGCCACGAATGTCATCAACGCCCAGGTGCAGAACCTTTCCGCAGCCGAGGACGGGATCCGCGCCGCCGACATCGCGCAGGAAGTCGCCAACATGACGAAGTTCAGCATCCTGAACCAGACCGGCATCTCGGCCCTGGCACAGGCAAACCAGATGCAGCAGGGCGTGCTGTCACTGCTGCGCTGAAGCACAACGGCTGAGTAGGCCCCCGCTGCTCAGCCGTGCCAACCGGAGGACCGGCCTACGCCGCCGGTCCTCCGGTTTTCGAGTTAGAGAACAATGAGCATCTCAGCCGACGTTGGAAGCAGCACCAGCGGAATTGATGTCCAGGCAGTAGTTGACCGGATCATGTACGCCGAGCGCGCTCCCCAGCGGCTCATGCAGGCGCAGCAGAAGCTGCTCGAAAGCCGCTCGACAGCGCTGCGCGACATACAGTCGAAGCTCGACGCCTTGGAATCTGCCATCGACGACCTCAACGACGTCTCCGGAGCGTTGAACGCGCGCAAGGCAACCTCGTCCCGCAACGATCTGCTGACTGCGACCGCCGGATCTGGCGCAACCTCTGGTATCCACACAATCACCGTCCGCAGTCTTGCCAAATCGTCCTCCTACTGCTCGGACCCGCGTTCCTCATCGACCGCCGCGATCCCAACTGGAAGCGGCTTCGATCTCAGCATCGGCGCCGGCGCTGCCGTGCAGATTCGCTTCGACGCGGCCCACGCCACTCTCGGTTCCGCAGCGGACTACATCAACGGTCTCGGGCTTGGGGTGCGGGCAAACGTCATATCCGACGCCAATGGCAGTCGCCTGGCTCTCACCAGCAAAGATCCCGGCGCCGCCGGCAACATCACGGTCACGAATGACACCACCGGACTCAATCTCGTCCGAACCGCCACGGGGACGAATGCCCAGTTGACGATCGATGGCGTTGACGTTGAATCCTCCGCCAACTCGGTCTCCGGAGTGCTCCCCGGAGTCACTTTGAACCTCTCCGCCGCGGCGCCCGACACCGAACTCGTGCTTACCGTCGGCGCTGATACGACTCGTGCCCATGCTGCGGTCGAGTCGTTCGTCCGCGCCTGGAACACCCTCGTCACCGGCATCGGCTCGCAGTTCACTTACGACTCCGTTCGCAAAACCAGCGGCGTTCTCGCCGGCGATAGCAGCCTGCGTTCGTTGCAGGACCGCCTGCTGCGCTTCATGTCGCACAAGCTCCCGGACAACGGAGCCTACACGACTCTGCGCTCGGTCGGAGTCGAGATGAACAATGACGGAACCTTCACCGTCAACGACAGTGTCCTCGAGTCCGCCATCTCAACCGGCTATGACCAGTTCAGCCGGTTCTTCCAGGCGTCGGCGGGAGGCTTCTCCTCGTCGTTCAAGACCGAACTCATGTCGCTGACAGACAGCGTGAACGGTCCTGTGAAGATCAACCTGTCCGGGATCGAAGCCAGCACGCGGACCATCACCGACAGCATCTCCGACTTCGAGGCCCGCATGGAGCAGCGTGAAACTCAGTTGCTGGCCGAATACTCCCGCATTGACACCTTGCTCCGGCAGTTCACCGCAACGCAGTCTCGGATCAGCACGCAACTCAGCGCGCTAAGCAACAACAAATGAACGACCCACGCCCCAAACTGAGCTACCTGGAATGGACAGTACGGAATAGCGATGAAGTGGGACTTGTACTCATCTGCTTCGGCCTTCTGCTCGATGACATCCGCCAGTCCATCGCCGCCACAACCAACAACGACCCCGGGGCGCGCAGCTCGCATGTGAAGCACGCCTTCTTCGTCCTCCAGCAACTCCAGGGATCGCTCAACTTGCAGGAGGGCGGTCAGGCTGCGCGTCACTTCGACCGCTTCTACCAAGTGGTACGCGGCAAGCTGCTCGAGGCGCATCTGCGCTCCTCCTCGGCGACGTTTCAGGAACTCCTCTCCCTGGTCGAGCAGGTTCGAGACTCGTGGCAGCAGGTCGCGCAACAACGCCATGTCGATTCCGCCGGACCGGTCACCCCTACCCCGACCATCGATGTCGAGGCGGTGCCGTCCGGCTGGAGCGCCTGATGCAGGCGAAAACAGTCGTCTCGGCGGCAAGTTGCTCGACCTCTCGCCCCGGCGGGTGGAGAAACCTGGTGTCAGCGCTCGATCAGGCCGCCGAGATCCTCGCCCGTCCCGAGTGCGCCTGCGAACTTGAGACTCTGTTGGATCGACTCGCCGCCGTTCTGCAAAGCCTTCCGCCGTTTACCACGACCGAACTGGCCGGGGAGCCGGTTGAACTCTATTGCGACTCCCTCCGCCGGCTGCAAGCTGCGCTCGCCGCAACGCAGGATCGGCTCATCCGACGCCGTGGAGAACTCCATGCCGAACGCGAAGAACTGGCCCGCCTCAAAGCGTGGCAGGCAGGTCGACGCCAAGACTTCTGATCGAGGATCGGTGCGTGTGCTTACCGCAGGTAATCCAGAAGGCTCGTGCCCGACGTCTGTGCCAGCACCTGGAGCGTCGCGTCGTGCGCCTGTCTCGCGGTGAGCAGCCGGGTCACCGCATCTGCCAGGTCCACTCCGACAAGGTCGGATTGCTGCTCCGAAAGCTGAAGCTTCTCGCCTTCCAGCGACTGCTCGCGAGCGTTCAGTTGCCGCAGGCCGTTGCCGTAGAAGACTCGCTCGGCGGTGACGTGGTCCAGGGCCGCGCGCGTCGAGTTCGTGGCCGTCGAGATTGCATCAGGGTCATTCACCTCGAGGGCGGCCGCCAGTCCGTCCAGTGCCGCGAACACATGCGCGCCGGCCGCTGCGAAGATGCGGCTTCCCGGCAGGTTGATCTGGATCGATCCGGTGCTGCCGAGTGACACCTCGTTCGCGCCCTCGTTGCCCTGGTACAGCACCACGCCCGAGGACTCAACGAACGGTTCCGTCGCGGTGGCAGTCCCGGCGAACACGAATGTTCCCCGGAACGACAGGTTCGCGAGCCCAAGCACGCTGTCGCGGATGCCTCGCACCTCCTGCGCGATAGCCCTGCGTTGCTCGGCCGAGAGCGACCCGCTTGCTCCCTGCATACCAAGCGTTACGGCCCGTTGGAGGTCCGTGACGACACTGTTCAGCGCGGAGTCGGCAGTTGACAGCAGCGCCCGCACGCTTCCCAGGCTCTGCAGGTACGCATCGTCGGCCCGCAACTGCGACCCGATCTCTATTCCCAACGCCATGGCCGCCGGATCGTCGGACGGCACCGAGACGCGTCGCCCCGAAGAAATTTCCAGCGACGCCCTCGACTCCTGCTCCTGCGCCTGCGCAATCGCCGACAACATCGCGGCGCTCTGGTTCGGAGAGACTCGCACGTTAACTCCTCCGCATGTTCATCACCACTTCGGTCAGTTCGTCCACTACCGTCACCACGCGCGCCGCTGCCTGGAACGCGCGCTGGAATCGCAACAGGTCGGCCAGTTCTTCATCCATCGAGACGCCGCTGATTGCGTCCCGCTGGGTTTGCAGTTGCTGAAGCACCATTTCGCTCGCGGCCACCTCAGCTTCCTCGTGTTTCAATTCGCTCCCGATCCTAAACGCGATCGCCGAGTAACACGCCACGGGCGACTTCCCGTCCACAACCGCGGTATCGCGGACTGCCAGCAGTCGCGCCAGGTTCGCGCTTCCGCCCGTCGAGCCGTCCATGCTCGCCGCGAATTGGCGCGCGTTTGACAGCGCGGCCGTCATGCCCGCGGCAGCCCCGGAGACCTGTTCCGGTTGCGCGAAGAAGTCCCCGCCCGCATTCCCCGATAGATCGAAACCGCCGTGGTGAATCGAGTTGACCGTCGTCGCGAAGCCGTACGCGAGCTCGTCCAGGTCCGTGAGCAGCCCCGGGATCGTGACGTCGCGCGCGCGCAGCAGGCCGCCGAGCTTGCCTTCGGTCAGTTCCGATGTGATGTCTTCCCCGGCCGCCGACACATGCGTGCTGCCATTCGCTCCCGGAACCGCTTCCAGCGCGTAGCTGTGACTTCCCAGCACGAGTGGCACGCCGTTCGCCGTCGTGAGGGTCACGCCTTCGTTGCTTTCCATCACCGAGACACTGGTCAGCTCCGCCATCTTTCGAATGAGCAGGGTTCGCTGATCCTCCAGCGCACTCGCGTCGGATTCGCTCCGCGCTTCGTGGATGGCTGCGTTCAACGCCGCGATCTGCGGCGCCAGTTCGTTCACTTCCTCAACGGCCTGCTTCACCGCCCGGCTTATGTTCCCCTGCAACGCAACCAGTTGCTGTGAAGTGGTACGAAACGCCGATGCAAGGTTTCCTGCCGCCGTCAGCACACCCTCCCGGAGCGGCACGCTCGAGGCATCCGTGGACAAGTTCTGCATGGCATCGAAGAACGCGCCCAGTTCGTTGCCGAGGGCCCCATCCGCGTCGCCGAACAGCACCTCGGCCTTCTGCATCATCGAGACGTACGCCTCGGACTCCCCATAACTCTGCGTCTCTTCATGCAGCCGCAGTTCCAGCACGCTGTCACGCAGACTCCGGACCGACGTCAGTTGTACTCCATTGCCCATGGCCGCGAACGAACCCCCGTACGCGACCTGCTCCTGGAGCACAACGCGGCGCCTCGCATAGCCCGGCGTATTGGTGTTCGCAATATTGTTGGCGGCCGTCTGGATCGCGCCTTGCTGCGCGCGCAAACCGCTCATCGCCGTCGAGAGCGCCCCAAGGAGGCTAAACATGGCTCCCTCCCGGCGCCGAGTATGTTCCCGCGTCGTGGCCGGCGCTCCCGGCACATTCGTGCGTGTTCTTCAAGGCGTTCACCCAGCGCGCCGAACGCCCCAGGAGCGCCGCCCGTATGCGATTGCGGCGCGCAATGCTCTCGCACAACTCCGACCACTGCGCCAGGCACTCGCTGTGCTGGGCGCGCGCAATCTCGCTCCGGAGCACACTCCTCGCCGACGACAGTTCCACCGCAATGGCTTCTTCGCTGCGCGTCAATTCCTCGAAGGCGTCCACGTCGCACGCAGCCAGCGCTGTGAGGCTCTTGGCAATGACGGCGTCGAGCCGCCTCAACTCGGGCGTGATTTCGTCCACACTGGCCATGGATTTAGACATGGCGATCTAAACAAGGTCATCCACAACATGGTTGGGTTCTGTCGGCTCGGACGGCTCAGGCTCGTCTGTCGCGCCCGTGTCCCGGTCGTGGCGCGGTTGACGTTCCGGAGTCGAGCGCCCGCGCCTCGTCGCGTCGCCCATCGCGGGTTGCACGCGGGAGGCTGGCGTCACTGAACTGAGCTCAGCCATGAATCACTTCTGCACCTTGATCAACTCGGCCAGAACTGCCTTGGCCACGGAGTCGGCCGGCGGCTCATACGTTCCGCTCTGCACGGCCATCCGCAGCCGCTCGACCTTCTCGGCTCGCGCGTCGCCCGGCGGCGACTGCGCCGACCGCAGCACCACCGTGTCCTCGACTTCGCGCTTCACCTCGTCGCCGCGGTCCGCATGAGGCTTCGGGGCTCGCGCTGCCTGGCAGTCTGCCGCCACGTTCGTTATGTACGAGTCGATTCTCATCCCTCGCTGCCTTTCTCCATGTCCTCGGTTCGTATATCGGCAAAGGCCTACGGCACTTTAGGCGACATCTCCTGTTTTTCCAGCTGCCGCAGCATCAGCTCTCCAAGACCCAGTCCGCCCCTGGATGCGAGAGCGCTCGCCACGGCCTGTGTTCCCAGCCCGCTCAGGGTCTCCGCCCCCGCGTCCGATCCGTCGGCCTCCACCTTCACGGACTCCTGGAGCTTCTCCAGGCTCTGTGCCAGCAATAGAGCTTCGAAGTCCTGGACTGCTTTCCGTAATCGTCCGTTTGCGCCGGGCTGCACGCCTTCGTTTCGGACGGCCGCGCTGACTGCATCAACGCTCATAGGATCGTCAGCTCCGCCTTCAACGCTCCCGCCGCATGCAGGGCCTGTAAGATCGCGACCACGTCGCGTGCCGTCGCGCCAATCGTCTGGAGTCCCTTGACGAGTTGTTCCACGCTGGCTCCTTCGGCCAACTCGATCCTCCTCACCGCAGACTCCTGCGAACGCAGCGTCGTCTGCGGCACCACGACGGTCTCTCCCCTAGAGAAACCTTCGGGCTGCGAGGCATGGAACTCGGTCGAGATATCGATCGCCAGAGTTCCGTGCAGGATCGACACGGCGCCGAGTTTCACGTCCGTACCCATCACAACCGTGCCGGTACGCTCGTTTACGACCACCCGTGCCGAGTGCGGCACCGTCACGATCAGTTCCTCGATCCTCGCCATCAAGGCCGGAACCGATCCTGCTCCGCGCTCGGGAACCTGCAACCGAACTCTCCGCCCATCGAGCGCCGTGGCAATATCGTTCGCGAACTCGCGGTTGATTGCCTCCGCGATGTTCCGCGCCGCGCCGAAGTCCGCCTCTCTCAGCAGCAAGGTAAGCACCGACGCGCCGCTTACATCGTTCGGAGCTTCGCGTTCCACGCGACCTCCCGCCGGAATCCGCCCTACGGTCGGGTGGTTCACCTGCTTTGCGCTTGCCCCGGCCGTAGCGCTGTAGCCGCCGAGCGTCAGCGCGCCCTGCGCCGCCGCATACACCTGGCCATCCGCTCCGTGCAGAGGCGTCAGCAGCAGTAATCCGCCCTCGAGGCTCTTCGCGTCGCCAATGGACGAGACCGTCACGTCCACCCGCGTGCCTGGCCGTGCCAACGGCGGCAGCGACGCCGTCACGAATACCGCCGCCACGTTGTTCACCCTCACCGCGGTCGCCGGTATCTGCACTCCCATCCGCTGCATGATGCTCGCCAGGGTTTGTGTTGTGAACTGTGTCTGCCGCCGGTCCCCTGTGCCATTCAATCCCACGACCATGCCGTACCCGATCAGCGGGTTGTCCCGCATGCCTTCCAGGTCCGATACGTCGCGTATCCGGATGGCACGTGCATCTTTTGGCGCTTCCGCGATTGCCACGACGGAGCACAGGAGCGCGATCACAAGTGCAGCTCTACGCATACGTTCAGAACCCAACCAGCCGCAGCAACGTTCGTACAATCCAGTTCGGCGGGCGAGTCGAGTCGCTGATCACACCCTTGCCTTTCAACTCGAGTTCCAGATGAGACAGCGCAGTCGAAGCGATCCTGTTGTCGGGCGTCAGATCGCTCGGCCTCGCCACGCCGCGCAATAGCACCGTTTGGCGCTCATGATTCACCGTCACTTCGCGCCTCGCCTCGACCACCAGCGTTCCGTTCGGAAGCACCGCCACGACCTCGCCGGCAAGCGTGGTCCGCAGGCGAGAACTCGATTGAGTCTGTGCCTGCCCCTTCAGCTTTCTCTCCGACCGGGGCGAGAACAGCTGCTCGATCCCTCCGGTGTTCAACCGGCCGGCAAGCGCGCTGATCCCCGATGACGCCGAAGACGAACGTTCGGAAGCGACGTTGCCGCTTGCCTCCGCCACGGTCTGCTCCACGATGTCCACGAACACCACGTCGTGCACCGCGCGGGCCGTATTGTCGGACGCCAGATCGGCGAAACGCCCATCGAACGCCCACACACTTCCGGGACTGCGCTCCCCTGTGTCCGCCCCAATGTCTCTATGCAGGCGGGCGATGTAGTCCGCTCTCGAATCCGCGCGCTTGCTCTTTGCGACCGAGACGGTCACCAGCACCCCGAGCATCGCTGCCGTAGCCGCGACCCGCATGTTCATCGCGCCTTCTCCGCATTCTGCCCGGCCTCGGCCACGACCGCTCGCCAATGATCCCGGGTATCCGCCGTTCGTACCTTGATGGTTTCTCCCGCACGCCCATCCTCGAGGCAAACGATCGGCACCGAGATCCGCATGCCTTCACTTACGATCCGCAGCGTCGCCCGGTCGTTCGCCCGCAAGAGCGGCTTTTCACCAGGGCGCTCCGCCCGGTTCGTCAACACGCTTCCGGCCGGCACGCGCGCCGACGCATAGAACGGCAGGCACTGTTGCAAACGGCATCGCATCCTGAACAGCACTCGGCCGCCCGGCAACGCGCTCCGGCGCACTGCGGTCAGCTCCGGCTCTGCTACCCGCGACACGGGCGCAGTCCCAATCTCCAGTTCCGTCACTTCGCCCTCGACCAACCGGAGGTCGCTAGCGATCGCCGCCCGGACCCGGTCGCCTTGTATGCCGAACTCCGGCGGCTGGGCAATGCCCGTGGACGCCGCCAGCACCACCGCAAGTAGCATTCCTCGCTTCACGATTCGCCTCTACCGCGTCATGCTGTTCACTTGCTGGAACATTTCGTCGGCAGCGCGCACCACCCGCGAGTTCGACTCGTACGAGCGTTGCGCGAAGATCATCTGGATGAATTCCTCCACAACGTTCACATTCGACTGCTCCAGCATCCGTTGCTGGATGCTCCCCAGTCCCTCGGCGCCCCCCGGAGTCGCGATCATCGCGTCCCCCGAAGCGGTCGTTGCCAGGAAGAGATTCCTGCCGATACTGTTGAGCCCGCCCGGGTTCGAGAACAGCGCAAGCTGAATATTCCCGACCGTCTGCGAAGCCGACTGGCCGGGCTGCGTCACTGACACCGTTCCATCCTGCGCGATGTGGATGTCGGTTGCGTCCTGGGGTATGGCGATCGCCGGCTCCACCGGATCGCCCTCGGCCGTGACCAGGTTCCCTTCCGCGTCCAGGTGGAAACTTCCCGCGCGCGTGTACGCCGTCTCGCCGCTCGGCAGCTTCACCTGGAAGAATCCCTGACCGGTAATCATCAGGTCCAGAGGGTTCCCCGTCGTGTTGGAGTCGCCTTGCGTCTGGATCATCTCCGAGGCAACCGGCCGTGTGCCCAGGCCGATCTGCAGCCCCGCCGCGATCGTCGTCTGCTGCGTTGCGGCTGCTCCAGGCATCACCACGTTCTGATAGAGCAGGTCCTGGAACTGCAAGCGACGCCGGCGAAATCCCGCGGTGCTCGCGTTCGACAGGTTATGGGCGATGTTGTCGAGGTTGAGTTGCTGGGCAAGCATTCCGCTCGCCGCTGTATTCAGTGCGCGAAACATAACCGCTCCTACACCCGAGGCAGCTCTTCCGCTGCGATTCGGTTGAATTCCGAATGGAACATCGTCATCGCCCGCTGCATCGCCTCTGCCTGCCGCTGGATCGTGATCAAGCCGACAGCGGCCCCCAGTGGATCGACATTCGACGATTCCAGCCAGCCTTGGCGGACCGTCGCTCCCGAGGCCTTCCGCTCCGTTCCCTCGGGCGCCGACACGTACATGGATCCCTCTGCCTTGATCTCCGTTCCGGGCGCGAACTCGACGACCTTGAGCCTGGCCGCAAGCGCGCCATCCACCGAGATCAGCCCCTCGGGTGAGAACGAAACCTTTCCGCGCGGCAGCCGCACCGGTCCGTTTTCTCCGATGACCGCATGGCCTTCCGCATTCGTCAATGTGCCGTCAGCCGCGAGACGCATTTGCCCCGCGCGCGTGTAGCGCGGCCCCGCAGGCGTCTGCACGGCGAAGAACCCCTGGCCGTCCAGCGCCAGGTCCAGGTCGTTGCCCGTCTCCTCGAAACTTCCTTGTGTCAGGTCGAGCCGGCTCCTGCCGAGCACGCCGAAGTCGTTCACGGCGGCGTTCAGCGGCGACAGCCGTGCATCCGCGCTGCCGGCGATCAGCGACTGGAACGTCTCTCGTTGTGCTTTGTAGCCGGAAGTGCTGGTGTTGGCCAGGTTGTGCGCCGTCAACTCCAGCGCGCGTGTTCTCGCCATCAGTCCCGCGCACGCTGCATAGAATCCGCTGGTCACGGCGAACCTCCGCCGTCATCACCTGCAAGCAGCGCGCCAAAGCGGATTATTCCGAAGAAATGTAAGGGGCTGAAACTACGAGCGTTCGCCGCCCATGAGAATTAGAAGAAGCTTAAGGTTGGGTCACGAAAGCAGTGGCAGGACGTGAGTCTTCACCTGTTCAGGCGTGAACGGTTTTCGTATATACCCCTTGGCTCCGCACGAGAGTGCTTCCATCACGTGCGCCTCGCTGCCTTCCGTGGTGATCATGATGACCGGCACGCCGCGCGCGTTTTCCACCGCGGCCAGGTTCTTCACGAAGTCCAGTCCGTTCATCACCGGCATATTGATGTCGCTCAGGATGAGATCCACCTTATTCGCGCCGAGTGTCGTCAGTGCGTCCGCGCCGTTGCTCGCTTCCAGCACGCGGTCGAACTCGATCCCTGCCTGCGCGAGAAGCCGCTGCACGATCTTCCGCATGACCGCCGAATCGTCCACGATCAGCGCGTCGATTTTTCTCATTACGTCCTCCAGTTGCGGCGGGCAGCGATACTCAACCGGTCTGCCGTCTGCACAACCCTGACGATTTCCGCATGATCGCCGTCGTACCCGCGTTGATGGTGGAAGCGCATCGTGTCCCGGACGAAATCCGGGAACGTCCACTTGCCGGCCAGGTATGCGCCGACCGTGCAATGCAGGCCCCCGGCCAACTGTTCCGGATCGTCTTCGACACCACGGGTCACCACGCGACCGAGGTCGTGAAGCAGTCCCGCCAGCTTGCCTCTCCGCCTCACCGCTTCCGGGGCGTCGCGCAAGAGGATGGCGCACCTCCGGGCCGTTGCCGAGCTGTGTTCCCAAAGCGCGGCCTCGTCCCGCGACGGCCGGAGCATCGGAGTCCTCGCAGCGACTTCGCCAAGTCCCTCCCGGCCAAGCAGAACGACCGCCTCTTCGATGGACTCCACTCCCGCGGCGTGCCTGGCCGCCAGCCGCAAGGTGTTCGCGGCAAGGGCGAAGTCACTTTCCATCACGTCCACCAGTTCCGCGAGGTCCAACACACGCGCCCCGGCGAGCCGCCGTAAGTGCTTCACCGAGCTTTCCAGCGCAGGGACACCGTCGTTCAGGACGGAAGCGTTCCCGGCGAGGCTGTGTATCGAGTCCCAGGGAAGGACCGCGGGGCCATTGTGTGCCGATTGCGGATTGCTCGCCTGCATGTGCCGTTCCCTGCCTGGATACATCATCGGCACCGGGCGCTACTGACTTTATGTCCGCGAGTCCCGCCCACGGGACAGCACAAAGAATATTGAAGGGGGCGTAAGGGAGCTTTACGATCCGCGGAGTTGTGCGTCGAGCCTGCGACGTTCTCTCTCCGGTTCCGAATGGCGCATCAGAAGCGTGAACGTCGCCGACGGGCGGTCCAACCTGGCCCACATATACTCACCGCATTTGGCAAGCCTGACACGCGACGCGCGCCATTGATGGACGTACGAACAGATGGTGCCTGCGATCGCCGCACCGGGTTGTGGCACTTCGAACACGACCTCTGAATCCGTCACCCTCTCTCGCTCCCAATCGAGCAGCGCGTGCTTCCACACGCTCCCACCCACAAGGCAGGCGTTCGTCGTACACCCTTCGATTCGTTCGATGGCGCGCAGCAACTCGTGCGAAATCCCATCGGCGAAGGCCACATACAACTGTCGCTCGCGAGAGAGATGGACCGGCAGCGCGCGATGCCGCTCCAGCAGCCGCAGCGGAAGCC
Organism: Clostridia bacterium; assembly: GCA_035627675.1. Classification (GTDB taxonomy): domain Bacteria; phylum Acidobacteriota; class Terriglobia; order Terriglobales; family Acidobacteriaceae; genus DASPLH01. The sequence goes on from DASPLH010000001.1 coordinate 21,707, forward strand.
ACGGCAACCTCGCGGAACAGCAGGTCTCGGCCGACAACACCGGAGTGCCCCACTGTGCGCCCAGCGCCGTAATCACGTCCTGCTCTGTCGCAAAGCCCAATTGCACCGCCAGCTCCCCAAACCGTCCATGTGCCGTCTCCACCTTCGCCGCCAGCACATCGCGAAGCTGCCCTTCGCTCAGAACTCCCCGCGACAGCAGGATCAGTCCCAGCGGCACTCGATGCCGCACGGCTGCCGCTTTCGCCCCGGGCGCGTGCAACAGCCGGGCGATTTCCTTGTGCATTGCCTGCTCAAAGCAGCGCTCCGAGCAGTAACGGTTGTGGTCGATCTGCCAGTCGCGCCGCTCTCCACCCCACATCCGGCTGAAGACGCTCTTGCTCGAACACGCCGCCCAGTCGCAGGCCCGCACGCAACCCCGGAGTTGTTGAACCAGACTCACCTAGGCCAGCCCTCCGGCGCTTCTCTGCGACGCGGCTCTCTGCACAGCCGCCATCGTCGGCCCGGGGTCTCCAACCTCTGTCACCCGCAAACCATAGCTCCCGTCAATGATCACCACTTCGCCGCGCGCGATCACACGCTCTCCCAACAGCAGCTCCACCGGGTCTTCAACCTTGCGATCGAGTTCGACCACTGCGCCCAAGCCAAGGTCCATCACCTCGCGAAGCAACAAGGTCCGTTTTCCAAAGCGCAGCGTCGCGTCCAGTTCGACGTCCATCAACAGGTCGAGGTTCGCCATGCCGGGGTTCGGAGGACCCGTGGCCTCGGAAGCCTCTCTCGCCGCGGTTCGGCAACGATTGAGGCTCGCAGCCACAGCTTCGCACCCTGCGATTTCAAACTCGACTGCGCAGCCCGGGCCCTCGACCGCAACGCGCGACACCGGCAGCGATTCGTCCCGCTCGCCTGCCGCGAGCTCCCATGTGACGTCGCCATATTCGGCCCTTACTGCGGCGCTCACCTGCCCGGCGACCTGCCGCAACAGTTCTTCAAACGCATCCTTGCGCTCGCCCTCGAAATCTGCCGCATCTCCGTCGAGCCCTGCGAAAGCCGCGCCGAGTGCCGCCGCGCCGCCTTGCCCAAACCGGACGTACACGGTGCCTTCCAACGCTCCTGACGCGCGCAGCCCATATGCAACACCGGTGCAATCTGCGCTCCCCGTCGCTTTCCGCGCCGTCCACTCCTGCCCGGTCGCCTGCGACAGGACGGCCGCGAATTGTTGGCGCCACGCTTCCACGAACGATCCACTTGCGCTCACGATGCACTCACCTCCGTGTTGCACACTTCGATCAGGTGCGCCGCTCGCAATCGCTCGCTCTGCACCACCGCGGCGTCGAACAGTCGCTCCCCTCCCACCAGCACCGACGCGAGCCGCTTCGAACTCTGCTTTAGCGGCAACACCGTCCCAGGTTGCAGGCCCAACACCTCACGCACTCGAATCGGGACCTCGACCAACCCGAGGTTCGCCGCGAACGGAGCGTTCAACAGGCCCCTTCGCAGGCTGCCATCCGCGTCGCTTCCCAGCGGGCGCTGGTACGCCCAGTCCTTCGACAGCTTGCGAAGCATCGCGTTGGAAGTCGCCCCCGGCACGATCAGCAACAGGTTCCCCTTCACCTCGCCCACCTCGACCTCGAACGTCAACGCGAGCGCCATGTCGTTCGGCGGCATCAGTCGTTGCATCTGCGAAGGCTGTTGCCGCTGGTCGAACTCGAATGCCGTGCCCAGGCGTTCCCACGCCCGCTCCAGTTCTCCGCAGATGATGCGCACCACGCTCTCCAGCACGGCTGCCTCGATCTCCGTCAGTTCACGCAACTGTGACTCCGGCTCGCCTCGTCCGCCCAGCAGCACATCCACGATCGGGAATGCTACCGTCAGGTCGATCTGAAGCGCCGCCAGCGCGTTCGCCGGCTTCAGCGAACAGGTCACGACATAGGTCACGTCGGGAATGCGAGCCAGCAGTTCGACATACGCAATCTGCTCGACCGACACCAACGCACAGTCGAAGCCCACGCGCAGGTATGCGCTCAGTGAATGCGTCAGGCTGCGCGCGAATCCTTCGTGCAATCCGTTGATCGCGCGGGCATGTTCGCTGCTGATCTGGCCCGCGTTGCGGAAGTTGCAGGAGACGACGCGCTCGCCCGTGGCGGCCGCGTCCCTTCCTGTACGGAACATCGCATCGATCTGCTCCTGGTTCAGTACCTTCTGCATGCGTCACCTTGTGAACTCGTCTGCATCGGCATCGCTGTGCCCTGCCCCAGCACGCTCCGCAATCGCGAGCGCAACTGCAATACCGCCAGGGAATGGATCTGCGAGACGCGCGACTCGCCGATGCCGAGCACCGTCCCGACTTCCTTCATCGTCAACTCTTCGTAGTAATACAGCGCCAGGACCCGTCGTTGTTTTTCCGGAAGGTCGGCGATCGCCGAGGCCAGCGCGCGCTGCAATTCACTTCGCCAACACTGAACGTAGGGACTCTGCTCGGGGTCTCCGGCGATGAACTCGATCAGCTGGTCGTCCCCGGCTCCGGAGTCCGACTCTGCCTGCAGACTGCCCAGGTCCAGACCGTCCAGCTCGCCCAGGAACTTATGGAAGTCCTCGATCGGCATCCCGAGATCCTCGGCCAGTTCCGTCTCCGTAGCCATCCGGCCCAGTTGTGTGCTCAGCCGGTTATTCGCCTCTTCCAGCTTGCGCGCTTTGCGGCGCAGGTCCCTCGGACTCCAGTCGAGTTCGCGCAGGCTGTCGAGGATCGCGCCACGGATGCGAAACGACGCATACGACTTGAACTGCACGTGCTTTGCGGCGTCGTATTTCTGGAACGCATCCATCAGCCCCAGCACGCCGGCCGAAATCAGGTCGTCCACGGGCACGTGCTTCGGCAGCCGGTCGTGAATGCGGCGTGCGATATAGCGCACCTCCGGCAGATGCTCGAGCAGCAGTCGCTCGCGCTCCAATTCATCGACCGTCTGCGAAGCGTAGGAAAATTGCGGGTTCGCCATAGATCAGTGCCCCTAACGCAGAACTCCCATCGACTGCACCGCCACCGCCGGCGGAATCTCCCCCGGAGACACGACGACGACCTTCGGCAGGAACGGCTCCAGCAGCCTGCGCAGGTGGAATCGCGCTGGCGTGTCGCACAGCAGCACAGGGGTAGCCATCTTGACCTGGTCGCCGCACAAGCGCCGCAACCCCTCCAACACTCGCTTCAGCAGCGACCCATGCGTCACCTGGGGTAAGCCTGCCTGCGGCGTCGGGTTCACCGCCTGCGCCAACTCCTGTGCGAGCGTGGCGTCCAGCGTTACGACCTTCAACGACCCGTCGTCTCCCAACAGCGGACGCACCAGTGCCCGCCCCAGCGCCTGCCGTGCGGCCTCAACCAGCAGCACCGGATGCTTGCTCACCGCGGCGGCATCGATGAGGGCCTCCAGGATCGTCGCCAGGTCACGGATGGATACCTGTTCGCGCACGAGTTGCTGAAGGATTTTCTCGACCTCTCCCAACGTCAGGAGCTTAGGCACGAGCTCCTCGATGAGCTTCGGATGACTCTCGGCAAGCCGGTCCAGCAGGCGCTTGGTCTCCGAGCGCGAAAGCAGTTCATGCGCGTGTTGCTTGATGACTTCGGCCAGATGCGTGACCAGGATCGATGTCGGCTCCACAACTGCGTAACCCGCGGCCAGCGCCTGTCCCTGCACTGCCGGAGAGATCCACAGCGCGCGCACTCCGAACGCGGGCTCTTCCGTCTCAACTCCCGGCAACGGCTGCGGCGAAGAATCCGAACTGATCGCCAGCAGCGAATCGTCCCTTAGTTCCCACCGCGCTATCTCCACGCCGCGCAGCGCGATTGCATACTCGCGGTTCTTCAGCTTGAGGTTGTCGGTAATGTGCACCGGAGGAACGATGAATCCGAGTTGCATCGCGAGGTGCCGCCGCAGCGCGCGGACGCGCGCCAGTAATTGTCCGCCCTGTTTAGCGTCCACCAGGGGAACGAGGCCGTAACCGACTTCGAGGCTGATGTCGTCCAGGTGCAACATGGCCTCGAGCGATTCTGCCGTTGACGGCGTGGGCTTCTCCGCCGCCGCGGTGCTCGATTGCGTCTTGTCGGTCGTCTTTCCAAGCCAGCGTGCAAGCGCCGCCAGCGCGCCTGCCACCAGCAGGAAAGAAAGCTTCGGCAATCCCGGAATTAGTGCCAGCGAGAGGATGACGCCGGCGGCGATCCACACCACGCGCGCATTCCCGAACAACTGCGCGCCCACGTCACGTCCCAGGCTGTTCTCGGACGACGCGCGCGTCACGACCATGCCGCCCGATACCGACACGAGCAGCGACGGGATCATCGTGACCAAACCGTCTCCGACGGTCAGCACCGTGTAGGTTTTCAGCGCCTCGCCGACGGGAATCGAGAGCTGGAACACTCCAATCAGCAGACCTGCGACGATATTGATCGCCGTGATCAGGATTGTCGCCATCGAGTCCCGCTGGTTGAACCTTGCCGCGCCGTCCATCGCGCCATAGAACTCGGCCTCTCGCGCCACCTGCTCACGACGCACTCGAGCCTGTACTTCGTCAATCAGCCCGGCATTCAGGTCGGCGTCGATGGCCATCTGTTTTCCAGGCAGCGCATCGAGCGTGAACCTCGCCGTGACCTCTGCGGTCCTCACCGAGCCGTGGCTGACGACCATGAACTGTATGGCAATCAGCGCCAGGAAAAGCACGAAGCCGACAACGTAATTGCCTCCGACGACGAACTGCCCGAAAGCCTCGATGACCCTGCCTGCCGCGGCTGCGCCTTCATTGCCATGCAGAAGAATCCTTCGGCTGCTGGCCAGATTCAGGGCCAGTCGAAACAGCGTCAGCAACAGCAACAGGCTGGGGAAAACCGAGAACTGTACCGGTCGCAGGATGTGCACCGCCGCGAGCAGCACCAGCACCGAGAGCGTGATGCTCACCGTCAGCAGAAGGTCCAGCAGCAACGAAGGCAGCGGGACCAGCATCACGAAAACCAGGCTCACGGCCGCGATCGGAACAATCCAGTCCGCTGCCGATCCACTTACGCGTTGCAGAATGGTGCCCGGCTGTGTGGCGCTCATGCGCGACCGCCTTCTGCGCGCTGTTGCGCGCGGAACACCATGGCGAGCACCTCTGCGATGGCCCTGTACAGGTTCGCCGGGATCGACTGGCCCACCTCAACCGACCGATAGAGCGCGTGCGCCAGCGGCGGGTTCTCCACCATCGGAACGTTGTGCCAGCGCGCCACCTGCTTGATCTCTTCGGCGAGCCGGTCGCGTCCCTTCGCCACCACCACGGGCGCGGCCATGTCGGCCCGGTACGTCAGCGCGATCGCGTAGTGCGTAGGATTCGTGACAACCACCGACGCCCTCTCGACGTCCTGCAACATGCGTTTCCGGCGCACTTGCCGTTGCAGCCGCCGGATGCGGCCCTTCACCGTGGGATCGCCCTCCATCTCCTTGTATTCCTCGCGGATCTCCTGTCGGCTCATGCGCAGGTCGCGGTCGTGCTTCAGCCGCACCAGCAGGTAGTCCAGCGCTGCCCACGCAAGCATCACCAGGCCGGCCTGCCACACGATGGCGCTTCCGCGCTCGAGCGCGAAGCCGACGATTCTCGGCGCCGGCCACCACGGCATCTGCAGCATCGTCGGCCAGTCATCCGAAAGCGCGCGATAGGCAACCCACGTCAGCGCCACTCCCGGGAGCAGCGACTTTGCCATGCCATTCAGGGCCTGCAGCGAGAACAGCTGTTTCACTCGGTTCGACGGACTCATGCGCGACACGTTCGGCTGCAACGTTGCAGGCGCGAATACCAGGCCTCCTTGGGCAATCGCTGCCACGGTCGCGATCGCCAGCGCACCGGCCATCGCCGGAGCACACCATCGCGCCAGGGCCGTTGCCAGAGGCAACATCAGCTGCCCGGGCGCCGCGAGATCCTGCGCAATCGCCGCCGACAACATCGCCCGGTACAGTTCGCGGAACTCGATCACCAACTCCGGGGCCCGCCAGAGTGCGATTCCGAACGCAGCCATCACGGCCACCGCGCCGCTCAACTCGCGACTCCGCGCTACCTGGCCTTGCTCGCGCGCTTTCTGCTGCCGCCGAGGTGTTGCCTGTTCGGTTTTGTTGTCAGAGGACATGTTTCACCGCGCGAGCCTCAGCAGTCGTTCCCCCGCCGCAATCGCCGCCGAGAAATGCCGCTCCATCAGGGACGGCACATACTTCAGCGTTCCAAGCATCACCACGAATCCAAGCATCGCCTTGACCGGTATCCCCAGGAACAGCACCGGCAACTGCGGTGCGGCCTTCCCCAGGAATCCGAGAATCAGGTCCGCCATCACCGTCGCCATCACCACCGGTGCGGCGATCTGAAAACCAATCAGCCAAACGCCTGCGATCAGCGCAACCAGTTGCTCTCCGACGGCTCCGCTCGTTCGGAACTCGCCCGGAGGCAGATACGAGAAGCTGCGTGCGATGCCGCGCAGCAACCAGTGATGGACATTCATCTGGAGGAACACCAGCATCGCCACTGTCTGGTAAAGGAGCGACAGCACCGGCGTATCCACCTGCGTCTGCGGGTCCAGCATGTTTACCAGCGAATAGCCCATCTGCAGTCCCAGCACGTGCCCCGCGAACTGGACCGCCTCAAACACCAGTTGCACGGTGAAGCCCGCCAGCACGCCGACCGCAAGCTCGCCCGCAATGAGCGGAACCGCGGTCTCCGGTGTAACCACCGCGTGAATGCGAGCACTGACGGTCGGGTAGATCACCGCCGTGCAGAGCGCGACCAGCACGGCTTTCACGCGCATGGGAATTGCGACGCTCCCAAACAGCGGAGCAAACACGAACAGGCCCGAGACGCGGACTCCCGTCAGCACCGCCGCCGTGACCATCCCGTCGAGGTCGATCACAAGACCTTGCGCCGCGTCATTCATCGCAGGAAAGGCCTGAAGTCCGAAAACAACTGCACGGTGAACGTCGCAAGGTTTCGAACCATCCACGGCATCAGCAGGAACGCCGCGACGGCCGTGATCGCCAGCCGGGGCACGGTCGCCACCGTCGCTTCCTGTATCGATGTGAGCACCTGGACGATGTTGATCAGTACGCTCACCACCATCGCCAGCGCCAGCACAGGCGCCGCGAGCAGCACCGTCATCTCGATCGTCCGCCTCACCAGCGCCACCGTCATATCCATAGCCGCCTCAACTCAAACTCCGCATCAGCGATCCAATCAGCAGGCTCCAGCCATCCACCATCACGAACAACAGAAGCTTCAGCGGAGTAGAAATCACCACCGGAGGGAGCTGGAGCATCCCCACCGAGGTCGTGATCGATGCAACCACCATGTCGATCACCAGGAACGGCAGGAACAACACCGCGCCGATCTGAAAACCGGCCTTCAGCTCCGAGATCATGTAGGCCGGCATCACCACGCGCATCGGCAGGTCCCCGGCCTGCCGCGGGCGCGGAGACTTCGACAGCTCCACGAAGAGCGCGAGGTCCTTCTCGCGCGTGTACTTCAACATGAACTTCCGCAGTGGCTCGGCTCCGCGAAGCACCGCCTGGTTGGCATTGATCTGTCCGCGTTGCAGCGGCAGCACGGCCCGCTTGTGGATGGCCTCGCCTACGGGCTGCATGACAAAGAACGTAAGCACCAGCGCCAACCCGATCAGCGTCTGGTTGTTCGGTGTCGTTTGTGTTCCCAGTGCCTGGCGCAGGAAGTGAAAGACGACCAGCAGGCGCGCGAACGGGGTCATTGCCAGCAACAGCGCCGGCAACAACGTCAGCAGCGTCATCAGGACGACAATCGTCCACGAAAGCGACCCGCTGCCTCCGCCTCCGGACCACCGCACCGCGGGCTCGGCCGTTTGCACCTGTGCCATGGCCGGCGCAGCCAGCCCCACGGCGGTCATCCACAATGCGAGCGGGCGGCTCACTACCGGACCTCAAGTTCGGGGGCGAGTTGTTTCAGCAGCACCATCGAACTCGACGACGCACCGATCAACATGCGCTCGTCTCCCACCTCGACCAGCGCGAGCAATCTCTTCTCTCCCAACGCAACCGTTTCGCGCACACGCAGCGACCGTGCCGCAGGCTGCACGCGGATGTTCGCCAACGTGGCCCGCACGAGGACACGTACCCGCGCGCACCAGGATTTCCAGCCCGCAACCAGCGCGGCGCCCGCCTGCCCTAGTCCAGTTCGGTGATCCGCGCCGCCAGTCGCGAGTTCACCAGCTCGAACACCGCCCACGCGACTCGATGACCGTTTACGCACAACGG
>DASPLH010000002.1:0-35463 GCA_035627675.1 Clostridia bacterium
AACAGTACGCCGTCTTCGAAGTAGAACTCGGGCTTGTGCGAGTGTCCGAAGATGACGGCCGCGAGCCCGGCGACCTTCGGCTTCAGATCAAGTTCGCGGACGTTGTGGATCAGGTAGAAACTCTTCTCCCGAGCCTCGGCGACCTCCGTCGCGTGAAACTGCCGCACCCAGGGCTCGGAAGCTACATCGATATTCCCGCGAATTGCGACCGCCGGAGCGATACGCCGCAGTGCCGGGACGATCGTGGACGAACCGATGTCCCCGGCGTGCAGGATGAGTTGCGACCCGCGCAGGGCGCGCTCCGCCTCGGGGCGGAGCAGTCCATGAGTGTCGGAGATGACACCGATGACGAACGAGTCTTTGGAAATCCGGCTGGGCATTGAGTCTCTACGTTGCAGAACGGTACTACGTGGGGATCAGAAGAGTAGATTAGGCGCAGCCCGACTTTGGTACAATTCCCCTGCTGAGCGGGAGTAACTCAGTGGTAGAGTCACGGCTTCCCAAGCCGTTGGTCGCGGGTTCGATCCCCGTCTCCCGCTCCATCCTTTTCCCCTTTCCCGTCCGTCGCCCCGGTTTGAATACGCAGCCGCGCACGACTCGACCTGCGGACCTTTTTTGCTTAGTTCGCACCGATCTCGCCTTAGCACCCGCCATTAACGTCTCTCGCCGCTGAATAATGCGGGAGACGCACACGACTTTCGAGTCATCCAAACAACTACATACGTGTTCTCATGAGCGACACACTTCCTTTCCGATCTTTCGAAGCAGCCACACGTTACGAACTCGAACACGGTTGGGAGTTCCTTCCCGATCCTTCCGGCCGCTTACGCTATGGCGACCTCACGGAACGCACCGGCTGGAGGTCTGCCCGCGTGGGCCTCTCCTGGACCGCGCAGTTCGAAGACCTGCGGGATTACATGGGCGCGGCCTGGTACCGGACCAGCATCGACATACCGGCGTTCCGTGAAGTCCGGCACGTGCTGCTCAAATTCGGCGCGGTGGACTACTTCTGCGAAGTCTTCATCAACGGCGTGAGTGTCGGAATCCATGAAGGCGGGTACACGCCCTTCACCATGGAGATCACCGGGCACATCCACCCGGGCGCAAACGAGGTCGCGATCCATGTGATTGACCCTCCGATGAACGAAGCAGAGAACCGCGCCCTGTTTCCCGAGATGATGTACAACGAGATCCCGCACGGGAAGCAGAACTGGTACGTCCAGAACTCCGGCATCTGGCAAGGCGTTCGACTGGAGTTCTGCCCGGCCGTGTACATCGAGGGCGCGGACATCACGCCGCGGATCAACGGAGAGTTCGACGTCAGCGTCCGGCTTGCGGGGCTCGGGCTTACGGCCAACGAGGGCGCAATCGCCGAACAGACCAGCATCGTGGCCGCGATCTATGACGCGACCGGACGAAAGGTTTTCGAGCACTCGCAGCCGATTGGGCGCATGACGCAGTGCACCATCTCCGGCACGGTTCCGCACCCGCGTCTCTGGTCGCCCGAGAGTCCCAACATGTATGTGCTGGACCTGAACCTCAAGGGTGCAGTGCAATACCGGCGTCGCCTGCGCTTCGGCTTCCGAAGCTTCGAGGCGCGCGATGGCAAGCTCTACCTCAACGGCAAGCCGTTCTACATGCTGGCTGCCCTCGATCAGGACTTCTACCCGGAGACGATCCACACGCCGGCCTCCGAGGAGTTCGTGCGCGACATGATGTTGAAGGCGAAGAAGCTCGGCATCAACGTCCTGCGCTGCCACTTGAAGGTCGCGCATCCCGTGTACCTCGACGTCGCCGACGAGATCGGGATGCTCGTCTGGTCCGAGATGCCGTCGTGGAGCGACTGCTGGTTTCCGTGCGACCACTTCTCGATGCGTGCCGCACTTCGCGGCGAGAAAATGTTCGAAGAGGTGATGGCCCGCGACTGGAACCACCCCTGCATCGTCGTCCGGACCATCATGAACGAGTCCTGGGGAATCAACCTCAAGCAGGAAGAGCAGCGAAAGTGGTTGCGGGAGGCCTACGAGCGCGTGAAGCGCAAGGTGGAGCCGCTCGGCTGGCTGGTCATCGACAACAGCGCGTGCGAGGGGAACTTCCACATCAAGACCGACATCGAGGACTTCCACCAGTACTACTCCATGCCGGACCAGGTGGGACTCTGGGACAAGTGGCTCGATGAACTCGCGTCCCGACCGGCATGGACCTTCAGTCCGTTCGGGGATGCCGAGCGCAGCGGGAACGAGCCGCTGCTGGTTTCCGAGTTCGGCAACTGGGGCTTGCCGAAGCTTCCGGTAGCCGAAGAGCTCCCGTGGTGGTTCCACTACAGCTTCGGCGGACGCGAGGTCACGAATCCGTCCGGCGTGTTCGAGCGCTTCCGCGACTACCAGTTCGCGCCGCTGTTCGGCAACTACAACGAGTTCGCGGAAGAGAGCCAGTGGCACCAGTTCATCTCTCTGAAGTACGAGATCGAGTCGATGCGGGCCAAAGGGGAAATCCAGGGCTACGTCGTCACTGCCATCACCGATGTTCACTGGGAGGTGAACGGGTTGATGGACATGTGGCGTAACGTCAAGGTTTTCGGCGAGGAGCTGGCCCGCATACAGCAGCCCAGCGTTGTGCTCGGAAGACCGCAGAAATGGACGCACTTCGGCGACGATGAAGTGGAGGTCCGGGTACTGTTCTCTCACTACGGAGCGCAGGACCTGTCGGGAGCGCGGCTGCGGTGGACCACCGAGTCGGGCGCGAGCGGGACGATCGGCCTGCCGCTGATCCAGGCCGGGACGGTGCACGATGCGGGGACCATCCGGTGGAAGGCTCCGGTCACCGGCGGACCGATGGTTGACCGTCTTCTGTTGGAGGTGCGGACGCGCGAGGGCCGTCGCGTCTGCGAGAACTACCTGGACCAGTTCGTATTGCCACGCTCGCGGCAGGGAAGTATGCCCGCCAGGCTCCACGATCCCGAAAAGCGGTTATCGAGTCTGAGGCTGAGCACGGATGCTGCGCATCAAGCGGACGGTCGCGACGTTCTGATTGCGAGTGCCTTCGACTCCGCCGTGCAGGAACACCTCGAGCAGGGAGGAAACGTCCTCCTGCTGATCGATTCGGAAGACGCACTGCCGCCCGATTCCAATATCGCGGCAAAGGTACGCGCCGGTTCCGAACTCGACGGACGCTGGTTCTCGAACTTCAACTGGATACGAAACGATCGTGAGCCGTTCGCCAGGGTCTCTTTCGGACGCATCCTGGGTTTCGAGTCTGCACGCGTGGTGCCGGAGTATGTCATCGGAAACGTGCCTCCGGAGAACTTCGACGACGTCATCGCGGGGGCGACATTCGGCTGGCTGCAAAAGAATTCCGCCATGGCGCTGCAACTCCGCGCCGGAAGCGGAAAGATGCTCGCAACGACCTTCCGCTTCCATGAGTATGGGACAGACGGTTATGCCACTGCTCTGCTCGACGCGATGGTGCAATACGTGGCGAGTCCCGAGTGCGACCCGAAGCTGCAGTGGACGCGAGTGCAACAGGCGGAGACGGCGGCGTAATGGGCGACGCAAGGATGGCAATCGGCACTCCACAGCAGAATGCGCAACTTGTTGACGAACTGGCGCTCGCGTTTCGCGTGCGTTTCGGCGCCGAGCCCAGGTTGTTCCGGGCACCCGGCCGGGTCAACCTGATCGGCGAGCACACGGACTACAACGACGGCTTCGTGATGCCGGCGGCGATCGACTTCCATACGTGGCTCGCAGTCTCGCCGCGCGCCGATCGCACCCTGGTCGTTCACTCCATCGACTTCAGCGAGGAGCGGGAGTTCGGCCTGGACGACCCGGCGCTTAAGCGCGAGCGTTCGTGGACCGACTACGTCGTCGGTGTCGCCCTGGCGCTCGAGAAGTCGGGACATCGGCTCACGGGCGCCAACGTGATGATCCGCGGCAACGTGCCGATCGGTGCGGGCGTCAGTTCGTCGGCGTCGATTGAGGTGGCTGTAGGGTTTGCACTGATGTCGCTCGCCGGCATGGAAGTCGATCGCGTCGCGCTGGCCAAGCTGACGCAGCGGGCCGAGAATGAGTTTGTCGGCACGCGTTGCGGCATCATGGATCAGTTCATCTCCGCCAACGCGCAGGGCGCGAACGCCTTGCTGCTGGACTGCCGCACCCTCGAGTTCCAGGTGGTTCCCGTTCCCGAGCAGGTCGAACTTGTGATCTGCAACACCATGGTCAAGCATGAACTCTCGACGGGCGAGTACAACGTGCGCCGCGCCGAATGCGAGGAGGGTGTTCGCCTGCTGCGCACGCGCCTGCCGGAGATCAAAGCCTTGCGCGATGTGACCCTCGGGGAGCTGGAGCGGAATCGCGAGCTGCTGCCCGAAGTGGTGTACAGGCGCTGCCGTCACGTGGTTTCCGAAAACGCAAGGGTGCTGGCGGCGGGAATTGCTTTGCGTTCCTCCGACCTTCTTGAAGCGGGGCGACTGATGTACGATTCGCACCAGAGCCTGAGGAACGACTACGAGGTGAGTTGCGCCGAGCTGGACGCGATGGTGGAAGCGGCGCGCGCGGCTCCGGGCATCGTCGGCGCGCGGATGACCGGCGGCGGTTTCGGCGGGTGCACGGTCAACCTCGTGAAGAGAGAAAGCGTGGAGCAGTTCCGGACAGCCGTAAGCCGGCAGTACACACGTGCCACGGGAATAGAGCCGGAGATCTATGTTTCGCGCGCCGCAGGAGGCGCTTCGGAGGTTCGTCCCCAGGACTCGGTCCTTCGCCGGACCGGTTGATTGCATCCAACCGTAGTGGCCGCAGAAACGTGCTTCCAGGACTGCCGGGCATCGCCGCCCGGCAGTCCTTTGTAGAATGCAGCCGAGTCGTTGCAACCGAACTGGAGGAGAGTTGAACGTACTAGTCACAGGTGGTGCCGGTTATATCGGCGGCGTCGTCGCTGCCGAACTGCTGCGGGCGGGCCACAAGGTCGTCGTCTACGACAACCTCAGTCACGGCTTTCGCAACGCGGTTCCCGGGCAGGCCGAACTGGTCGTTGGCGACGTTGCCGACTTCGACCGGTTGACCTCCGTCTTTGCCGCGCATCGCATCGAGGCCGTCATGCACTTCGCCGCCCTGATCGAGGCGGGCGAATCGATGAAGGTTCCCGAGCGCTACTTCCGCAACAACACGGCGAGCACGCTTACGTTGCTGGAAGCCATGTTGCACGCGGGGGTAGGCAAGCTGGTCTTCTCGTCCACGGCAGCTCTCTATGGCGAGCCCGAACATATTCCGATCCGCGAAGACGATCCGCTGCGCCCCACGAACGCCTATGGGGAGTCGAAGCTGCTGGTCGAGCGCATGCTCCAGTGGTTTCACCGGATTCACGGGTTTCGATATGCGAGCCTGCGCTACTTCAATGCCGCTGGTGCGGCCGGAGTGCGCGGCGAGGCGCATCACCCCGAGTCTCACCTGATCCCGCTGATACTCCAGGTTGCACTGGGCCGGCGCGAATCGATTTCGATCTATGGGACGGACTACCCGACGCACGACGGAACCTGCGTTCGCGATTACATCCACGTCGTCGATCTTGCGCAGGCGCACGTGCTCGCCCTCGAAGGTCTCGGCGATCGTGGGCAGCTCATTTACAACCTCGGCAACGGCCGTGGGTTCACCGTGCGCGAGGTGATCGACGTTGCCCGCCGGGTCACGGGACATCCGATTCCCGCCATCGAAGCGCCGCGCCGGCCCGGCGATCCCGCTGTGCTGGTGGCGAGTTCAGAGAAGATTCAGCGCGAGTTGAAGTGGAAGCCGCAATACGCGGAGTTGGAGACCATCATCTCGACCGCTTGGGAGTGGCACCAGAAATATCCGCAGGGCTACCCACAGGACATCCATGCTGAACCTGACCGAACATCCGCACCGGCGTTATAACCCGCTCACGGGAGAGTGGGTGCTGGTATCGCCGCACCGCACCAAACGTCCCTGGCAAGGGCAGGTTGAGGCGCCCGCGCGCGAGTCGCGGCCTGCCTACGACCCGGAGTGCTATCTCTGTCCGGGCAACGCGCGAGCCGGGGGAGCCCGCAATCCCAGCTACAGCTCGACCTTCGTCTTCGACAATGACTACGCGGCCTTGCTGCCGGACACTCCGCGCGAGCAGGTCAATCGCGAGAACCTGCTGATCGCTTCGGGAGAGCCCGGCATCTGCCGCGTCGTGTGCTTCTCTCCCCGCCACGACCTCACGCTCTCCGGCATGAGTGTCGCCGAGGTCGAGCAGGTGATCGATACCTGGGCCGAGCAGTTCCATGAACTCGGCTCGCGTGCAGACATCGGCTACGTGCAGATCTTCGAAAACCGAGGCGCGATGATGGGCGCCAGCAACCCTCATCCGCACTGCCAGGTCTGGGGCACGGCGGACCTTCCGAACGAGGTCTTGAAAGAACAGCAGCAGCTCGCGAAATTCCGGGCGGAGCACGACGGCTGCCTGCTCTGTGAATACGTGCGGGTGGAGGAATCGGCTGGCGAGCGTGTGATCTGGAAGAGCGACAGCTTCTCGGTCGTGGTGCCGTTCTGGGCCGTGTGGCCGTTCGAGACCATGGTCATAGCCCGGCAGCACGTCGGCAGCATCCGGGAACTCTCAGGAAAGCAGCGCTCCGAGCTCGCCAGGGCGCTCACGTCAATCACCGCCATATACGACCGGGTCTTCGATGCACCCTTCCCGTACACGATGGGATTTCATCAAACCCCTACAGACGGCAACGAGCATGCAGAGTGGCATTTCCATGCGCACTTCTACCCCCCGTTGCTTCGCTCCGCCACGATCAGGAAGTTCATGGTCGGGTACGAGATGTTGGCAACACCTCAGCGCGATATCACGCCGGAACAGGCGGCGGAACGGCTGAAGGGCTTGGCGGAAACCACGCAAGGAGAGGCGTCTTAGCTTGCGAACGAATTCGGAACTGGAACTGTGGGGAGGTGCCGAGTGCACGGTCAACCGCGTGCACGACACGTACATCGAGCAGCTCGATCGTACAGGACACTCGGCGAGGATCTCGGATCTTGACCTGTTCGCACGGCTTGGGATGAAGGCCTTGCGCCAGCCCGTCCTGTGGGAGCGCACCGCGCCCAACCATCTGCATGAGTTCGATTGGACGTGGCCGGACCAATGGCTCGACCGCCTGCGCGAACTCGACGTTCGCCCGATCGTCGGCCTCGTTCATCACGGTAGCGGCCCGCGGTACACCAGCCTTGAAGATCCACAGTTCCCGGAAAAGCTCGCGGTTTACGCCGGGGCTGTCGCGCGGCGCTACTCGTGGGTGACGGGCTACACGCCGGTCAACGAGCCGCTGACGACGGCGCGCTTCGCCGCGCTGTATGGCTTCTGGCACCCGAACCGGCGAGACCCGCACGCATTCTTCCGCGTACTGCTGAACGAATGCAGGGCGGTCGTACTCGCCATGCGCGCCATTCGCGAGGTGAACCCGGGCGCGCAGCTGATACAGACCGACGATCTCGGCAAAACCTTCAGCACGCCTCTGCTGCGTTACCAGGCCGATTACGAAAACGAGCGGCGTTGGCTCACCTGGGATCTGCTCTGTGGCGTGGTGGACCGTTCCCACCGCATGTGGAAGGAGATGGCCGGAGCCGGCATTCCGGAGCGAAGTCTGCGCTGGTTCCTGGAGAACCCATGTCCTCCGGACGTGATCGGGCTGAATCACTACCTGAGCAGCGAGCGATACCTGGACGACGACGTGAGCCGATATCCCGCGGAAACGCACGGGGGAAACGCGCGGCACCGGTATGCGGACGTGCTCGCGGCCCGCGTTCGCGCAGAGGGTCCCGCCGGACCAGCGGAGATTTTCCGCGAGGCTTGGGAGCGGTACCGCATCCCGCTGGCGGTAACCGAATGCCACAACGGCTGCACGCGCGAGGAGCAGGTTCGCTGGCTGTGGGAGGTCTGGCAGTCGGCGAAACGGTGCAGGGCCGAAGGAGTCGATCTCAGGGCCGTCACGCTCTGGTCGCTGCTCGGCGCGTTCGATTGGGATCGGCTGGTCACTTCGCAGCGCGACCACTATGAGCCCGGTGTCTTCGATCTCAGGGCCAAGCGGCCGCGCCCGACCGCACTGGCCAAGCTCGCGACGCAACTGGCCAGGGGCGAAGACGCCAGCCATCCACTGCTCGAAGTCCCCGGCTGGTGGAGGCGTCCTCAGCGCGAGCTCTACGGACACGTAATCACCGACCGTGGCCGGGTGCTGAAGGCCGAGGGCCCGCAGCAACTGATCTCGGGACAGTACAACAACGTCCGGCCGATTGTGATCACCGGCGGGCGCGGCACATTGGCGCGTGCCTTCCAGCGCGCGTGCATCGCTCGCGGTATCCCGTATCGGCTGCTGGTGAGGAGCCAGCTGGACATCGCCGATGCCGGCTCTGTCGCAGAGATCCTGGAGACACTTGAACCGTGGGTGGTGATCAACACGGCCGGCTATGTTCGCGTGGACGACGCGGAGACAGAGCCCGAACGGTGCTACCGGGAGAACACGAGAGGCCCAGCCATGCTCGCCGAGGAGTGCGCGCGCTCGGGCGTGAAGCTGGTGACGTTCTCGTCGGACCTGGTGTTTGACGGCGCGAAGTCCGAGCCTTACGTCGAAAGCGATGAGACAGCCGCGCTGAATATCTACGGCCGAAGCAAGGCTCTGGCCGAGATGGAGGTGCTGCGCACGCTGCCCGAAGCCCTCGTCATCCGGACCAGTGCCTTCTTCAGTCCATGGGACCGCTACAACTTCGTCACCTTGGCGCTTCAGCACCTTGCGGCGGGCAAGCAGTTCTGCGCGGCGGCCGACGTGATGGTTTCGCCGACGTACGTGCCGGACCTGGTGGAGGCTTCGCTTGACTTGCTGATTGATGAAGAGAGCGGGATCTGGCATCTCGCCAACCGCGGCGCCGTCTCCTGGGCTGGACTCGCACTGGCGGCTGCGGAACGCGCGGCGGTGCCCGCCGGTCTCATCGAGGCCGTCACGCTGGAGTCCCTCGGGCTGCCCGCGTTGCGACCTGCGTACTCGGTCCTCGCAAGCGAAAAGGCGTGGGTCATGCCAACGCTCGAAAGCGCGCTCGACCGATACGTTGCCGATTGCGAACTGATCCGCGAGGACGAAGGCGAGGTTGTGGAACCGGCTGCATAGATGACGGGCAAAAAAGCAGGGGCGCGACTCACTCGCGCCCCTTTTCTTCTGTCCGAAGCTCAGGCGATCTTCTCGCCGCCTTCTTTCTTCTTCGCGGAGGTCGTGGACGAGGGAAGGACGTCGGTGAGCACCGTAAGCCGCGAACCTCTCTGGGCAGCGACCGGGTAGAGCATGCTCTTCGCGCGGCTCGCCGCCGGCACGCGCTGCCCTCCGCTCAGTTTGTTGAACACCGTCAGTGCCTGCGCCGTGACCTGGTCCATGTTGTAGTACTTGTAGGTTGCCAGGCGGCCCACAAAGTGGACGCCCACGGTAGTGTCCGCCAGCGCCTTGTACCGCTTGTAGAGTTCCTGGTTCTCCGGCTTCGGCACCGGATAGTACGGATCACCTTCGGCGCGCGGAAACTCGTAAACCACGCTCGTCTTCGAATGTACCTGTCCGGTCAGGTACTTGAACTCGGTGATTCGCGTGTAGAGGTGCTCGTTGGGATAGTTCACCACCGAGTTGGGCTGGAACCACTCCGTATGGTGCGTCTCGTGCTTGAAGTGCAACGAGCGATAGGGAAGCTTCCCGTACCGGAAGTCGAAGAACTCATCGACCGGGCCTGTATAGATCATCTCCTCGTACGCGACTTCGCCTTCCAACTCGTGGTAGTCGGTATTGAGCATGACCTTGATGTTCGGGTGATCCAGCATGTTTTCGAACATGCGCGTGTACCCGTGCAGCGGCATGGCCTGGTAGGTATCGGTGAAATAGCGGCAGTCGCGGTTGAAGCGCACGGGCAGCCGCGCGGTCACGGCGGCGTCGAGCTCCGAAGGGTCGAGGTCCCACTGCTTTCGCGTGTAGTTTCGGAACAGCTTCTCGTACAGCTCCCGTCCCACCTTGCTGACGACGACATCTTCGGACGTTCGGATCTGCTCTCGAGGCTCGGCCACCGTCTCCAGGAACTTCTCCATATCCCGGGGGCTCAGGTTCATGTTGTAGAGGCGGTTGATGGTTTCGAGATTGATCGGGATCGGGATGAGCTGGCCGTCGATGCTGGCGAGCACTCGATGCTCGTACTGGCGCCACTCGGTGAACTGTCCAAGGTACTCGAAGACCTCGCGCGAGTTCGTATGAAAGATGTGCGGCCCGTACTTGTGCACGAGAATGCCCGCGTCGTTGTAGTGGTCGTAAGCGTTGCCGCCGATGTGGTTCCGCTTGTCGCAAATCAATACACGCTTGTTGCAGACCTTGGCGAGGCGTTCGGCCAACACACTACCGGCGAATCCTGCTCCCACAATCAGGTAATCAAACATGAGCCCCTCTGTTCTGTTCTGTTCGTCTAATCTGCCGTGGCCATCCCCGCGATCGCTTCCCCGGGGTATTCGCCACGAACGTCGCCGGAGTCCGTCGTCGTCTCTGCGGCGGCGAGTATCAGGGACCGCATATCTGACCAGGTACGATCCCAGGAGGACAGTGCAAGAAAATCGTCAACGGCCTGGAGACGCAGGCGCTCGGCTTCCGCAGTCGCCGGCGCGAGGCATCGCTCAACGGCCGCGATGAACTCGGCCGGAGTCGCTGCGATATGAGCCAGGCGGCTCTCGCCGTAGGGTCGCACCACGTCCGTGATCGGCGTGGACACGACCGGCAGCCCCGCCGCCAGATACTCGGGCGTTTTCGTCGGGCTGATGAACTTCGTGGAGTCGTTCAGTGCGAACGGAAGCATGCCGACATCCCAGCCGGACATGTAGGACGGGAGGTCGCCGTAGCTCCTCGCTCCCAGATAGTGGATGTTTGCAAGTCTCGGGAGATCCGTTTCGCTGATTTTCACCACGGGGCCGATCATCACCAACTGCCACTCGGGGCGCGATTCAGCCACCGCACGGATCAGGTCGAGGTCCATGCGCTCGTCGATGACTCCGGCAAAACCCAGCTTGGGATGCGCAATCCCAGCCTGTTCCTCGGGCTCGGACGAGTGCCTGCGCGCTTTCGCGAAGTGCTTGACGTCAATACTGCTGGGAAAACAATGAACCGAAGGATGGCGATTTCGCTTGGATTCGTAGAGGCTTCTGCCGCCCGTAAAGACCAGGTCGGCGGCGTCAAAGAGCTCTGATTCGGCGGCCCGCAGACCGGGCGGCGCCCCGCGGAATCCCGACAACTCGTCCATGCAGTCGTAGATCACAACCTCCGGATCCAGATCGCGAGAGAAGTTCCTCGCCATCGGCGTGTAGTACCAGAGCACGTACGATTCGAGCTTTTGCTTCTTCAGAAAAGACTTCAGCATCGTTTCTTGGGTTCGGAAAACCTCGTTCTGTGGCAGCCCTTGTGGAAGCTGAGGCACACACACCGTGACGCCGTCGGCAGTGTCTTTCACCGACAGTTCAGGATTTACGGCTTCGAGGAACACGGGTTCTTCCCAGAAAAAGACGCGTTGCTGGCGCGCGCAGCGACTCAATAAATGTTGAGGCCGTTGATAGACGAAGTCCCACCGCAGGTGGGAAAACACCAAAAAATCCATGAAACGTAAGATGCGCCATCGTCCCGCCGCGGCGAGGTTCTCGACCCCTCGGGGCCGCTGGTCGAAGCTGCTGGCGCGTCTTGACGCTGCGCTGGTCGTAAGGTTCCGTAGCACTCGAACGGGCCAAACTTACCGCAAGAGTCTCGGCGCTCCCGATGCGCATCGAGGGAGGAGCACACGGGGTCAACCCGACTCGCACACCTCATGAGCGCGCGCCGAGTAACCGGAGCGCACCAATCTATGCGGTCATCTCGCTCCCTTCGAATCGCATCCTTTTTTCGGAGGAGACGACGAATGAACAGGCTCTTCGAAATTCTGCTGCACTCCCGCCGAACCGATCGCGTCATCGACAAGCGAACCCACGCCGCCCTCGATTACCTGGTGACCGGATACTTCTTTTGCCTGGCCGGGATGTTTTGGGGCAGGCATCGCCGCGCCGCCTTCACGGCGCTCACGAATGCTATGGCCGTCATGGGCACGTCGATGTTCACGGACTACCCCGGAAGCCTGCGCCGGTCGATTCCGTTCGAGACGCACGGGAAGGTCGACGTCATCCAGGCAGCAATGGCCATGGGCATGCCCGCGCTGCTCGGGTTCTCCACCAGCCCTGCGGCTGTGCCGTTCCACCTTCAGGCCGGAAATGAGCTGCTGGTCGTCTCCGCCACGGACTGGGAGAGCCGCGACGAAGTGGGCGAAGAACAGCTCCGCACCGCCGTCTAGCCACGGACCGCGCCGGTGGGCCCCCGCCGGCGCGCTGCTACCCGCCGAAATTTTCTTTTCCACCCGGCTTGACATACCCCCTCCCCCCTTCTATTGTTGATAGGGGAAGGGGGTATCTATGAACAACCTGAAACTCAAGATCTCCGGAATGCATTGTGGGGCGTGCGTGCGCCGCGTGAGCGCGGCGCTCGAGAAGGTGCCCGGCGTGCGGCTCGGTGCGGTCGAGGTCGGTTCTGCCAGCGTGGAGTACGACCCGGCGCAGTCGGGCACGCAGGCCATCAGGGCTGCGGTCGAGAAAATCGGCTTCGCGGTCGAGTCGGTACAGGAGTGATGTATGCCCGCGACGGAAGCTACAAGGAAAGCCGGTGAACCTGACACGGCCGGGAGGATTACCTTTCCGGTCACAGGGATGACTTGCGCTGCGTGCCAATCGTTCCTTGAGCGGACGCTGGCGCAGCAGCCGGGCGTGAACAGCGCGACCGTCAACCTCATGCTCCACAACGCGACCGTCAGCTACGACCCGGCGCTGGTCTCTCCGGACGCACTGGTCGAAGCCGTCCGCGAAACAGGCTACGGGGCGGAGCTGCCGTCCCAGGCGCAGACGGCGCTGCAGGAGCAGGAGCAACACGACCGCGAGCAGATTCGCGAGTACGAAGCGCTGCGCGCCAAGGCAGCCGTGAGTCTCGTGGCCGGCGTGATCGCCATGGTGCTCTCGATGCCGTTGATGAGCGCCGTGGCAATGGGAGAGGTTCAGCACATCCACGATCCCCTGATCGGCTGGTCCATGCGAGTGATCGACCCGGTGCTGACGCGGCTCATGCCGTGGCTGTACGAGGTCAGTGCGCCGTTGCTCCGGTGGACGCTGCTCATCCTCACAAGCTTTGTGATGTCCTGGGCGGGACGCCGCTTCTTTGTGAAAGCATGGTCCGCCCTGCGTCACAAGACCGCGGACATGAACACCCTTGTCGCTCTCGGGACCGGCTCGGCGTTCCTCTACTCGCTCGCAGCCACGCTCGCTCCCGAATTCTTTGTCCGGCACGGCATCGCTCCCGACGTCTACTACGAGGCCGTGGTGCTGATCATCGCCCTGGTACTCGTTGGCAACACGCTGGAGGCGCGGGCGAAGGGTCAGACCGCGCTCGCCCTGCGGAAGCTGGTCGGCTTGCAACCGAAGACCGCGCGTGTGGTGCGCGATGGCGTGGACCTGGACCTCCCAGTGGAAAGCATCGTCCGCGGAGATATCGTGGTTGTCCGTCCGGGAGAGCGGATTGCCCTGGACGGGGAAGTGCTGGATGGCGCGAGCGCCGTGGACGAGTCGATGCTGACGGGAGAATCGATCCCGGTCGAGAAAGGTCCGGGCTCGCGAGTCATCGGCGGAACACTGAATCAGCAGGGTGCGTTGCGTTATCGCGCGACAACCCTTGGCGCCGACAGCACGCTGGCGCATATCGTACGGCTGCTGCGCGAGGCACAGGCTTCGCGCGCGCCAATCCAGAAGCTCGCCGACCGCATCAGCGCCGTCTTCGTTCCGGCGGTGCTGGCGATCGCGGTTGTCACGTTTGCCGCCTGGAGACTGTTCGCTCCGGAGATGGGCGTCATGCAGGCTTTCGCCGCAGCCGTCACGGTGCTGGTCATCGCTTGTCCCTGCGCCATGGGGCTGGCAGTGCCGACTGCGGTCATGGTCGCCACCGGACGCGGCGCTCACGCCGGCTTGCTTATCAAGGGCGGCGAGGCGCTGGAGCGGCTCGGCGCCATCGACACGGTTGTTCTGGACAAGACGGGCACGATCACCGAGGGGCGTCCGAAGGTGGTGGATCTGCTAGTCGCTCCAGGCTCGGAAACCGAACTCGGCGCGGATGCGGAACGTGCACTCGACAAACTGCTGGTGCTCATCGCCTCCCTCGAACGCCGCAGCGAGCACCCTCTGGCCGGGGCCATCACCGCCTTCGCCGTCGAGCGGGGCTTGCGGTTGCTTGAGCCTGAGGCATTCGAGGCCAGGCGCGGACTCGGTGCCGTCGGCGTCGTGGACGGCGCTGCCGTGGTAGTGGGAAACGCGGAATTGCTGGCGAGCTACTCCGTCGCCGTCGAATCGCTGCGCGCCAAAGCAGAGGCATTGGCCGAAGACGGCAAGACTCCCTTGTGGGCTGCGGTCAACGGCACGCTGGCCGGTCTTGTGGCCGTCGCCGATACGCTCAAGCCGACGTCTGCCGAAGCCGTTGCCGCTCTTCGGCGGCATGGCATCCGGGCCATCATGCTGACGGGCGACAACGAGCGCACGGCGCAGGCCATCGGGCGGCAGGTGGGTGTTGACGAAGTGATTGCCGGCGTTCTGCCCGAGGGGAAGGTCGAGGCGGTTCGACGCCTGCAGTCCCAGGGGAGAGTTGTGGCCATGGCAGGCGACGGAGTGAACGATGCGCCTGCGCTCGCCCAGGCCGATGTCGGTATCGCCATGGGTACGGGGTCCGACATTGCGATGGAAGCCGGAGACGTGACGTTGATGCGCAGTGACCTGCGCGGAGTGTCGTCGGCCATCGTGCTTTCGCGCAAGACCATGCGGGTCATGCGGCAGAACCTGTTCTGGGCGTTCGTGTACAACGTCATCGGGATTCCGGTTGCAGCCGGTGCGCTGTATCCTGCGTTTGCGATCCTGCTGAGCCCGGTACTGGCGAGCGCCGCGATGGCACTGAGTTCCTTCAGCGTGGTTTCCAACAGCTTGCGCCTGAGGCGCGCAGAAATCTGACGAGGCGAGAGGCGAGATGACGACCGAAAACAAACCGGCTCCCAGGAAAACAGCGCAGGGGGACCACTGCCATGACCAGGGGCCGGGCCGGAAAGCCGTTGCCGTGGACCCGGAGATCAAGGCAGGGAACCTCCGCCGCCTGCGGAAGATCGAAGGCCAGATCCGTGGCATTCAGAAGATGGTGGACGAAGACCGTTACTGTGCCGACATCATCGTGCAGATTGCGTCGGCGCAGGAAGCCTTGCGCGGTGTGGGACGGGCGCTGATGAAGAACCACCTGCACCACTGTACCGATCAGGCCGTGCGGAAGGGAAAGGATGAGGCCGAGGCGATGTACGACGAACTGCTCGAACTCATCTACAAGCACCTTCGCTGACGCGCAACAGCACACCTGCCCGGCAAGCGGGCAGGTGCGGCTCGTGCAGCTATTTCTTGCAGGGCTTGCGGGCGGCGGCCTTTACGGCTGCCTTTTTCACCGCTGCGGGAATCTTCGTCTTGAATGCCGCGCGGCGCAGCGTGCCGACCTCATCGGCCAGCATGTGGACCACCTGCAAGGCATGGAGCGGGTTCTTGCGAAGGAGTTCGTGGAAGTCCGCGCCCGACACGTGCGCCAGTGTCGTAGTCTGCATGCACTCGGCGGTCAGGCTGTACGGCCTCTCGCGCATCGTGGCCGGCAGGCCCAGGATGCATCCCGCACGGCACACGCGGTGGACGGCCAGCGGGCCTTCACCGGCGGTCAGCAGGACCTTGCCATCCACCACGACAAAGACGCCGCGACCGGCGTCGCCGCGCCGAAACAGGACTTCGCTCTTGCTTGCCGTGACAGGCGTGCCGATGGCGATGAGCTGGTCTCGCAGCTCCTCGTTTGCTAGAAACGGAAGTGGTGTCGATTTGACCGGCATACGTGACCTCTGCGCGAAACACGCGAAAGCAGCAAGTTACATATGGCCGGTCGCGGCAGTCTATGATCTCCGTCACACAGGTTGCTATCGGCGGGATTTGGCCTTCCGCGACGGTTGGGGGGCCACGTCGGTCTCGGCGTCGGGCACAAAAGCTTTCAGCACGATCTGGAAAGCCTGCTTGAGCTGCGACAGGTCGAAGTCGGCGGGGAAGTCGATGCGGCGGGCCAGCACGATGTCTCGCACCATGCTCTCCAGCATCCCAACCAGCGCCGAGCGCACCGCCTGGGGGCTGACCTCGGAGCGCAGTTTGCCTTCGCGGCGCAGTTGCTCGATCTCGGTGTCCACGGCGTCGATGAGACGCAGGTAGCCGGTGGTCAGCAGCACCATGCGGCCGTGACTGCGGATGCGCCGGCCCTCCAGCAGCAGCACGTCACACAGATAGGCGTCGCGCTCCAGCGCGGCGAGCACCACTTCCAGCATGGTGGAGAGCCTGACCTCCGCCGTGGGAAGGGCCTTCAGCTGGTCCAGGTGCTGGGCGATGCGCGCCCAGCCGTGGTCGAAGACCGCCGTCAGCAGTCCTTCCTTGCTGCCGAAATGCTTGATGAGCTGCGATTCGCTGGTTCCGGCCAGCCGGGCGATGGAGGACGTGCTGGTGTTCTCGTACCCTTTGACGGCGAACAGTATCTTCGCCGCTTCCAGCAGGCGGTCGTGCGAAGACGACGCCGGCCCGGTTTCGATCAGTCTTGGCTCAAGTTGCACCCGGATAGCGTTACTACTAATCCGGTAGTAGCGCAAGAAAATTGTGGTACTCGGCTCGCCGAAGGCGCGTCTTAGGAGCTTCCATCGTGCCCGTGAGGACACGCTGGTAGTCGCACGATCACCCAACCACCTCTGTGCTCGGCGGCGGAGCCATGAATTCGGGACCGACCGGGTCAGCGACAGTATCGGCCAGGATGCGGTCGATCTCGCGCATGTCGTTCTCGCTCAAACGCCAGCCCGTGACTTCGCCGATGGCGCGCAACTGGTCGGGGCGACGTGCGCCCCATAACGCGGCAATGTTTCCGGGGTGGTCCAGCACCCAACGCACGGCCAGGTGGATAACGCGCTTGCCGAAGTTCGTCTGCGCGAACTCGTCCAGACGCCTCACGGCTTCCACGTAGCGGTCGATCCGCGGCTGCTGGAACTTGGGGTCGATGTTGCGCAGATCGTCGCCTTCGAACCTGGTGTTCGCGTCGATGCGCCCGCTCAGCAGCCCGCGGCATAGTGGGCCGTACATCAACATCGTTAACCCATGGTCCTGAGCGTAGGGCATTACGTCATTCTCGATCCCGCGCTCGAAAAGATTGTAGGGAGGTTGCACCGTGTGGAGAGGCCCCGCCTTCCGGAACTCATCCATCTGCCGCGTCGAGTAGTTGCTGACGCCAACGGCCCGAATGACGCCGGTGCGCAGCAGTTCGTGGAGGGTCGAAGCGGTCTCCTCGAACGGCGTAGCCGTGTCCGGCCAGTGGATTTGATAGATGTCGATGTAGTCCGTCCGGAGACGCCGCAGCGATTGCTCAACCTCGTAGAGAATGCGGCGGCGGGAACTGTTGCGGCGAATGCCGCCGTTCTCGAATTCGAGTCCGCACTTGGTTGCGATCAGCGCTTTGGAGCGGCGCGCCCCGTCGGAGAGTGCGCGCCCAACAAGTTCTTCCGAACGTCCCGAACCGTACACCGGGGCCGTGTCGATCAGCGTGACACCGTAGTCCACGGCGCTCTGGATGGTTGCGATCGATTGCAGTTCGTCCGTGCCACCCCACATCCAACCACCGATGGCCCATGTGCCTAGCGCAACGCGAGGAGCGCGGAGATCCGTGCCCGCGATGCCGAAGTATTCCATGTGAAGTCTCCGAGGATGTCTTCCGAATGTCTTGCCGGTCGAATAGTTCCGATTACGCCGGATAATCCGTAACTAGTCTCCTAGGGGATGGGGCTACACTCACGATTATAGGCGTCCGCATCGAACGGCCGCGGCGCTCATCCAATCAGACACTCTATGCACGTATTCGATTCGCTCTCCGTCCGCGATGTCACGTTTCGCAATCGCATCGTCGTCTCTCCCATGTGCCAGTACTCATGCAAAGACGGCTTCGCCACCGACTGGCACCTCGTCCACCTGGGCTCGCGGGCTGTTGGTGGTGCGGCGCTTGTCTTCGCTGAAGCAACCGCCGTCGTACCCGAGGGACGCATCAGTCCGGGGGATCTCGGACTTTGGAAAGACGCGCAGATCGAGCCTCTGGCGCGCATCACGCGGTTCGTCAAAGCGCAGGGCGCGGCCGCCGGCATCCAGTTGGCGCACGCCGGACGCAAGGCAAGCACCGACGTGCCCTGGCGCGGCGGCAAGCCGCTCGGGCGGGAGGCAGGCGGCTGGAACCCGATCCACGCGCCGAGCGCAGTTCCGTTTGCCGACGGTTACCAGGTTCCGGAGGAGTTGACGGTCGAGGACATCGCGGCCACCGTTCGCGCGTTTGCCGCCTCCGCCCAGAGGGCGCTTCAGGCGGGGTTCGATGTGATCGAGATCCACGGCGCGCACGGCTATCTGCTCAACGAATTCCTGTCTCCGCTTTCAAACCGCCGCACGGACGATTACGGCGGATCGCTCGGGAACCGGGCACGCATGTTGTGCGAAGTCGTGGAAGCGATTCGAGAAGTGTGGCCGGAGCGGCTGCCGTTGTTCCTTCGCATCTCCGCCTCCGATTGGGCGGAAGGTGGATGGACGGTGGAGGATTCCGTGGCGCTCGCCCGGTTGGTGAAGCCGCTGGGTGTTGACGTGATCGACTGCTCCAGCGGAGGCCTCGTCCCGAACGCAAAGATCAACATCGGCGCCGGATACCAGGTGCCCTTTGCGGCCCGCGTGCGGCGCGAGGCGGGTATCCTCACGTCCGCCGTGGGGATGATCACCGATCCCATGCAGGCCGACCAGATCGTCCGGAACGGCGAGGCCGACCTGGTGATGTTGGCGCGCGAGTTCCTGCGCGATCCGTACTGGCCGCTGCACGCCGCCGAGCAACTTCACCGCGACATCGCGTGGCCTCCACAATACGAGCGTGCCAAACGGGTACGCTGAATCCATTCGCGCATTACATAGTCCGGCGAAGTAGCTTATCCTGATACATATCCGGGCGTGGATGGCGACCTCGCGGAGGCTCCGCCGCGACCTGCTGAGGGCAAAACTTCGGAATGAGCGACTTTCTCAAAGCGGTCTCTGAGCGCGTTGTCGTTTATGACGGCGCCATGGGCACCAACATTCAGTTCCGCAATCCTTCTCCCGACGACTACTGGGGCAAAGAGGGCTGCAACGAACTGCTGGTGCTCAGCCGGCCTGACATCATCAAGGACATCCACGCGGCATTCTTCGCCGTGGGGTGCGACGTCGTTGAGACGAACACTTTCGGCGCGACGCGCATCGTCATGTCCGAATATGACCTCCAGGACCGCGTCCGGGAACTGAACCTCGCCGCTGCCAAGCTGGCGAAAGAGGTAGCGGCCGACTTCAGCACCGTCGCAAGGCCGCGCTTTGTCGCCGGGTCCATCGGACCCACAACCAAGCTGCCTTCGCTCGGACACATCGGCTTCGACGAGATGGTGGCCGGCTACGTCGAGCAGATCGACGCCCTCATCGAGGGCGGAGTCGATGTGCTGCTCGTGGAGACCTGCCAGGACATCCTCCAGGCCAAGGCGGGCATTGTCGCCTGCTTTGAGTCCATGAAGAAGGCAAGCAGGCGGTTGCCGCTGCAAGTTCAAGTAACACTTGAAGCCACGGGCACCATGCTGCTGGGCACGGAGATCGGCGCGGCGCTGACCGCGCTCGAAGTCTTCGACGTGGACGCTATCGGACTGAACTGCGCAACCGGTCCGCGGGAGATGAACGACGCCGTGCGGTATCTGGGCGTCAACTCGACGAAGCACGTCTCCGTGTTGCCGAACGCGGGCCTGCCGCAGAACGTGGGTGGCCGCGCCGTGTACCTGTTGAAGCCGGAGGAGCTTGCGGCCTACCACAAGCAGTTCGTGGAAGAGTACGGGGTGCGCATCGTCGGAGGCTGCTGCGGCACCACTCCGGAGCACCTCAAGGCCGTGGCCGACGCGGTTGCGAACGCCGTGCCCGCTCGCCGCCAGGTGAAGCCCGCGGCTACAGCCGCGAGCGCCTACACGAGCCTGCCGCTCGATCTCGATCCGAAGCCGCTGGTCGTTGCCGAAGAGATGAACACGACCACGCGCCTCGAGCACTTCCGCAATCTCGTCCGCGCACACGATTACGACTCCATCCTCACGCTGGCCAAGAAACTCGTCAGCGAGGGTTCGCACATGCTGGACCTCTGCTGCGCCATCGTGGGCGAAGACGAGAAGGGCTACATCAGTTCCATCCTGGAGAAGGTCGCGACGCGGGTGCCGGCCCCGATCATGGTGGACTCGACCGAGGCCGACGTAATCGAAGAAGCGCTGAAGCGCATCCCCGGCAAGCCGATCATCAACTCGATCAATCTCGAGGACGGCGAAAAGCGCACCGGGCGCGTGCTGCCCATGGCCAAGAAGTACGGCGCGGCGGTGATCGCGCTTACGATCGATGAAGAGGGAATGGCGCTCACGGCCGGCAAGAAGACGGCGATTGCCAAGCGCATCTACGACCTGGCGGTGAACAAGTACGGCATGCGTCCGCAGGAACTGATCTTCGACGCGCTGACGCTGCCGATCTCGACCGGCCAGGAGGAGTACCGCACCGCGGCCATCGAGACCCTGAACGCCGTGAAACGGATCAAGCAGGAACTGCCGGAGGTCAAGACTATCCTTGGCGTCTCGAACGTCTCCTTCGGCCTGAACACGTACGCGCGCCGCGTTCTGAATTCGGTCTTCATGCACGAGGCCGTCGAGAACGGTCTCGACATGGCGATTGTTAACTACAGCAAAATCTATCCCCTGTACAAAATTCCTGAGGTCGAGGTTGAACTCGCGCGCAAGCTGATCTTCGCCGACCGGAGCGACGGCGACCCCTTGCAGAAGTACATGGCGCACTTCGAGGCCATGAAGGGGCAGAAGGACGTGGTGCAGACGGCGCACGTCGAGACCCTCTCGATCGAAGACAAGCTGAAGTTCTGCATCATCCAGGGCGAGAAGTCGGTCGGCAACGGCGCGAACCGCCAGACCCTCGACCAGTTGCTGGAAGAAGCGCTGAAGCAGTACACGCCGCTGGAGCTGATCAACACCGTTCTGCTCGATGGAATGCGCACGGTGGGCGACCTGTTTGGCGCCCGCAAGATGCAGCTTCCGTCCGTGCTGGATTCGGCTTCGGTGATGAAGGCCGCCGTGGCCTGCCTCGAGCCCAAGATGGAGAAGGTGGAGGGCTCGCAAAAGGGAACCCTGGTGCTCGCGACCGTGAAGGGCGACGTCCACGACATCGGCAAGAACCTCGTGGACATCATCCTGACCAACAACGGGTACAAGGTCGTGAACCTTGGCATCAAGCAGCCGGCCGACACGATCATCAACTCCGCCCTCGAGCACAAGGCCGACGCCATCGGACTGAGCGGGCTGCTGGTGAAGTCCACGCTGGAGATGAAGTACGTCGTGCAGGACCTCGAGCGACAGGGGCTGAAAATCCCTGTCATCTGCGGAGGCGCGGCTCTGACGCGCAAGTACGTCGAAGACGATCTGCGGCGCGAATACCGCAGCGCGGTGTTCTACGCCGAAGATGCGTTCTCCGGATTGCATGCGATGGAGAAGCTGAGCGGCGACGCCCGCGAGGAGGCCATCGCCGAAGGCCGCGTGGTGAAGGAGTTCGCGCGGGCCGCTGCGGCCGTTTCGGAAGGTGACACCGTAGCCGCGCCGCGCGACGTCATCCCTGAGGCGAACATTCCGCAGCCGCCGTTCTGGGGCGTGCGGGTGCTGGGTCCCGGCACGTTCGACCTGCGCGAGATTTTCCGCTACATCAACGAGACCGCGCTTTTCAAGAACCAGTGGCAGTTGAAGACGGCTTCGCAGGAAGACTATGCGCGGCTCGTCGAACAGAAGTTCCGCCCGATTCTCCGCGATCTCGAAGACGAGGTCATCGCCGCCGGATGGTTCACGCCGAAGGTCGTGTACGGCTTCTTCCCCTGCCAGAGCGACGGCAACGACCTCATCGTTTACGAAGGCCGCGAGGGTCTGAAGGCGGGCGACAAGGCTCCTTCGGACTTAAGCGAAATCCAGCGGTTCACCTTCCCGCGCCAGCGCGAGGGCAGGCGGCTTTCGATCTCCGACTACATGCTCTCGCGCGCTTCAGGACGCGTTGACGTCATCGGCATGTCGGTCGTGACCATCGGCTCGCAAGCCTCGCATGAAACGCAAAGGCTCTTCGAGGGCGGCGAGTACACGAAGTACCTCTACCTGCATGGCCTGAGCGTCGAAACCGCCGAGGCGCTCGCCGAGTACATGCACCGGCGCGTGCGCGCAGAGATGGGAATCGCCGGCGACGACTCGGAGCGCATCTCCGACCTCTTCCACCAGAAGTATCGCGGGTCGAGGTATTCGTTCGGCTACCCGGCGTGTCCGAACCTTGAGGACCAGGCGAAGCTCTTCGCCCTGCTCAAGCCGGAGGAGAACATCGGGGTGCGGCTGACGACCGGATACCTGCTCGAGCCAGAACAGAGCACGTCAGCCATCGTCGTGCATCATCCGAGCGCCAAGTACTTCGTCGTGTAAGGGAATCGGCTCACCTTGCCATCGGTCCATCGGTGACCAGGTGAGCCAATCGCTACAACCCGCCGATCGCCTGCCTGACGTTTCCACCGGCCTGCTTCAGTTTCTTCTCGGCTTGGCGGCGTGTGCTGCCGGTCACGTGCATGACGATCGCGGTCGGCACGCTTCCCCCGGCCTCGCGCAGCAACTCGAGGGCCGGTTTGCGGCCGTGTCCGGTCGTCTCCTGTACGATGCCGATGCCGCGTTCGAGCAGCTTCCGGTTCTTCAGGTGAACGTTGACCATGAGGTTGCCGTACACGTAACCGATGCGGGTGAATGCGCCGGTGGTGAGCATATTCAACACGAGCTTCTGCATGGTGCCGGCCTTCATCCGCGTGGAGCCTGCGACCACCTCAGGTCCGACATCGATGGCGATGGGGATGTCGGCGGCGACAACGATCGGCGATATCGGGTTCGCAGTCACGCAGATCGTTGTCGCTCCCTTCGAGCGCGCGTATTCGAGCGCGGCGATCGTGTAGGGAGTCCTTCCACTGGCGGCGATGCCGCAGACCACGTCCTTCTTCGCCGGACGCTTCTTCCGCAGGTCCGACTTGCCCAGCGGCTTCGAGTCCTCGCTGGCCTCCACCGCCCGGCTCAGAGCGCGCTCCCCGCCGGCGATCACGTACTGCACCATCCTGGGATCTGCATTGAAGGTTGGCGGACACTCGCTCGCATCGAGCGCGCCCAGCCTGCCGCTCGTGCCCGTGCCGACATAGATCAATCGTCCACCGCTCTGGAATGCCTTCGCGATGGCCTCGATCGCCCGCGCAATCTGGGGCAGCGCCTTCGACACAGCTTCGGGAACCGTGCGGTCTTCGGCGTTGATGATGCGCGCGATCTCCAGCGCGCTGCGCTGATCGAGCTCCGATGAGCGTGGATTTTCGCGCTCGGTGGCAATGCCGCGAACGTCGGCTGCCGGCCTCAGGGGTGCGGGTTTCCTGCCTCCGCTGGAACTCAAGGTTTCGCGTCCTCGATCGCTTCGACGATGGCATCGTGAACGAGCGGACGCACTCGCTTGATCTCCTGCGAACTGCGGTCGGGCCACGTGCGGTTTGTCAGCAGGGTAACCGAGAGGCGCCGGTCGGGATCGCACCAGAGCGAAGTGCCCGTGTGTCCCAGATGTCCAAAGGATCGCGGGCCGAAGTAGCGGCCCGACTGCGATGGAGCTGACGGCGTGTCCCACCCGAGGGCTCTTGCCGTTCCCGGCGGCGAGGACTCGCGCGCCGTGAACGTCTGCACGGTTTCGGGGCGCAGGATGGGCCGGCCGCCGGTCAACATGCACTGCGCGAACGTGGCCACGTCGAGAGCGCTGGCGAAGACTCCGGCGTGTCCGGCGATGCCGCCCAGCACGCTCGCGTTCTCGTCATTCACTTCGGCCTGGATAACGCGCCCGCGGAATGCCTGGTCGTCGAGAGTAGGCGGAATCTGCTGGCTCCACTCCGGAGGAGGATTGAAACATGCCGAGGACATGCCGAGGGGGTTGAAGACCTGTGTCTGGCAGAAGCGATCGAGAGGCTCGCCCGCCCAATGCGCAAGGATTTCGCCGAGGATGATGAACCCGATGTCGCTGTACTCCGTCCGGGTGCCCGGCGCCGCAACCAGCGGCGTGGCTAGGGCCAGCGATAGCAGCTCCTCCGGGGTGGTCGCGCGTTCGTACAGCTTCTCCCATCCCGGCAGCCCCGAGGAGTGCGCCAGCAACATGCGGAGAGTGACTTCGCGCCGCCTGCTGTCCCCGGTATCGAAATTCGGCATCACGTCCACGACCCTGGCTTCGAGGTCGAGCGCGCCGCGTTCGTACAGCAGCATGGCCGCCGCGGTGGTCGCAACCACCTTGCTGACCGAAGCCAGGTCGAACACCGTTGTTGGGGCCACGGCAGGAGATTCGCGGTCGTAGGTGAAGCGGCCGAATGCCTTCCACGCAACGAGTGCCGGGCCATGCGTTACCGCCAGGGCCGCTCCGGGAAAGGCGCGTTCCGCGGCGGCTGCCATCATCAACTCGAACGCGCGTTGGAATTGCCGGTCCTGCTGCTGGAACGCGGGTGCGAGTTGGAGGGCAGGTGTGGGCATTCGCTCTACTTGATGTGCTGCAACAGTTCCTTGAACTGCGGCGTGCCGCTCTTGCGCATGAGTTCGTAGATCATCATCTCGGTGGACGAAATCACCGCGCCCGCGTTCTGCATGCGTTCGAGACCCACCTGCCAGTTCCACTCATGGCGCGAGCCAATGGCGTCGGAAGCGACGTGCACGATATATCCCTGGTCGAGCGCGGCCAACGCCGTCTGCATCACGCAGATGTGGGCTTCCATTCCGCAGAGCAGCATCGTGGTGCGCTGTCCCGGCAGCGACTTCACGGCCGAACAGAACTCGTCGCGACCGAAGCAGCTGAACTCCGTCTTGTCGATCGGCTGCACATCGGCCACCAGCTCCGCGATCTCCGGAACCGTTCCGCCGAGTCCCTTCGCGTACTGCGTCGTGACCAGCACAGGAATGTCGAGGATCTTGGCCGCATGGATGAGCAGCCGCGTGTTCCGCACCAGCGCTTCGTTGTTGAAGATGGGCGGAAGCAGCTTCTCCTGGATGTCCACTATGGCGAGAGCACATTCCTCGGCCTGTAGCGGCCTGCGTGCGATGTGATGGAAGTCGAGGGCTTCGATGCGACCGATCGTAGAAGACATAAATAGCCTCCGCCGAGCGCAGGTGGCTCGCGGCGAAGGACGATTCTAGCAGGGGAAAGTACGGCGCGAGGAA
The DNA here is from genome assembly GCA_035627675.1 of Clostridia bacterium. Taxonomy (GTDB): domain Bacteria; phylum Acidobacteriota; class Terriglobia; order Terriglobales; family Acidobacteriaceae; genus DASPLH01. Next base: position 25,506 of record DASPLH010000002.1, read on the forward strand.
CAGTAGTTCGAGCCGAGGGACCGGCCCCCTGGGGCTGTGGTCCCTCGGTCTCGGGTCGTGTGCGCTTAGAGCGCGCGCATATAGACCACCAGATCCTGCTTCTCCTGTGGGCTGAGTTTCAGCCCGAGGACGATGTTGAAGAACTCGACGGTGTCTTCGAGCGTCAGCAGCCGCCCGTCGTGGAGGTATGGCGGAGAGTCCTTGATGCCGCGGAGCGGGAAGGTCTTGATCGGGCCGTCCGCGGCAGCGACACGGCCGTTGATCATGTGCGCCTTGTAGAACCGCTCCACTTGCAGGTTATGCATGTTGTTGTCGGTGAAGTACGGCGGCTGGTGGCACTTTGAGCACTGTCCTTTGCCGAAGAAGACCTGCTGTCCACGCAACTCCGCCGGGGTCGCCTGCGCTTCGTCCAGCGTGCCGAGCACGGTCAGCTTCGGAGCCGGCGGGAAGTCCAGCAGTTCCTGGAACTCGGCCATGTTGTGTACCTGGGTGCCGCGCTCCAGGATATTTAGCCCCTTCTTGGTCGCGATTACCGGGTCGCCGTCGAAGTAGGCGGCGCGTTGCTCGAATTCGGTGAAGTCCTCAACGGTCTTGAGCGCGCGTTGCGACCCAAACAGTCGCTGCACATTCACGCCGCGCAGCGTCGGGACATCGATGCGATGGCGGAAGTGCTGCGGACGGATATCGCCCACCAGGTGCGTTGCTCCATTCGTGTGTCCATTGACATGGCAGTCGAGACACGTAACCCCCTGGTGTGGCTTTTCGCTGCGGCGGTCGCTCGTGAGGTTGAACTGCTGCTGTGGGAACGGCGTGGTCAGCATGCGCACGCCGTCCAGCTGCTTCGGGGTCAGGATGCCGCTGAACAGCTGATAGAAGTTCTGACTGGTGACGAGTTGCCCCTGCGACACGTCCCCCAGGTCCGGTCGTGTGGTGAGAAAGATCGGCGGGGGAAATTCCGGGAGGAAATGCTCCGGGATGTCGAAGTCGAGATCGAAGCGTGTCAGGTCGCGGGGTTCCTGGCGCTTCGTCTCGTTGATGTGCATCGCCGGGAAGAGCATGCCGCCTTCGGGATGGTTCGGATGCGGCAGCGGCATGAATCCCGGCGGGAACAGCCCCTTCTGCCGGATGTCGTCCGGCGGCATGACAGCCAGCTGCTCCCAGGTCACGCCGGCCGGGAGCTTCACGCGGACGCCTTCCTGGAGCGGTTTGCCGCGGGTCATTCGCGCTTCTTTCGACGGACGGTTCGCCAGGTCGTAGCGCTGCTCCAGCAGAGCCATTTGTCGTTTCATCACTTCGGGCTTGGCGGCCTTCATCTTGCGAACGACGTCCGCAAGTTCGCGTTCGCTCGCAACCGGCGCGTAGCTGCTCTCTGCCCGCAGGGGAACACCTTGCTGCTTGAGTTCCTCGGCGGTGCGCCACGCCGTGTGCTGGCTGCGCGTCGGCAACTCCGCCGGCTGTCCTTTGGAGACCTGTGGTTGCGCGGTTTGCGGCTGGGCGGTTTGCGATTGCCCCGTCTGCTGAGCGGTAGAAGATTTGGTTTGCGGGGTGGATGCGGGCTTTTGTCCGGCGACAAGTCCCGCCGATGCAAGCGCGAGACCAGCCACGACAGCGGCCCAAGTTCCTCGGGCTGAGCGAAGCATAGATCCTCCAGATGGGCGGTGCGGTGTACACCGAAACGGCAACGTCCCACATGCGCTGCCGCGAGAAGGCCCAGAATCTGGCGGGGAACTATACACCAATGCGAGGGAACACGTGGAAGGCCAAAGATGGGCGGACGCGCGCGGGAGGTGCTCAGAATCTGTTGCCGCTCAACGTTCACGCACGCCGGAACCCGCGGCTACAGCGCGTCATGGAAGATGATGCCAAGCGTGTGGCGCTGCCCGGAGCGCACCCGGCTGACACCGTGCCGGAGGTTCACGCGGTACGTGCCGCGGGTCCCCCGCACGGGACGGTGGTGAACAGCGAAGGCCACGGCGTCCCCGCGGCGAAGCGGAACAACCTCAGGACGGGACTGCATTCGAGGGCGCTGTTCGGTCAGCACGAACTCGCCGCCGGTGAAGTCTATTGCAGGTTCTGAAAGCAGAATAGCTACCTGGATCGGGAAAACGTGCTCGCCGTAGAGGTCCTGGTGCAGGCAGTTGTAGTCGCCCTCCCCGTACTGAAGCAGCAGCGGAGTCGATCTGCGCTGTCCGGCCTCGTGGCAGCGTTTCAGGAAGTCCGCATGGTCCCGCGGATATTGCACATCGATGCCCATCGCAGCATTCCAAAGATTTGCGATGGGTGCCAGCCGGGGATAGAGCGCAGTCCGCAGACCTGCGACCAGCTCCGGAAGCGGATAGTCGAAGTACTTATACTCACCCCGCCCGAAGCCATGCCGCGCCATGATGACATGGCTGCGAAAGATGCGATCCTCCGCGTAAAGCCCGCTCAGGGCCTTGCACTCTCCGGGCGAAAGGAGACGTTCCAGTACGGCATTGCCCTGAGCATCCAGGTCTCGCGAAATCCGCTCCCAGTCCAATCCCTGCACGCGTTCCACAGCCAGCAATGCATTCGCGGCCGCCGCTTCAGAACTCTTCGTGGACATACATTGCTCCCGCTCGTCACTTCCACCGGATGGTTCTTGCTGGAGCAATGTAGCGCTCGACGCCGTCCGCCGCACTCCGGGTGTTGCTTTCGAACTCCGCGCCGCCGGGAGCGCTGGAATCTCTCAGCGAGCACCTCGGTTGCCGAGCGCCAGCATCCACTGGCGCAGCTTCGGACCCCACACGTCGGCGGTGCGGCGCAGGGCGCCGTGACCGTGCTGTGACTCTTCTTTCACCTCGAGGTAAGAAGCGTTCTTCAGCCGCGCGACCACTTTCTCGGCATCTCCAAGTTCCACGGGAACCATGTTGTCGCCGGCCATGTTGATCATGAGCACTGGACACCGCACCCGCTCCAGTTGCGACCAGGCGTCGAATCCGTCGTTGAGTTCCATCATGTAGATGAAATCGTTGGCATCAGGCCACTGGAAACTGCCGCGGCCTTCGAGCACGAGCTTCTCGGCATCGTCTCTCGTAGGAAGCGCGCCGCGGAACCACGCCGGAGTATGCAGGAATAGCGAGTACGTGATGTCCGCCAGTCGCGCGCTCTCCGGATTCTTCTCGTAGTTGCCCTGCTTCCACGCTGGATCTGCCTTGATGATGGCCGCCGGCAGGAAGTCGATGACCCCTCGACTGCCGGAGTTCGGGAAGGGCGACGAGATCATCGGGACCAGCCCGTCCATGAAGTCCGGATATTGCACGCCCCATTGCCAGGCCTGGCGGCCTCCCATCGAGGCTCCGACGACGGCGACCAGGTGCTTCACGCCAAGATGCTCCACCAGCATCCGCTCCGAGCTGACAATGTCCTCCAGGTTGTAGTGGGGAAATTTCATGCGTAGCCCATCGCTCGGGCGCGAAGACCGGCCGGAACCGATCGTGTCCGGTGCAATCACGTAAAACTCGGAGGCGTCGAGCGCCCCTCCCGGCCCCAACAGCGGGTGCACCTGCGCGTCGGGCCACGCGGCTCCCCATCCAAGGCCCGTTCCCAGCGTGCCATGCAGCAGGAGTACCGCGTTCGTCACTTCGCCGGCGGCGTTACGTTTCGGAGAGCCCCATGTGGCGTAGTGCAACCGCAACTCGGCTAGCTTCTCTCCATCGTGGAAGGTGAAATCCCTGATGACGAAGTCTCCCTGCACTGCGGCCTTCGTGTAATCTGCCTGCGGCGCGGTCTGCGCGGCCGGCATGACAGGGAACAGCGCCGTCAGCAGAACCAGCGGGGCGAACTTCCTCAGAAGTGTTGTCCGGCGTTTGAGAATCGTTGCGGGGAATCCAGTCCATTTGCCGTGCACAGAGCACCTTTCATCCAGTGAAGGTTTGCAGCCGAGCAGTGTACCAGCGACCACGACCGTAACTTGGGGAACTCGCGCGCCCGGATCTTCCCGGAGCCGCCGGACAGGAACTCCGAAAGTTGTCGCAGATCTCGCCCACGACATCCGACCTGTAGGACAATGACCCACGCACCGCGCGCGCTCTGTGTTCGAGTGGCATCTATGGTTGTCAGGCGGGTGCAGCTTCATGACGATACGCCGGCGATTGACTCTTTCGTTTGCAGCCGTGCTGGCGCTATTCGGAGCCAGTCTTGGGGTATATCTCTGGAGCGCGCACCTCCGCGAAGTCACGATGAAGCGCCTGGACGGCACGCTGAAGCGGCGAGTCATCCTCGCGAACATCCGGCAGGACCTGGATAACCTCCACAAGCAGGTAGCGCTCTTGAGCGAGGTGGATGTTGAAGGTTCGCAAACGCCTCCAGATGCGCGCTCGCATCAGCTCTTCGACGAAAAACTCGTGGGCGTGTCAGAACAGATCCAAAGTCTCAAGCGCCTCAGCGGCAGCGAGGATGCGGCGATCCTGGGCGAGCTGGATGCCACGTATTCCGTCTTGTCGCAGGCCTGGAGGCGTTTCTACGACTATCTCGGGACGGAGCAGGCGTGGGCGGTGGCCAGCGCCGCCAAGGCCGACCCACTGAGCTACCGGCTCCAAACCGAGATCGTGCCAAACCTCGAGCGCCTGGAGAAGACGCGCGGAGAGATGGCGGAAGCACGGCTGGCGCGTGTGGAATATTTCACAGGCCGGATCAGCGCCTTCACGTTCGTCATCTCGACCTTCTTTGCCTTTTTCGTTGCGGTCAGGCTCGGGCGGTCGCTCGCGCGCGGCTTCCGGGAACTGGAGCAGGGCACCGACCTGGTCGGCAGCATGCACCTGGAGCACCGCATCGCCCTCGACAGCGACGATGAGCTTGGGCAGTTTGCGCGCTCCTTCAACACCATGGCCGAACGTCTGGACACTGCCAGTAAACAACTCACGGCGGCCAACGAAGAGATCCGGCAGCGGCAGGCGGCTGAACTCCGCATGGCAGCCTCGATCCAGCAGGGATTGATGGACATGCGGATTCCCGAGCTGTCTTTCGCCTCGATCCGCGGACGCAACGTCTCGTGCACGGAAATCGGCGGCGACTTCTACGATGTCGTTCCGGTCGATGATGGTGTGGCCGTCATCATCTGCGACGTCGCGGGCAAGGGCATCTCGGCGGCCATCATGGCTTCGATGTTGCAGGGCATGATCAGGGCCGAGCTGGCGCTGCGGCGGCACATCGCCGAGATCGTAGAGGAGGCCAACAGCTTCCTCGCGCATCGCGACGTGGCCGGCAAGTACGCGACACTCTGCATCGTCGTGCTCGACGAGGACGGAGCGCTCGAGTACGTCAACTGCGGCCACGTCGCGCCCGTGCTCGTAAGTTCCGGGCGGGTGCATCGCCTCGATTCCAACAACGGGCCTGTCGGACTCTTTCCGGACATGCGGTACAGTGCGCTCCGATGCCAACTGCAGCCGGGCGACCGGATCATCCTCGTCACCGACGGCGTGACCGAGGCCGGAGCCACCGACGAGGACATGTTCGGAGACGACCGTCTCGAAGCAGCCGCCGCTGCGAATGACGCTTTCGAGACCGTCTTTGCCGAGGTGGAAAAGTTTTGCGGAAAGGCCGCACTCAACGACGACTGTACCGTGGTGGAGATCGCGTTTCACGGTGTCGCTCGCAGTGCCGCAAAGGCCGCCTAGCCAGCGGGAGTTCTACTTCAAGGGATACCCGGGGTCTCCGGGCATGCGTCCATCGATCTTCACTACCTTCAGTTGGGGAGTTACTTCCCTGGCCGGGAGGAACGCGATAGCTCCGGGAATTACGCTGACCAGTTCTACGGCCATGCCGTTGGAATACACGATCTTCGGGGTGGTGGTGGCCTCGGCGCGGAAGATCTTCGCGATCCAATACTGCTTGAACTGCGACTCGCTCATGTTATAGAGCGTCTTCAGAATCACGTCGCGTTCGCGGCTGCGCGGAGCGCGGATCAGGAGCACGACGGGCACGTCTCTCGACCAGTACTGGCGGTCGCCGCGAAAAACCTTTCTTACCTCGGTCATGCTCAGTTCTTCGACGGGCGTGGATGAGTTGACCACGACGGCCATGTCGCTGCTCTTCGCCTGCGCCCCGGCATCTACGGCAAGCCCAAACAGTAACGCTACGGCTGCGATCGCGCCCAAGTGTCTGTTGTGCCTCATGGCGATCGTCCTCAGAACGTAAATGCCGTCTGCATGACCACGCTGTTCACGCGGTCCTCATCGATGGCGCCGCGGCCGTTGCGGTACTCAGCCTTGAAAGCGGTGAAATCGGAGATGTCGTAACGCAGGCCGAACGTGAAGCTTCGCACGTCCTCCACTTCGCCGAACGTGATGTCATCCTCCGGTACTTGGATGTAGTCATAGCGAGCGTAGGGTTTCCATCGCCTTTCCCACACTGGCAGCCGGTATGCGACCTGCACGTATCCGCCCTGGGAGTCGAAGGTGTGTCCTGTCAGCGTGCTGCGGTGGTGGACATTGGCAAACTCCGCTAGAAACTCGGGAGTCTCGCCGGTCCACACGATGTGTCCGGAGGCGATCCACTCGCGGAAGTTGCGCCCCTCGGGAGATGGACCGTCCGGCGAAAGCGTGAGTTCGTCGTTGTAAACGGATCCGCCGATCTGGAGGTGTCTGAACATCCTGGGCCGCGAGAAAACATTCACGAGCCAGGCACGGTTGTTGTTCGCATCGGCGTTGTCGCCCGCCCGGCTGAAGAAACTCCCGCGCCCGTTGCCGAGTCCGACGTTGTAGCCCAGCTCCAATCCGCCGGATGGGATGTTTCCCTCCGATTGAGCGCCGACGAAGTGTACGGGCAGGAACGTGCCCCCGAACCGGGACATGTCGGGACGGCTGACCGTGGTTTGCAGCCACGAGCCGTGATGGAAGGCCGTGTTCCAGTAATTGATCGGCGTGTGATAGCGGCCGAACGAAATCTTCGCCGTGTCATTGACGTCGTACCGGATGAACGAGCGCTCCACGTCCACGGCATAAGAGTTGGGTTGCGCCGTCAGGCTGACCTCGCCGAAGTAGCTGATCTTCTTCGATAGCGGGGACGCCAGGTGCAGCACGAATTGCCCCAGCGAGAACCCGCTCCTCGCGCCGGGGCGGTCACTGGCCGAAAAATCGACATCGGCAAATCCTCGGATCTTGAGGGACGGGAAACTCTCGGCATCCGAGATCATGGCGTCATGCATGGCCGCGTCGTGCGCGCTCGCGCCGGGGAGCGTGGCGGCGGTTTGCGGGGACCATGCGGGTGGCGTGTGCGCCGGCGTAGAGCCGGGCGATGCGCGCCCCTCCAGTTCGGCGACGCGCTTTTCCAGCTTCTCGATTCGTTCCAGCAGAGAACGCACATCGGCGCCGGAGACGGTGGGTGCCGACTGCGCGAACGCGCCGGCCACAAGGGTCACCTGCAACAGGAGGAGGGCAGAACGCATACACACCTCGCTCGTTCCAAAGGGGGATGACTCTACACAGAGGCGGGCAGAGCGTCAATCGCGTTGCGTGCCGGGTGCGCCAAAGCAAAGACGAATTCGCGGCGAAGCAGGACGAACGAGTGGGCGCTCGCGTCACACGTGTACACGACGTTGGTAAGCGCGCAGCTTTGCGACAAGCCAGTCGTATTTGCGGTTGTGGGATAGCCGGTGGATTTATGAGGTAGTAAGCGTTTCGCTGTACTAGAATCGCTCTTTCTTTAGTAAAACTCAATGTGGGTGTCCACCGAATGCCTACTTCCAGGCGCAAGTTCCTGGGTCAGACCGCATTTACAGTAGCCGCTCTGTCCTCATCCCTGAACGGAATCACCTTAGAAGCTCTTGACGCTCTACCCTGTGCGGAGCCGTCGCAGGGGCCGACCCTAGCCGAAACCGTACCTGTTCGCTTCGCCGATGTCGGACCGATCAAGCTTGCCTACCTCGACGTTCCAGGGACGGGAACGCCGATCGTAGCGCTGCACGGGCTCTTTAGTCGAGGTGCGACGTTCTCTCCGCTCGCAAAGGCGCTTGCGGGCCGGCATCGACTGATCGCAGTGGACCAACGTGGTCACGGCCAAAGCGACAAACCTGAGGACTACTCGCGCGCGGCCTTCGTCGAAGACATCGCAACCCTGATTGGAAAAGTGGGCCTAGGGCCCGTGATCCTGCTGGGGCATTCGCTTGGCGGGTTGAATTCCTACCAGCTTGCAGCCAAGCACCCCGAGCTTGTGAAGGCCCTCATCATCGAAGACATCGGCACCACGATCAGTGCCGACTTTTCGTTCATGGCGAACTGGCCGACCCGCTTTCAAACACATCGCGATCTGCACGATTTCCTGGAGCAGAAATTCAATTCAGCCTTCTACTTCATGGAGAGCGCCACGGAGTACCCGGATGGCTGGGGCCTGCGCTTCGATTATCGGCACATGATCGCTGCGGGAAAAGCCGCTTCTGGTGATTGGTGGCAGGACTTCGCGGCCTCGAAGTGTCCGGCACTGCTGATCCATGGACATAAGAGTTTCGCCCTGAATACAGCCCATGCCCGAGACATATGCAGGCGCCGTGCCAACACGAAGTTGCTGGAATTCTCGACCTCAGGTCATACGATTCATGACGACGATCCGGCAGGTTTCAATAACGCGGTCATCGAATTCCTGAAGACGGTCTGATCAGTTGTCAGTTTCTCTGCTCGGGGAATGACGACTTGGTGTTCGGCAATGGAGTTGGCTCTCTGGTTGCCCAGGTCTTCCCGACAGGTAGCCTGCTTAACGCGCAGTGCGCGAATAGACTCCAGATCGAAGTGTGAAGAAAGATATGGCTGCCCCAGAGATTCGGTCAGCATCGCGAGTCATTGCCGGTGCCGACTCCAGGATTGAAACTGAACCCTCGGCTGCGGAAGGAGGAGAAATCCAACCCAGAGCTGCAAGCGACATTGCAGAGCGGTGCGTTCTCCATCTTTCAGTGCGGGACATTGATGTTGATGTTGTACGCGACGCGGTAGAGCACGCCGGCTGTGTCCCATGCCTGAAGCGTCAGAATGTGAGTCCCGGTGGGAGCGTCTGTGACCGGAAAGTTCATGATTGGACCGTTTGAGACGGCGAAGACAGTGTTGTCGATGTAGGCCTTCATAGCCGTAATGGGAAGCGGGTTGAACTTGATCTCCGCGCGGATCGTGAAGGAGTTTCCGACATAGTCGTTCTGATCAGGTGAAAACCCAGAGCCCGGCGTGTCGTCGAAACCCGGCGTGCAAGCGTCCTTTGGACACTCCATGTAGCCGTACCTGTAAGAACTCCTGATGATGCGACTGCTGCGATAGGACCGACCGGCGCTGTCCCAGGCGACCAGTGAGATCCGGTGGTTTCCCTGGGTACCGGTGAAGACCTGTGTATTCCAGACGCTGACGCCCGGGAGTGTTGACACGGGCATGTGGTCAACATACAAGCGCATCGCTGTGATTCGGGACACCCCTTTCGCTGTGCCAATGATGCGATAGGTGGTTCCGAGCGGGAAGCTCGTAAGGGGCGGCACGCAGAAGTTGATTCCGGGAGAAACGGGCGGAGGACAGGAGGTGGCGAAGCCTTCGCCGATTACGTTGAACGAGACTCGACTCTGATAGAGATTTCCCAGCGAATCCCAGGCATTCACCACGACGTTGTGGCGGCCGTTCCTGACGAGAGCGTTGAAGATTACCCCGCCGGTCTGGGTGTCGAAGCTCTCGTAGATCCTGCGATTGTTGTCGTAGATCTTGAATTTGACGATCGTCGCACCCGGCGCAGGAGTTGTGCTGAGGTCAATTGCGTTAACAAAGAGCACGGTGGAACCGGGCGTGGGACTACAGATTCGGACACCAGGAGTTGACGGCGCAGAACATTCGGCAACCATGATTGTCGGAAGGATCAGGACGAGTGTGCTGAAGAGTGTCGCAGAGAGAAAGCCCATGCCCGTCGCGAACATCTGAAACCTCCAGGACGCGGGACCAAAAGGGGGGACATACTATTAGTTCATAGCTGCGGGATT
>DASPLH010000003.1:0-16786 GCA_035627675.1 Clostridia bacterium
GTACCAGGGCAAGGGACTCGGCAAGGAACTGTACCGCCGGCTGTTGCAGATCGCGAAAGACGAAAAGGTCGCGAAAGTGCACTCCAACATGCTCGGCGAGAACAACGAGATGCGGGCAATCTGTTCGAAGCTGGGCTTCAAGATCAGCATGCCGGATCTCGAGGACAACCTCGTCGAGGCGCAACTGACCTTATAGCAAGCACAACGCCGGGTGTTGATTGCTGGCACGGTGGCAGGGTGAAACGATAGATCCATCGGTTCACCTTGCCACCGGTTCATCAGGGACCGTCATCGTGCCACCTTGCCATCCACTTCATCGAAATAAAAGCAGCCGCCCTCTGTTCGCATGTTGGCACGATGGCACGGTGAATCGGTGGCCAGATTTTTGAGACGGCGGCAAGGTGAAACGATGGCAAGATAGGTATATGTCGCGACCCGGTTTCGTCCGCGCTGCCCTCCTGGCCACCCTTGTTGCTTCCACTGTTGCTTCCACCTGTTTCGCCCAGCAGGGAGCTTCCGCTCCGCCTGCGGGTTCGCCTCCGCCGAAGCCGGCGACGGTAGCCGATGCGAACTCCCCGAAGGATTACTCGGCCGAAGCCGCGGTCATCGAGCAGGTGCGAACCGAATACCGCTTCGAGAACGACGGGACCAGCACGCAGCGGCAACGGCTCACCATCCGCGTGCAGTCTGAGGCCGGAGTGCAGCAACTCGGGCAGCTCCGGCTCGGGTACAGCGCGGGCATCCAGGACATAAAGATCAACTACGTCAGGGTGCGCAAACCCGACGGTACGGTGATCACCGCGGATCCCAGCGCTGTGCAGGACATGACCGGTCCGGTCGCGCGCACGGCGCCCATGTACACCGACCTGCACGAGAAGCACGTCACGGTGCCGTCGCTCCGCCCGGGAGACCGCCTGGAGTACGAGACGGTGCTCGAGACGAAGTCTCCGCTGACGAAGGGCCAGTTCTGGGCGGAACACAACTTCCAGCAGAACATCATCGTGCTCGACGAGCAGCTTCTGATCGACGTGCCGCGTTCGCGCAAGGTGCAGATCAAGACCCTTCCCGAGTTCGGCAAGTACGAGACGAAGGAAGCCGGCGATCGGACGCTTTACACGTGGACGTTCAAGAACCTGACCACGGCTGCCGAACGCGAGGAGGCGCGGAAGAAGGACAAAAAGCCAAGGGCAAAGCGCGCCGAGAAGGTGGCGAGCGTGCAACTGAGCACGTTCGAGAGCTGGGACGATGTTGCGAAGTGGTATTCGGGACTGGAGCGGGAGCGGCGGACAGCGTCTCCGGAGATCAAGGCCAAGGCGCTCGAACTCACCAGGGACCGCAAGAATGATCGCGAGAAAATCCAGGCCATTTACGACTTCGTGGCGACGAACTATCGCTACGTCAGCCTGTCGTTCGGCGTGGGGCGCTATCAGCCGCACGCCGCAAGCGAGATCTTCCGCAACGAGTACGGCGACTGCAAGGACAAGCACACGTTGCTGTCTTCCATGCTGGAGTCGCTTGGATACAGCCCGTCCACCGTCCTGATCCACTCGCAGCAGGACCTGGACAGGGATGTGCCCTCGCCCTCGCAGTTCGACCACGTCATCACCAGAGTGAACGCCGGCGGTCAGACGTTCTGGATGGACACCACCACGGAGGTCGCGCCTATGGAGATGCTGACCGAGACCATCCGCGGCAAGGCTGCGCTGGAGGTCAAGCCTGACGGCACGGCCGCCATCGTCGAAACGCCGGAAGGGCTGCCGTTCGAGTCCATCGTGGGCTACGACTTCGAAGGCAAGATCAGCGAACTCGGGCGACTCGCAGGCCGCGTGAAGCGCACGTTGCGCGGAGATGTCGAACTCGCGATTCGCAGCGCGCTGCGCTCCATGCCCCAGGCAAACTGGAAGACGATGATGGAGTTCCTTGCCCGCACCGAGGGGATGGAGATTACCGCGTCGAACGTAACCACCTCTTCGCTGACGGACACCTCAAAGCCGCTGGTCCTCGAATATGACATCGCTGCGTCCAACTACATCGACTGGACGGGCAAGGATGCGAACTTCCCGCTGCCGATGCCGCGCTACCTGCTGGCCACCGGCGAGGGAGACGAAAGCCTGGAGCGCATCGAACTCGGCGGGCCGGTGAAAGTGGAGTCTTCGCTCAAAGTGACGCTTCCAGCGCGCGTCAGCGCCAGCACGAAGGTGCCGCTTGCGGTGTCGGTGAAGCGCGACTACGCGGAGTATCACGCAAGCACGCAGATGAAAGGGAACGACCTGGTGGGAACGCGAGTGCTGGCGGTCAGCGCCAGGCATCTGCCGGCCGAGCGCTCCAAGGACATTGCGTCATTTGTCCGAATCATCAACTCCGATCACGCGCAGCAAGTGCGTGCGCGTGTTCCAGGAGAGGACGCGGGCGCACCGGTCGAGGCCAAGATCGAGGAACTCGAGGACGCCGCTTACAGCGCGCTTACCAATGGACGCTACAAGACGGCAGCCGATCTGTACGCGCGGGTGACGGAACAGGACGCGAAGCATCCGCGGGCGTGGAACAACCTCGGGCGCGCCTATACCTGGCTGGGCGAGTTCAAGAAGGCCGAGGAGGCATTGAAGAAGGCGATCGAGATAAACGCATACGACGAGTGGGCCTACAACAATCTTGGCCGCGTTTACGAGATCCAGCAGAAGTACGACGACGCCATCGCATCGTACCGCAAGCAGATAGAGGTCAATCCGCTCGATGCCGGTGCGCGCGCGAACCTCGGCTCGCTGCTGGCGCGCCGCCGCCGTTACGACGAAGCCGTTCCGGAACTCGAGCGCTCGCGCACGATTGCCTCCGACAACCCGTTCGTCCTCCAGGTGCTCGGAGAGGCTTACCTCAAGACCGGCAGGACAGAAGAGGCGATGGACGCGTTCAACAAGGCGCTGGAGAAGGCTCCAACGCCGGTGATGTGGAACAACGTCGCCTACACGCTCGCGACCGAAAAGCAGAAGCTGGATCGCGCGCAACAGTACGCCGAATCGGCTGTGTCGAACACCGCGACGCAGCTCCGCAACCTCGCCATCGATCAGGCCGGGGGGCCGGGACTGGTCTTATCCGCGTCGCTCGCGACGTACTGGGACACGCTTGGTTGGGTGTATTACCAGAAAGGTGATCTCGACAGGGCGGAGAAGTATCTGCTCGCCTCCTGGCAGCAGTCGCAGAACGGCGAAGTCGCCGACCACGTCGCGCAACTGCATGAGAAGCGCGGGCAGAAGGACAAGGCCGTCGAGATGTACGCGTATGCCCTCGCCGCTACGCAAAGCGTCCCGGAGAGTCGCGACCGCCTTAAGGCACTGCTTGGAAAATCGGATGTTGACAAACTGGTGGACTCGAAGCGTCCGCTGCTCGGTCAGCAGCGGACGATCAAGCTCGACTGGCCAAAGTCCGACGGGAATGCCGAGGTTGTGTTGTCGTTCGGAGCGGGCGGCGTGCTGGAAGATGTTTCGTTCCTCACCGGGGAGGAGCAGTTCAAGGCTCAGAAGTCCCAGTTGATGGCCGTTAAGTTTCCCGTCAGTTATCCGGACGCAGGCACGACGCGGTTCATGCGGAAGGGCCTCGTCTCATGCACCCAAACGAACGGTTGCGTGCTGGTGTTGATGCCGGCCGACGAGTTGAGCCTCGCCTCGAGTGCCGCGGTGCTCGATGCCTTCAAGGCCTCGAACGAAAACGAGTCGAACGAAAACTAATCATCCATCCGGCCAAAACAGAAGCCGCTCTCGCGAGCGGCTTTTCTTTTCTTATTTCAGCTCAGTCGGTTTGAATCTGTACGAGGTCGCCTACGTCCGTCTTCGGAGTTGGCTGCAAGGTCTGCGGAGCGCGCCAGAAGTCCATGTAGCTGACCTGGTGCACGCAACTGACGGTGCAGTGCGGAGCGCAGCCTTTCTCGGTGAGGAACTCGCGGCGGATGTCGTCCCTCGTGTACTCCATGAGCGGCTTGGCCGGGTATCCGCGCTGCTGCGAGCAGTAGTGTACGAGCCCGTCTTCGCAGATGTAGAGGTAGCGCGCCCCGGCGCGGCAACGCCAGTTGTTCGGGCGGCCCATGGCGATGTTGTCCTGGAAGTAGTTGAGCCGCGAGTAGTGGCGGCGTTCCAGGTTCTTCATCTTCATGAAGACTTCGCGCTCGTAGGCGGCCAAGGGGCGGAGCTGTCCGTCGCCGTCGTGGATGATCCCGACCGTCGAGGTAAACCCGAGTTGGCGGGCGCGGCGTCCGACCACGAGTGCGTCGTGCGGGTCGTGGATACCGCCGCCGACCACGCTATTGATGTTCACGTGGAAATCGGCGTGTTCGGAAAGCAACTGGAGCTTCTTATCCAGGACCTTCAGGCTCTTTTTTGAAACCTCATCGGGCATCAGGTTGTCGATGGAGATCTGCATGTGGTCGAGTCCGGCGCGATTCAGGCGCTGGATGCGGTCGGCCGTCAGCAGATAGCCGTTGGTGATCATGCCGGTGATGATGCGCTTGCTGCGCATGTAGCTGATGAGTTCGTCCAGATCCGGGTGCAGGATCGGCTCGCCGCCGCTGATGGTGATGATGGTGGTGCCCAGCGCGGAGAGGTGATCCACGCGTGCCTTCATGACGTCGATCGGCACGGGTTTGCTGTGATCGTCGTACTCGTTGCAGTAGGCGCATGACAGGTTGCAGCGCCGGATGGGCACGATGTGGGCCATGACCGGGTGATCGGTCGAGAGTATGCCCTTGGCGATCATCGCCAGCTCGCGCACGCGACGGTGGGCGGCCAGATATCTGCGACGAAAGCCCTGCTTGCGGTTCGACATAACGGGTCAGCTTCTATTACATCACACAGGGTTGCAGTGAGCGGAAGCGCCTGCAACTCAACCGTTACTTTTCGATGCTCACCGGCAGAAATCGATGGCCGAATGCAGCCTGCGAACCATGCGAGTCATGGCACCACGGGACTAAGGATCGTATCTGCCTCCACATGGCGATGTGTTCTAATCGAATCCCTTGAGCGACTCCACTCAACAGGTTTGGCGACGCTTCCCGCTGGGCGGGATGGTGGTCTCCGAAGTTGCGATTGCAGTGTCCATCGAACTGCTGCTGCGCAGGACCGGACTGGCGCTAGCCGCGGTGTTGTGGTGGAGGTCGCTGCTGGCGCTCGCGCTTCTCGCCCTCTACCTGCGTCCCGGACGCCCAGACTGGGTGCCGCGCGTTCCCCAACTCGCGTTCATACGAATCTTCACCGGCGGGCTGACCTTCGTCGGCTGGTTTGGAGCGATCGGAACGCTCAGCGCGCGAGTGACCGCAGCCATCCTGCTGTTGGATTCGCTGGTGCTGGCCTACGTGCGCGGCGAGCGGCGTCCGTATGAGCGCCGCACCATCGCCGTTCTGGCCGTTGCGCTGCTGATCTTTGCCGCGCAAGCCGTGCGCGAGCCGGGAACTGTGACGAGTGTCCCGCGAGGCTTGATGTTCCTCGGCATCGCCATCTTCTCCCGTGCGGCGAGCTACAAAGTGTGGGAGCGCGCCCAGGGACGCGAGGAGCACACCTTCTGGTTGATCGCTCCCGCGCTGGTCGGTGGCGCTTTGGGCGGACTGGTGCTCGGCCGGTTCACCGTTCAGCCAGTGAGTGCGCCGATGCTGCTGCTGCTTGCGCTCGTGGCTGCCGTCGGACTGATCGGCTACTTCTACATGAACGAAGTGATGCGACTTGTCGGTGCGTTCTACATGCGCGTCATCGAACTGTGGCAGGTGCCTATGCTGTGGGCCATACACCTGCTCACCGACAAGGCGCCCGTGGACTGGATACAGGGTTCGACGTCACTGCTGGTGGCGCTGGCTTCGGCGTTCACCTACGCGATGCATAGGAGACAAGCCACAACATCGCGTGTCGCGGACTGAAGCTGCTGAGCTACTAAGCTACTAAGCCGCTAAGCTACTCAGCACCTCAGTACCTCAGTACCTCAAATAACTCAGTACCTCAGCACCTTCAGTAGCTCAGTAGCTCAGCACCTCAGCAGCCCAAAGCTATTTCGCCGCGACGTAGCTCAGGTCGGGGCGATGGACGATCAGTTCGGTGGACATTCGCTTCACGCCCTTGCGCAGCGACATCATCAAGGCCGGGCCCTCCTGCTCTCCGTAGGCTTGCGCCATCGCTTCGTCAATCGTGCGGTCGAGCGGTTCCATGTCCGCCCACGACGCGCGATCGCTCACCATGACAAAGTGCGGGCCCTCGCCGCTCATCACCTGGTACCAACGCGAAGGCTTGGCCGGGTACTGGATTTTGGTGATGCCGGCGTTGATGCGCTTGATGGCCTCCGTGAACGCCGGTACGTCGGCGGCATTGACCCAGAAGTGAGTGACAGCAGCCATTCGCGGCATGGTGGAGTTCTCGGGATTGCGGCTCAGGTCGGTTCGCAGGATGGCGTAGTTCATCTCCGCCATCGCGGTGGTCGGTGCCATGGTCCGTTCGGCGTCCGCCCGGTCGGTGGCGTTGAATTTCTCACGCGCCTCGAACTCGGTCCAGCGGTGCCCGAAGGTTCCAGTGACGTAGCCTCCGGTGTTTGGGCCGGTGACGATTTCCCAGGTCTGCCACGACCACGGGTCTTTCTGCGTGCGGTGCCAGGCCATGTGAGTCTTGCGGGCCTGTTCGTACTGCGCTGTCATGCCGGGCTTCGGGCTGGTGATGTGAATCTCGGCTACCGGGTGGTAGCTTGATTGGGCGGGAGCGGATGGTTGGGTCTGCGCCGCGCAGAGTGCCGCCATCAGCAGGATGCAAACTAGATACGCGTGTCTCCGCATTGGTCCTCCTCGAAAAATGCGTGGGGAGCCGGTGTTGCGGGGATGGACTTTGCGGGTCCGGAAAAGCGGACGCAAGCGTATGCCCGTCGGACACAGGTGTCAACTGGCGCGGCCCGGGAGAAGCCCTGGCAGCGTCAAGGGGGTGTTGACAGGCCCATCTCACATCTCTCCGATACCCGGGCCGTCGTGCCAAGCTGTTGGTTTATAATGCATTTTTTGCCCCTCGCATTCGGCGCACACTCCAGTTGACGCGCTGCGTTGTCAGGGTCTGGAGCTCCAATACAGCCATGATTCGATTTCTGCAAACTAAAGGTAAGGTGCAGCGGGTGCTGCTTGTCGGTTTTCTGGCCATCGTGTGCATCACGCTGGTCATTTCCCTGGTGCCGGGCGGCATCTCTGGCGACGAGCTGGGCGAGGGCGGCGATCCTAACGTGCTTGCCACTGTCGGCTCGCAGGAGGTAACGCTGCGCGAGGTCCAGATGCAGGCCCGCAACATGGCGCGGCAGCAGTTCCCGAGGGGATTCCCGCCGCAACTGATGCCGTTCTTCATGCAGCGCGCGGCCGACTCGCTGATCCTCCAGAACGTTGTCCTCGAAGAGGCGAAACGTCTCGGGCTCGAGGCCACCGACCAGGAGCTTCGCCACGACCTCCAGCACGGACCGCTGGCGGGGACGCTGTTCCCGGAGGGCGCCTTCATCGGCACCGATCAATATCGCAACTTTGTTGAACAGCAGTTCAACATGTCGATCGCGCAGTTCGAGGAGCTTGTGAAGCGCGACATCACGGTCCGCAAGTTGCGCGCTCTCATCGAGGGCGGCGTCACGGTCTCCGACAAGGAGATGCAGGACGAGTTCCGCAAGGCCAGCACCAAGGTCAAGTTCGACTACGCGGTGATCTCGCTCGACCAGTTGGCCAAGACCGTCAACCCGAGCGAAGCGGAGCTCCGCGCCTACTACGAGAAGAACCAGAATCAGTTCGAGAACAGCATCCCTGAGCAGCGCAAGGCGCGTTTTATCGTCATCGATCCTTCGAAGCTGCCCAACGCGCCGAAGGCAACCGACCAGGATATCCAGAGCTACTACCAGCAGCACCAGGACGAGTACCGCGTGCCCGAGTCAGCTACCGTGCGCCACATCCTGATCAAGACCCCGACGCCCGGACAGGACGGCAAGGTGGATCAGAAGGCTGTCGATGCGGCCAAGGCAAAGGCCGAGGACGTTGCCAAGCAGGTGCGGGGCGGCGCGAACTTCGCCGAGTTGGCCAAGAAGTTCTCCGACGACCCCGGTTCGAAGGACAAGGGCGGAGAGCTTGGTCCGATCACGCGCGGCCGCACGGTTCCTGAATTCGAGCAGGCCGCCTTTGGCGCTAAGAAAGGCGATATCGTCGGACCGGTTCAGACGCAGTACGGGTTCCACATCATCCAGGTGCAGGACAAGACCGAGGCGCACCTGACGCCCATGGAACAGGTTCGCGCGCAGATCCAGCCGATCGTCGAGCGCCAGAAGCAGCAGGGCGCGGCCGAACAACTGGCCCGCACGGTGGAAGCACAGGCTCGCACGCAGGGCATGGAGAAGGCCGCGGCCGAGCGCGGCTTGCAGTTGGTGAACACAGACTTTTTCACCCGCGCCGACAGCATCCCGGGCATCGGCAACGCGCAGGCGTTCGCCGATTACGTTTTCGGCAACCAGCCGAACTCGCCCCCAACGCAGGTGGCTACTCCGAACGGCTTTGTCGTAGCGCAGGTGACGGAGATCAGGCCGGCTCGCACCCCGAGCTTCGAAGAAGTGCGCGCCCGCATCGCCGACCAGATGCGTCGCGAACAGGCCCAGAGCATGCTGCAGAAGAAAACGCAGGAGCTCTCGGACAAGGCCCGCGCGATGCATAACCTCCGCGCCGCCGCCAAGGAAGTCGGCGCGACCGTGAAGACCTCCGACTACGTCACGCCGATGCAGCAGATCCCGGACTTCGGGTCGCTTGCTGCCGCAGGCGACGTGACCAGGATGAACCCGGGCGAGATATCCGGACCGATCCCGGCCGGCAACAGCGGAGCGGTCATCGCGATCCTCGACAAGAAGGAACCCACCCCCGCCGAGTTCGACCAGCAGAAAGACCAGGTGCGCGAGGCGCTGCTGGGTCAGAAGCGCGGCGAACTGCTCCAGGTGTACGTTGCAAGCGTCCGCGACCGCTTGCAGAAGGACGGCAAGATCCGGGTCAACCAGCAGCGTATGCAGCAGTTGGCCTCCGCCGATCAATAACCTTCAGCACTTCCTGCAACGGGGGAGCCCAGGCTCCCCCGTTTTCTTTTGCCCGTCGCCTCACGCAGTCCGGTGACGGGAATTTGCGTCCAGCTACCCCGCTCGGGCATCATTAAAGGCGGGAACACCACTGGCTTCAACAACCCCGCAGGTGGGGTGGACCGATACGGCACACATGTGCACCTGCTGGAGCCGATGGAATGCTTTCAACAACCCCGTTTCGCCCAGCGAAACTGAAAGCGAGACATACGTTGGCTACTGCTGTTACTTACACTCCCTCGTGTTCGCTCGAGAGCTACCTTGTCCTGCCCGACAGGTCGATGGACGAGCGCATTCTCGCCGCCAGGAAGGCATTGGGCGAGGATTGCGTCGTCCTGGGGCACCACTATCAACGCGACGAGGTCGTGCGTTTTTCCGATTTCCAGGGAGACTCCTACAGGCTTTCGCAGCTGGCGGCCGAGGCGAAGGGCCGATACATCGTGTTCTGCGGCGTGCATTTCATGGCCGAGAGCGCGGACGTGCTCGCGCGCGAAGGACAAGTTGTCGTTCTGCCGGACCTGAATGCCGGGTGCTCGATGGCCGACATGGCCGAGATTACGCAGGTCGAAGACTGCTGGGAGCAACTGGTGGCGCTGGGTGTCACGAGCGAAGAGGGAAAGGGCCTCACGCCGCTGACCTACATGAATTCGACGGCGGCCATCAAGGCATTCTGCGGTGAGCGCGGCGGAGCCGTTTGCACTTCGTCGAACGCGCCTGCGGCCTTCCGCTGGGCGCTCGCCCGCAACGAAAAAATCCTGTTCCTGCCCGATCAGCACCTGGGACGCAATACGGGATTCGCAATGGGTATCCCGCTGGCCGATATGGTTGTCTGGGACCCGTACATGCCGATGGGCGGACAGACCCCGGACCGCCTGCGCAATGCCAGGGTGATCCTCTGGAAGGGACACTGCTCGGTGCACCAGCGGTTCCTGCCCGAGCACGTGGACAACGTGCGGGCGAAGTACCCGGGCATCCAGGTGGTGGTTCATCCCGAATGCCGCTGGGAAGTCTGCCAGAAGGCCGACGACACGGGTTCGACCGACAAGATCCGCAAGATCGTGGGCGAGGCCCCGGCTGGGACACAGTTTGCGATCGGCACAGAGATCCATCTGGTGAACCGCCTGGCAAAGCAGCACCCGGACAAGACGGTCATCACGCTGGACGACTCCGGCTGCCTCTGCACGACGATGTTCCGCATTTCGCCCCAGCACCTGTGCTGGGCGCTGGAGAACCTCGTGGACGGCAACGTCGTCAACCAGATCAAGGTCAAGGATTCGGTGAAACACTGGGCGCGAGTCGCGCTCGGTCGCATGTTGGAAGTCAGGTAGCTGACGTAATTTCTTCCGGGCGGAGACCGGTGTTCGGTCTCCGCTTCGCTTTGCCGGGTACACTCCTGCGCGGAACCGCATTAGAACCGGTGCTCAAACCGCTACAGCCGTCATCCAAGACGTAGAATAGACAGGTTTATGAAGACGTTTTCTCTACAAGAAGCGCAGGCAATGCTCCCGGTATTGGAGGGATTGCTGCGCACTTCAATGGAGTCGAAGCAGTTGATCGAAGAAGTGGATGGCGACCTTGAGGAGCTGACACAGCGCATCTTCGTCAACGGCGGTACCCTGGTGGAAGTGCCGTTCTGGGCGCGCCGCAAGGCACAGCGCGACAAGGCATTGCAGAAGGCCAAGGACGCCGTTGCCGAGATCAACGCCATCGGCGTACAGGTCAAGGACCTCGACATCGGTCTGCTGGACTTCCCCTGCCGAGTGGGCGAGGAAGTCGTCCTGCTCTGCTGGAAGCTCGGCGAGCAGTCCATCACCCATTGGCACGGCATGGAAGAGGGATTCGACGGGCGTAAGCCGATCGACGACCGGATTGCCGCAGCCGATTCCGATGTTCAATAAAGCCAGCTCGCGCGCCTGAAAGGCCAGAGCGCACATCCGAAGAGAAGATGCCGCCCGGCATCTTTTTCCTTTTCCGGCGGTTACAATGTCGTGGAGTTACGGAGGCGCAATGGGTCGCACCTGGATTGTCCGAGCCGCTGTTCTTGCCAGTGTCATCGCAGTCGCTCTTTTCGCCGGATGCGGTGATTTCTTTGTTTCCGAGGGGACAGCGGACCATATCACGCTGTCATCCACCGGGCTGCTGCTGAAGAGCGCCGAGACCAAGCAGGTCACGGCAACGTCGGTCACCGTGGGCGGCGCCACCACCGACGTGACCAACACGGCTCAGTGGACCTCTTCGGACACTTCGGTGGCAACCGTCAGCAACACGGGATTGATCACGGCCGTCGGCGCCGGATCGGCGATCATCACCGCGGCAGCCGACGGGAACGAGGCCGACGCGCGCATCGTGGTCTCGGCCAGCACGGTGACGGGGCTTTCGGTGACCCCCAACAATCCCACGCTCCAGATTGCCGGGACGCAACAGTTGGCTGCCGTGGCCCAAACGCAAGAGGGATCGGTGCCGGATATTTCCTCCATTACGACCTGGTCGTCGTCGAACTCCAGCGTCGCCACGGTGAACACCAGCGGCCTGGTCACGGCGCAGGCGTCGGGAACGGCCACGATCACGGCCAGTGTCACTACGGCGACGGCGACCGTTTCGGGCACCTCGAATGTGACTGTGAACCAGTTCTGAGAGCCCGTATTGTAGAATCAGTTGAGGCGAAAGTTCTCTTCACGGGCCGCTCAGCGGCTATCGTCCTCATACCTCTTCTTTTCTGAGCAAGCATGCCGAACATCCGAAAAATTGGAATCTGCACGGGCGGGGGCGACTGCCCGGGCCTGAACGCTGTTATCCGCGCCGCAGTTAAGACGGCAATCCTCAAGTACCGCTGGGAAGTGATCGGTATCCGCGACGGCTTTGACGGCCTGATCTGGCCGGAAAAGACGAAGATGCTGGCCATGGGGGACGTAAGCGGCATTCTGCCCCGCGGCGGCACCATCCTGGGCACCACGAACCGCGGCAACCCCTTCGCCTACAAGTTGCAGAACGAGGGCCACGAGGTCACGCGTGACTTCTCCGACGACGTCATCCGCAACGCCAAAGCGATGGGGATCGATTGCCTGATCGTGATCGGCGGCGATGGCACCCAGAAGATCGGGCTCGATCTCTCGAAGAAGGGACTGCCCGTGGTCGGCGTCCCCAAGACGATCGACAACGATCTGTCGGCCACCGAAGTGACGTTCGGTTTCGACACCGCATTGCACACGGCTACCGACGCCATAGACAAGATTCACACCACGGCCGAGTCGCACCATCGCGTGATGCTGATTGAGGTGATGGGCCGCGATGCAGGCTGGATCGCGCTCGAAGCCGGAATCGCCGGAGGCGCGCACGTCATCCTTCTGCCGGAAATCTCCTTCAACGTGGATAACGTCTGCCGGTTCATCAACCAGCGGCACATCTTCGGCAAGAAATTCACGATCCTTTGCGTCGCCGAGGGCGTCAACATCCCGGAGGACGTGAAGGACAAGTACATCGAGAAGCACGGTGCGCTGCCGCGCTCGGGAATGGTCAGCACGGTGCTGGGAGACGCGATCGAAAACTGCGCCAAGAAGGAAGTTCGCGTGACGGTTCTCGGACACATCCAGCGCGGCGGCTCTCCATCGCCGTTCGACCGCATTCTCAGCACGCGGTTCGGAGTGGCGGCCGTGGATCTCATCGCCCAGGGCGGCTTCGGGAAGATGGTCGCGCTGCGTGATGCCCGGGTGCAGTTCGTTGACATCCAGGAGGCGATCGGCAAGATGAAGGTCGTCGATCCGCACGGCGAGCTGGTGAACACGGCGAAGTCGATCGGGATCCATTTCGGCGACGAGTAGCCGAGGGACTTCGCGGAGGTTGCGGGCTGCGCTTCGGCGCAGCCCGTTTTACTTCAGGTAACCGCCGTGGGAATCTGTTCCAGTTCCGGCATGCCCGGAGTATCTTCCTCGGTAATTGATCTGAGTTCCTGGACGGAGTTTCTGTTCTATATTCATTAGTAACCGTGTCCCCGAGATCCATCCAGAAAACCCTGCGCCGTCTGCTCGTGCTCGCCTTGCCGGTGCTCGCCTTGATGACGGCGGTGTCGTGTTCGCGTGGACCGCTGGAATCCACCGATCACAAGTACGTCTCCGCGCCGCAAGTCGTGCTGCGGGACAAGGTAGCCACCATCTACAACAAGGTCGGCACGGCCACCAACGGGGAGCGGCTGGAGATCTTCGAGACACAGCGGCGGTTCGCGCGAGTGCGCACGCCCCGCGGCGAAGAGGGCTGGGTCGAACTGCGCCACCTAGTCGATGCGGACGTGTTCGAGACCTTCCAGAAGATTGCCGCGGACAACAAGGACACGGCCGTGCAGGGGCATGGGATCGCGCGCGCAGATCTGAACATGCACCTGACGCCCGCTCGCGACGGCGCGAAGCTGTACCAGTTGAAAGAGGGCGAGAAGGTCGAGATCCTGAAGCGCGCAACCGCCGAGCGTCTCAGTGCTCAGCAGATACAGGCGAAGCAGCGCATCGAAGCACGCCAGGCCGCCTTCCTTCGCCAACTCGAAGACGCAAAACTCAGAGCCAAGCGCCAGCAGGAGCGGAGCAGGAAGAAGAACAAGATGAAACCGCTCGCCATCGCGCTCGGCCGCACCACTCCGGTGCCGCCTGCGGATTGGGACCAGAAAACGGTCGTGAATCAGCCCACGACAACCCCGGACGGGAAGCCGGTCCAGAAGGTGTATGACGACTGGTGGCTGGTACGCAACAACACCGGACGGGTCGGATGGGTGCTCGCCCGCATGGTGGACCTCGATGTGCCGCTGGAAGTCGCCCAGTACGCCGAGGGCCAGCGCATCATGGGAGCTTACGTCCTCAACAAGGTGCGTGACGGCGACAAAGAAGTGCCGCAGTACCTCATGTTGCTGAACGAACCCAAAGATGGTTCTCCGTTCGACTTCAACCAGCTGCGAGTCTTTACCTGGAATGTGAAGCGGCACCGGTACGAGACCGCCTATCGCGAACGCAACTTCATCGGCTACTTCCCGGCGAAGACTGCCACGGAGGACTTCGGCAACGACGGTGGCGTGCTGCCGGTGTTTACCGTGCGCAAGCAGAACGAGGACGGGACCGTTACGGAGCGCAAGTACCGGCTCATAGGTCCCATCGTGAAGCAGGTCTACGCGCCCGGCGAGGCGCCGAAGAAAGCAGCTGCTGCCGAGATACGTTCCGCAGCAGCACGGCCGGCCCGGAAGAAGGGCCGCTGAGGGCCTCCAGCCGCAGTTTTGCCCTGCCAACCCACCTTCCCCATGCCGA
Organism: Clostridia bacterium; assembly: GCA_035627675.1. GTDB lineage: Bacteria > Acidobacteriota > Terriglobia > Terriglobales > Acidobacteriaceae > DASPLH01. The sequence continues at coordinate 14,367 of DASPLH010000003.1, forward strand.
ATCCAAGCCTATCGGCGGGGGTTAGACCATGGCTGAAAAGATCAAGAAGCTGAACCTGCAACGGGACTACAAGCAATACCTCTACTTCATAGACGGTAATGGCAACGTCTGCCAGAAACCCAAGTCAGGCAAGGGCGACTCCAAGGTCCTGGTGGAGAACGCCGTTGACCGCGACAACCAATATCTCTACTTCATAGACAAGGAAGGGGACGTTTCGCGTTCGCCGCGCGGGACGAAGAAGCGGGCGGCATAGCCCCGCGCTGCCGCCGTTTGCGAGTGGACCGGATTCCCGGGTCCGCTGCCTCCTCGACATGGAAAATCACGCTTGGAAAATGTATGTCTTTCGCGACGGACGCAAAGCCCATCCGGGAGAGCAACTCGTCAGGGCGGCGCTCGACGCGATACAAGAGCTGCGTCCGGAAAATTCCGACAGCATCCTCTCCGCCCTGGTGTCGGCCGGAGAGCTGGAGTGCGCGTTGGAAGACGCCGGCTCCGAAGCGGCAAGCGCCGCCCGTGAACTGACGGACGGCGTAGCCGTCATGCTCGCCGGAGGCAGGGCCAACCCCGACGGCCTCGCCAATCTGCTGAAGGGCATGAAACCTCCCAGGGAACTGCGGATCTCCGTTCTCGAGGGCTTCGCATATTACGCGCTCCACCCCCGCAAGTACCTCCTGTTGATCTCAACTATGGAACTGCCGGAGCGTGTCGCCGTTATCGGCATCCGGAGCATCGGCGCGCCCCTCAGCGCGGTGGTGCGAGGTGCCCTGGCCGCGAGCGGCAGGGTCGCGGAGCGGATCACGGTAAGGCCCGGCGGACACCCGTACGATCGCCAGCTCGAGCCAGAACCGGGGCTCGAACGGTTCCTCGAGCGCAATCGCGGCGCGAAGTTCCTCATCGTCGATGAAGGGCCCGGGCTGAGCGGTTCCTCGTTCCTGGCGGTTGCCGAGTGGCTTGCCGGCAGCGGCGTCCCGGAGGACGACATCGTCATGATCGGCAGCCGTGCCGCGCCGGACCCGAATTGCTTGCGCACCAAGAACGCGGTGACACGCTGGCCCCGATTCGCCTTCCGGTGGGTCCAACCTGAGGCCATCACGCCTCCCGACGCCGAGATTGCAATCGGCGGCGGGTTGTGGCGGAGGCATTTCCTCATTCACAACGGGGCCGATACCCCTTGCTGGACGCAGCTGGACGTCCCGAAGTACGTCTCCCGCGACAACCGTTTCGTGTTCAGGTTCGAAGGGTTCGGACACTTCGGTAAGGCGATAGGAGCGCGCTCGCGGCGCTTGGCCGAACTTGGACTCTCTCCGCAGTACGGCGGCAACTTCGAGGGGTTCGGCCGATATCGGATTGTGGAGGGGCGCTCGCTCTCCGGCAGCGACTTGAGCCAGGGCGTGCTGCGTCACATGGCCGAGTACTGCGCCCTACGCGTACGGGAGTTCCCGCACAGGGTGGATGGAAGTAGCGAGTTGGAACACATGCTGCGCTGCAACTGGCGTACGGAGTTCGGGACCGAACTCGACGAACAACTCGCCAGCCTCGATGTCGTGTCGCCCGTCGTCTCCGATTCGCGCATGCATCCGGGAAAGTGGCTCCAGACGCCCACCGGATTGCTCAAGGTTGCCGCCGCGAGTCACGGCGACGGCCACTTCTTTCCCGGCCCCTGTGACATTGCGTGGGATCTCGCCGGCGCCATCGTCGAGTGGGAACTCCATCCGGATGCGCAGGAGCTGTTCCTGAGTCACTACCGCAGCTTGACCAACGACGACGCCGGCCCGCGCTTGCGTTCCTACCTGCTGGCGTATTCGGCGTTTCGGATCGGATGGTGCAAGATGGCCGCCGCGGCCTCGCCGGGGTCCTATGACGAGAGGCTTCTGTTGCGGGAAGCGCGACGGTACCGGCTATGGGCCGAGCGATTCGCGCACACGCCCTGGGCGGAGTCTGGGCCGCTCGTAGCTGCGTAGCCACCGAACATCAACGAACAACAAAAAAGAGGGCGTACCGAAACCGGCGCGCCCTTTCTTGTGCTCGCGATGTTTCCTAGCTGTAGAACGCAACGATGGCGTTCACCACTCTCTGGATTTCCTCGTCCGTGAGTTCCGGGAAGATCGGCAAGGCCAAAACGTCTTTGGAGGCCCGCTCCGTTTCCGGCATGCGTCCCTCGCCGTAGCCGAGGTACTCGAAACAACTCTGGAGGTGCAGGGGCACCGGGTAGTAGATCTCGGCTCCGATGGAACGCTCGGCGAGAAACGCACGAAGCTCGTCGCGCTTCGGCGCGCGAATCACGTACTGATGGAAGATGTGGTGCGTCTCCGGAACAGTCGCCAGGATGCGCACGGGCGCCTCCCCGGTCATGACGCCGCGGCCTTTCGTCAACCCGGAGGCGAGGAACAACTCGTCGTACCGCGCTGCGATGGCGCGCC
>DASPLH010000004.1:0-3608 GCA_035627675.1 Clostridia bacterium
ATGCGGTGCCGGTCGCGCAGCAGTGCCTCGATCTGCGCCTGCGCGCCGAAGCTCGCCTCGCTGGAAACGGCGGAGAGCATGATGCCCTGGAGCCAGGTATTGCCCGTGATTTTCTTCTGCAACGTGGTGATAGGGACGAAGGCCGCGTCGTCCTGATCGCCGCCCATGCCGCCCGCCGAGTATCCCTTGCTTGTGAGCACGCCGACCACGCGGAACGGAAGATTGCCGAGGCGAACGGTCTTGCCGACCGGATCGACATCGCCAAACAGGTTGCGGGCCACCGTTGTGCCGATCACCAGCACGTTGGCCGCCTGGTCCACGTCGTCCGGCGAAAAGATGGTGCCCTTCTGCACCGGCCACACCCGGACGTCGAAGTAGTTTGGGTTCGTTCCCGTGATGCGCGTGGACCAGTTCTGCGCCTCGTACACGATCTGGGCGGAGGAGCTGCTGGTGGGCGCACCGTCGCGAATCGCGGGCACCTCGCGGAGGATCGCGTCCAGATCGGCCTGCACCAGGGTCTTCGTGCCGCCAAAGCCCGTGCGCTGGCCTCCGCGGTTCACCGAGCCGGAGCCGACGAAGAGGATGTTGGACCCCATGGCGGCGATCTGGTCCTGCACCTGCTGGCGCGCGCCCTGTCCTACGCCGACCATGGCGATCACGGCTCCGACGCCGATGATGATGCCGAGCATGGTCAGGCTGGAGCGCATCTTGTTGCGGGCCAGCGCGCGAACGGCAATGCGGAGAATTGAAGCCAGGTCCATAACTCAGTCCTCATCATCCACGGCGGGCATGGAGTTCAACACGTCGCGAGCCGCGGGGCGGTTCTCGACGATCACGTCCTTGCGGATCTTCCCGTCACTGAACACGATGTTGCGCTTTGCGAAATGCGCGATGTCGGGCTCGTGGGTGACGAGGATGATCGTGAGTCCCTGATCGTTGAGCGTTTGGAAGATGTCCATGATCTCGACCGAGGTGCGGCTGTCGAGATTGCCCGTGGGTTCGTCGGCCAGCAGGATGGCAGGCTGGTTCACCAGCGCGCGCGCTATGGCGACGCGCTGCTGCTGGCCGCCCGAAAGCTGCGAAGGGAAGTGCTGCACGCGCTCGCCCAGCCCGACGAGTTCCAGCGAGCGCAGAGCACGAACCTGGCGCTCCTCCTTCGGGATGCGGGCATACAGCGTCGGCAGTTCGACGTTCTCCAGCGCCGTGGTGCGCGACAGCAGGTTGAAGCCCTGGAATACGAAGCCGATCTTGCGGTTGCGAATCATCGCAAGGTCTCGCTTGCTCAGCCCCGACACATCCACGTCTTCCAGGCAGTAGCGGCCACTGCTTGGCGTATCCAGGCAGCCAACGATGTTCATGAGTGTGGATTTTCCGCTGCCGCTCGCTCCCATGATGGCCACGAACTCGCCACGGCCGATCGTCAACGAGACGCCGCGCAGCGCGTGGACGCGCGTCTCGCCCAGCTCGTAATACTTGTGAACGTCTTCCACCCGGATCACGGCCTTTTCGGCCGCCGGGGGCGTGGACGCTCCGGAAGGTGTCGTCATGATCGCCATTGCAGCCCTTTACCGGCGTCCACCGCCGCCCATGCCGCCGCCCATGCCGGGCGGCCTGGTGGCTCCCGGAGCGCCGGTTGCGCTGGATGTGCGTGCAGCGGCCGAGCCGATCACGAGGGTATCGCCCTCTTTCAGTTCGCCCTTTACGACCTGCACCACTTCGGTCTCCGTGTGATCGGTGATTCCAAGCCGGATTCGGACAGGCTCGAGCGACTTGTCAGGGCGGAGCTTCCAAACTGTTGCCATCTCAGGCCTTGCTTCTTTCGGAATCCGCTCCTGCTCTGCATCGCCGGCTGGATCGGCAGCGCCGTCCGCTGCTCCTCTTTGCGGAGCCTGGGCGGAGGCGGCCATAGGCTGCGGGGCGGCGGCTTGCTGCGCCACGGCGCCGGTCCGCTGCCTGCGTCCCCTGCGGGCATCGGCGAGGCTTTGCGCATCCATGCCGTACTTCTGGAGGACGGCCTGGAGTTGTTCGGGCGTCATGTCCGGCTTGTAGCGGATCGCGCCGTTGGGGACCCGCAGGACGTTCGTTGCTTCCTGCACCGGGATGCTCACGTAGGCCGTCATGCCCGGAAACAGCTTCATCTCCGGGTTGTCGAACTGGATCACGGTGTCGTAGGTAACGACGTTTTGCACGGTGGTGGCGTTCATCCGGACCTGCACCACGCGTCCCTGGAAGTCTTCCTTGGGGAACGCGTCAACCTTGAACGTGACTCTCTGTCCGGGACGAATCTGGCCGACGTCGCTCTCGTCCGTCTTGGCATAGACCTGCATCTTCGTGAGGTCCTGCGCGATGGTGAAGAGCGTGGGAGCCTGCAACGAGGCGGCCACGGTTTGTCCCACGTCAACGCTGCGAGCGACGACCGTGCCGTCAATCGGTGCGGTGATGATGGTGTGCTTCAGGTTGGTCTGGGCTACGTTGACGGTGGCGTCACGCTGGCGCACCTGGGCCTGCGCCTGTGTCAGGGAAGCCTCGTTGGCGTTGACCTGTGCGGCGGCGGCGTCGTAGGTGGCGCGGGCAGCGTCGAGCTGCGACTGGCTGAACACGCCGGCCTTCGCCAGGCCTGCGGCGCGATCGAAATCCTGCCTGGCCTGTATGGCAGCGGCCTTGGCCTTCTCGAGGTTGGCGCGTGCCGCCGCGACGTTGGCGCGAGCGTTCTCGAGATCGGCCGTGGCCTGTCCGAGAGCGCCCTGGAGAAGAGAGGGATCGATGCGGGCGATCACCTGGCCCCGCTTCACGCGGGAGTTGAAGTCCACCAGCAGCTCGGAGATTGTGCCGGAGACCTGCGATCCCACCTGGACGCTGGTCACGGCATTGATCGTGCCCGTGGCTTCCACGACCGAGCGCACGTCTCCGCGAGAAACCGTCGCGGTAAAGTACTGCGTCTTCTTGTCGTCGCGCAGGGTGAAAGCCGCCGCTGCCGCGATTACGGTGATCACGACGAGGATCAGGAACCACTTGTTCTTGAGTATCTTCAACTTGCCCTTGCCTCAGTAAGCGGGAGGTACGTGGGATGGCAGATGAACCAATTGCGAATACAATGACTTCCGGCCCGCCCGTCACGCCAACGATGCTCACCTACATTAAACCCGGCCCGCGCCGAAAAGTAAGCATTCACTTACACGGAATTTTCGCTTCGATACTCGTACTTTGCCTGCTGCTCGCGCCCCCGGCTGCCAGGGCGCAGGTTGCCTCCGGGCTGACGGTGGCTGCCGCCGCCGACCTGAAATATGCGCTTGAGGAGGTCAGGCAGGCCTACACCCGCAAGACGGGCGTGCCCGTCCGCGTGACGTACGGTTCATCGGGCAATCTCTTCGCGCAGATCAGCAACGGCGCTCCATTTGATGTGTTTCTGTCTGCCGACGCAACGTATCCCAGGCGGCTGGCGGAGTCCGGACAGGCTTCTCCCGAGACGATCACCGAGTACGCCCGGGGAGTGCTGGCCGTGTGGATGAGCGCCCCGGTACGAGGCATCGACGAGAACGTTGGGCTCAAGTCCCTGCTGCGGCCGGAGGTTAAGCGCGTTGCCATCGCCAACCCCAGGCACGCACCCT
>DASPLH010000005.1:0-11360 GCA_035627675.1 Clostridia bacterium
CTACCTTCGCTCGCTCGGGGACATCCAGGGCGGATCGCAATCGCAAGAGATTCTCAAGCGCGCCATCCTGCAATACGAGCAGATCGTCGGGCTGGATCCGAAGAGCGTGGAGGACCACCTGCTGCTCGGTCGCCTGTATCGACTGAACAACCAGGGCGCGAAGGCGGAGCAGGAATTCAAGCAGGCAGTGCAGCTGGAGCCGAACTCGGAAGAAGCCGTAACGACCTTGTCCTACCTCTACATCGAAGAGGGTGACACGAGCCGCGCACTGGCGATCCTGGAAGCGGTGCCCGAGGCGGAACGCACGGCGCGCGTGTACTCAGCGCTGGGTTTCACCTACGAGCAGAAGAAGGACTACAAGAACGCGATCGCCGCTTTCCAGAAAGCCGTCGAGCAGGATAAAGACAACCTGGACGCAGTGCGCGGGCTGGCGCAGAACCTGATGAGCGATGGCCAGATCGAAGCGGCGCTGGCGCAGTACCAGATGATCGCCGAGGCCGACCCGCAGGACGCGCAGAGCTATCAGCGGATGGCCGAGATCTACCGCCGCGACGGGAAGTTCGACCAGGCGCTGGAGTCGCTGAAGAAGGCGCAGGCGATCGTGCCGGACTCTCTCGAAGTTCCGTACAACATGGCGGTGATCTACGAGGGGATGGGGCGATTTGACGAGGCGTCGCAGATCCTGCAGGACCTGCTGAAGCGCAGCGAGAAGGCGGACGGGACGTACACGACCGCCGAGCGAAACAACCGCGCAATCTTCATCGAGCGCCTCGGCTCGATCTATCGCCAACAGAACAAGACACAGGCTTCGGTGGACGCGTTCCGCAAGATGTTGCCGCTTGGCGAGGAGAATGCCGTTCGCGCCTACCAGGAGATGATCGAGACCTACCGCAGCGCCAAGCAGTGGCAGCAGGCGACGGCCATCGCGCAGGAAGCCGCGCAGAAGATGCCGAACGACCGCGGACTCCAGATGGTGCTCGCCGGGCAGGAAGCGGATACGGGCAAGCCGGACGAAGCCATTGCGCGCGTAAGGGCAATGCTGAAGGGCACCCCGGAAGATCGCGAAGTGTGGATCACGCTGGCGCAGATGTACAGCCGCCTGCGGCGCTGGAAGGAAGCCGAGGAGGCCATCGGGCAGGCGCTGAAGCTTTCGACCAAGCCGGATGAAAAGAGTTACACCATGTTCGTGGCCGCTTCGATGTACGAGCGGCAGAAGAAGTACGACCAGGCTGAAGATTACTTCCGCAAGATATTGGCGGAAGACCAGCGGAACGCCATGGTGTTGAATTACCTCGGGTACATGCTCGCCGACCGCGGCACGCGCCTGGAAGAAGCGCTGGGGTACATCCGCAAGGCCGTGCAACTCGATCCCCAGAACGGCGCGTACCTGGATTCGCTGGGCTGGGCGTACTTCAAGCTCGGCAAGTACGAGGACGCGGAGCAGGCGCTGCGCAAGGCCGTGGAGCGCATGGGAACCGATCCCACAGTGCACGATCACCTCGCTGACCTGTACCTGAAAACGGGACGCCTCAAACAGGCGGTGGCTCACTGGGAGAGAGCGCTGGACGAGTGGAAGCGTACGGTTCCGGCCGAAGTCGAGCCGAGCGATGTAGCCAAGGTCCAGAAGAAGCTTGAGAGCGCGCGCGTGAAGCTGGCCAAGCAGGCAGCTGCCGCCAAGTAGTGGACCGGGCCCTCTCGCCGGGCGAGAAATGGTCACCCGGGTCAGGAACAAGGCACCGCTTCGGCGGTGCCTTCGTTTTGGGGCGTACCTCGGCGGCGTCTTGCGTGGGCTGCGCGCGACTTCTACACTCGCCCTATGCTTGCTCCCTATGCGGTGCGGGTGGAGGAGTCGCGCGGGCGGCGCTACCCGGAGCCTCCGCATGCCTACAGAGACGATTTTCAGCGCGATCGCGACCGCATCGTGCACGCACGCTCGTTCCGCAGGCTGGAGAACAAGACACAGGTCTTCACCAACCGCTACTCCGACCACTTCCGCAACCGCCTGACGCATACGATCGAGGTCGCGCAAATCTCGCGCACCATCGCGCAGGCCCTCCAGCTCAACACCAGCCTTGTGGAAGCCCTCGCACTGGTGCACGACATCGGGCATCCGCCGTTCGGACACTCCGGCGAGAAGGCGCTGGACGAGGCCATGAGGCGGCACGGCGAACGCTTCGACCACAACCTGCACGCGTTGCGGATCGTCGAGGTGTTCGAGGAACGCTACGCGGACTTCCCGGGTCTGAACCTGACGTTCGAGGTGCGCGAGGGAATCATCAAGCACTCGCGCGACTACCGCGCAGAGGAGCATCCGGAGCTGTCGGAATATCTGCTGGATCTGCGTCCTCCGCTGGAGGCGCAACTGATCGACCTGACGGACGAGATCGCCTACAACACTGCGGACCTCGACGACGGGTTCGAGTCGCGCCTGCTGGACGTGGGGGAGATACGGCGCGAGGTGCCGATTTTCGAGCGCTTCTATCGCGAAGCCGAGAAGCTTTACCCGACGGTGAGCACGAAGCTGAAGTTCAACGAGGCGCTGAAGCGCATGTTGAACCGCATGGTGGGCGACCTGATCGACACGACGCGGCAGCGCGTGCGGGAAGCGAAGGTCGAAACGCCCGGAGACGTGCGCCGCCATCCGGAGCGTATCGCGTCATTCAGCGTGGACGTGGACGCGGAGCGCAGGCAAGCGAAAGAGTTCCTGTACCGTTGCCTCTACTACAGCGAGCAACTGCGCGAGCAGAAGGCAGACGGCGAACGCATCGTGACCGAATTGTTCGACCACTGGATGCGCGAGCCCGGCACTTTGCCGCCCAGTTACCGCGAGATGATAGACAGGGGCGAGGAGAGCCGCGCGCGCGTGGTGTGCGACTACATCGCCGGCATGACCGACAAGTTCATCCTGGACCAGTACAAGGCTGTCATCGGGACACCAACCAGCGGGTGACAACCGGCGCACTCAGGCCGTGGCCTTCGGCATCAGATTCGGTATCATTTCCGTCAGACACACGTCGAACGACTATGGACAACCTTCGCCAACAGGACACGCCTGAGGCGCGTCGCTATAACCGGCTGCACCGCAGGCTCGGCATTGCCGATGCGCTGCTCGGGCTGGCTATGCTGGCCATCCTGCTCGTCACCGGATGGTCGGGGGAGATCCGCGATTTCGCGTTCAACGTGTCGGGAGGCGCGAATTACGTCCTGGCACTCTTCTTCTATGTGCTGGTGTTGTCGCTGCTGAGCAAGATCATCACGGCTCCGCTGGACTACTTCGGATTCCGCCTGGAACACGAGTACCACCTCTCCAACCAGAGAACGCGCGCGTGGCTGTGGGACGAGGTGAAGGGCTGGCTGGTGGGACTGACGATCTCCGTGCTGCTCTCGCAGGTGCTGTACCTGGTCATTCGCAAAGAGCCGGACTTCTGGTGGGTTTGGGCGTGGCTGGCCTTCCTCGTGCTCTTCGTGGCCTTCGCGCAACTTGCGCCGGTCATCCTCTTCCCGATCTTCTACCGCTTCCGTTCCCTCGATAACGACGCGCTGCGCGAACGGCTGACGCGGCTGAGCGAGAAGGCGGGGACGCGGGTGCGCGGCGTGTACGAGTGGAACCTGTCGGAGAAATCGAAGAAGGCGAACGCGGCGCTGATGGGACTCGGACGCACGCGAAGGATCGTGCTGGCCGACAACCTGCTCGCCAACTACAGCGACGACGAGATCGAAGCGGTGCTGGCCCACGAACTCGGCCACCACGTCCATCGGCACATCGTGAAGAGCATCGCGCTACAGGCGGTGATCACCTTCGCAGGCTTCTGGGTGGTCAAGACCGTGTTGCGCCAGCCGCATCCGGAGTGGTTCCAGACACAGTACGATTTTGCCAACCTTCCCCTGATCATCATCACGACGACACTGCTGTCGTTCCTGCTGCTGCCGGTGATGAACGCGTATTCGCGCTACAACGAGCGCCAGGCGGACCGCTACGCGCTGAAGTCGATCGCAAGCCCTGAGCCGTTCATCTCGGCCATGAACAAGCTCGCGGAACAGAACCTTGCCGAGCGCGAGCCGTCACGCATTGTCGAGTTGTTGTTCCATTCGCACCCGCCGATTGCAAAGCGAGTGGCGGCAGCGAGGGCGTGGAAACAGCAGGTGCAGGGAACGTGAGCGCGACTTGGGCGTTTGCAGTTCTAATCCTGTCCTGTACTTCGCTCTTTGCACAGAGTAGTCCGAACATCGCTGTCGAAACGGTAAACCTGCGAGTCACGCGAAGCGTGCTTGCGAAGATCGAATTCGAGAACTTTGAGTATCCAGTTGCGTTCAAGGACGGCAGTGCCACACGGACAGTGATCTTGCGCAGCGGTCGATCTGCGACTGCTAGTCGAAGCCGTGAGGAGTATGAACTGGTAAGAGTATGGAGGTCCCATACTCCACAGGGACCGGTCGCGATCGTTTCACTATTGCAAATAGCAGTGGGTGGTAGTTCGTCCCAACATTACCTTGTTTATGTCTTCACCCAAGACAGCATTGGGAGCCGTTTGTTGCAGTTCCTGAAGATCGATGCGCAGGTGCCTGGTTCGGGAGTGGCTTTCGACTCGCAGCATCGCACGTTGACAGTGAAGGGTCGATACAAAGATGAGTCCCCACACTGCTGTCCCAGGGAACTGGAAATCGTGAGCTACCGGTGGTCCGATGATGGCCGGTTCGTGCTGCATGACATCCACCGTCAGCCAGTTCCCGAACGGTAGCCCATCCCCGCTAGCTTTACGCCGAGGCCTCGCGCGGCTGGAGAAAGCGCCGCACTCGGGCTGAGGATTTTGGGGCATAGACTCACCCAGAGCTTTCGCGCTTCGCGCGACGCTCTGGGCTGACCGAAGACACGCCCTCGCCTGCGGCTCGGGCTGGTGGACGGCGGCAATTTGCAAATCGTTGTCGTTCTGATGACGATCCGTGCAATGGAGTTGTTCATCGCCGAAATACATAGACCCTGAACGCCAGTGAAGAGGCGTTCAGGGTGACATCTTGGAAACATCGCTGGAACGGCGCGAGAACCACCCCACGTTAGCTTCGCGGAACGTGGGGCACCGAACCGGTTGGTTCAGAACGGAGATACCCCACGTTCGCTTCGCTAACGTGGGGCACCCGCAGCTTAGTAGCTCAGCAGCTTTCAGCTGCGTCCGGTTTCTCTGAGGATCTGCTCTACCCTCTTCACGTCGTCTTCGGTGTCGACGCCTACGGTGTCGAATGGCGTTTCTGCCACCCAGATCGGCACCCCGTTCTCGAGGAAGCGGAGTTGTTCGAGGCGTTCGCTGGCTTCCAGCGTTGACTCCGGCCAGCGGCAGAAGCGGTCGAGTGCCGAGCGCGCGTAGGCGTAGAAGCCGAGGTGTTTGAAGTAGCGGATGTCGCCCCGCTGGTCGCGATCGTAAGGGATCGCGGAGCGCGAGAAGTAGAGCGCGCGTCCGGCGGCGTCGGTGACGACCTTCACTGCATTCGGGTTGGAGACGTCGGGAGTGGAGCATGGCGTCTTCAACGTTCCGACCTCTACGCCTTCGCTCTGCATGAGGCCGAGCAGCGCGTCCAGGTGTTCGGGACGCGCGAGCGGTTCGTCTCCCTGCACGTTGACGTAGATGTCGGCGGCGACCTGTTGTGCGACTTCATAGACGCGGTCGGTGCCGCTGCGGCACTCGGGCGAAGTCATGCGCGCATTCCAGCCGTTGCGCTGGCAAAGGGCGAAGATCTCGTCGGAGTCGGTGGCGACGATCACATCGGCAAGTCCGCGGCAGGCGCGCGCGGCTTCGTACACGCGCTGGATCATCGGCTTGCCGGAGATTTCGCGGAGAGGTTTGCGCGGCAGACGCGTGGAGGCGATGCGGGCAGGAATGATGGCGATGGCGTTCATCCCTGACAGTGTACTGCGTGGGGGTGCAAGGTCCTTCGACTCGGAAGCGCATCGGTGGGCGCTTCCTCGCTCAGGATGACGAGCTCGTCCGCCCAGCGAGGCGGCTTGGCCTACAACAAACGAAAGCCCCGGCCCTGGTGGGCCGGGGCTTTCGTTCCCGCATCGACTACCGCGGGGTTACAGGCTGAGTCTGCTGTGGCGTGGTGGTCTGGTTCGTGGACGGCTGCGTTCCGGTGGTGCCGGTCGTGCCAACTCCTGCCGCGCCCGCCGGAGTGTTCACCGTGCCGCCGGCAGAGCCGGACACTCCGGGAGTTGTTGCCGTACCGGATGCTCCCACACCGATCGTGCCCGGCGAGGCGACCGCTCCGGTCCCGGAGCTCGTGCCGCCCTGCACTCCGCCGGCACCGACAGCTCCAGTGGCTCCGCCCGTCGTGCCGCCTGCGGTTCCCACTGCACCGGTTGAAGCGCCAGCGCCTGCACCTTCCCTGCTGCGGGCGGTCTCGATGGCCTGCCCGCTGACCACCAGCTCCACGCGACGGTTCTGCTGGCGTCCAGCGGACGAGGCGTTGGAAGCGATCGGCTGCGACTCGCCGTATCCGCGCGAAACGATGCGGTCGGGAGGCACTCCCTGCTGTGCGAGGAACGAACGAACGGCGGCGGCGCGGCGATCCGAAAGCGTGATGTTGTAGTCTTCGCTGCCAACACTGTCGGTGTGGCCCTCGATCTCGAGACGGAGATCCGGGTAGGCCATGATGATGCCGGCGACCTTGGCGAGGCGAAGCTTCGCGCCCGAACGCAGCGTGGCCTTGCCGGTATCGAACAACACGTCAGACATGTTGACGATGAGTCCGCGGGCGGTGTCGCGGGTCTGGAGTACCTGGTTGAGTTGAGTGAGCAGGCGAGCGCGCATCTGCTCGCGTTCCTGCTCGGCCCGCATGGCGGCCTGCTGTGCCTGTTGAGTCTGCAACTGGGCCTGCTGGGTCTGTTGCGCGAGCGCTTGCTGCTGCTCGATTGCCTGCTGGCGAGCCTGCTCGGCGGCGATGCGCTCCTGGATCGCACGGTCAGCTTCGGCCTGCGCGCGGAGGCGGGCCTCTTCGGCGGCGAGACGCTCCTGTTCGGAAGTGGTCGCCTGCTGTTGTGCCTGCGTAGCCTGCTCCTGCGCCTGGCGGGCACGCTCAGCCTCATCCTGCGCGCGCTGCTGCGCTTCGGCCGTCTGCTGTTCCTGCGCACGGCGTTCGGCGGCGATGCGCTCCTCCTGCTTGCGGCGGATGGTCAGGACACGCGCATCTTCCGCGGCCTGAACAGCGCCGCGCGCAACGGTTCCGATGGCAGACCGGCTCTGCTTGCGCTTGAGGTAATCTTCGCCGCGGGCCAGCGACTCCTCGGCGCGGGCGAGCGCGTCGGGAGCGTACTTGTCGGCTCCGGCGCTGCGCGCGATGGCCACGGCGTTACGCGCCTCGAGCAACGTGAGCGGAACCTTGCGCCAATCCTGTCCGGTGGCTGGGAGTTTCGTCGGATCGAGATCGATGGTGTACTCGCCGCGTTCCAACAGGTCGAAGCGCGCCATGATGGGCTGCTCCCAACCCTTGGTGTCCTTGCGGACGACGTTCTCCATGACGATCATGTTGCTCGGACGCGTGACCGCGAAGTACGGCTCGGCGGTGACGATCATCCCGAAAGCCTGGAGATCGCTGGTGGCGCGCATCTCGTACTCGCCATCGTCGTTGGGCACGATCTCGCCGAGGTTCACCGGGCGTCCCTCAGGCGTGATCGCCCACAGGACATAGGTCAGGTATTCGGGACCGAAGGAGGTCGCCGGCTTCATCCGGCCGAAGTCGAGGTTGATCTCGACGCCGCTGCTCTTGCCGGTGACTTCGGCCTGGCCCCTGGATTCCGGCATCAGGCTGGTGCCGCGGAAATCGATTTTTGTCGATCCGGCGCGATGACGGTAGTTGACCGCGCTGGTCGTGCGGGAGATGACGTTGACGCGGAATACCGGCGTCTTGTCCATCGGCGTGACTTCCGTATCGGTCTGCTGCTGGCCGTCGCCCGTCTGCGTAGATTTGGTGGACGGCGCGGATGCCGGGTCCTGATTGGCTGGAACGGTGATGGGCGACGCTGCGTCCTGTGCCGCTGCGGGAACGCACAGCGCGGCTCCAAGACACATCGCCAATAACTGCTTGCTGATCATAAGCTCCCCTGCCTTCGCGTGGACGAAGGTCCCGAGTCACACTCCGGCGTGTGGGTACACGGATCTGTCTCCGGAGGGACTTGTAGTTAGGGAGATGCGATCTTTGATGCTGGCGTTCGCTCGCGGCGGATCGGGGACCTAGGAGAACAACCCTGCGGTGCGGTGCCTGGGCGGCCACGCACCTTCGAGTCGCAGCAGCAGTTCCTTGGTTGCGAGTCCGCCACCATAGCCGCCGAGAGTTCCGTCGCTTGCGATGACGCGATGACACGGGACGAGGATCGAGACCGGGTTCGCTCCGTTGGCCGCCCCGACAGCACGGAATCCGTTTTGGCAGCCGACCATGCGGGACAGCTCGGCGTAGGTGCGCGTCTCCCCGTAGGGAATGGTGAGCAGAGCGTTCCAGCAGCGAAGCTGAAATTCGGTGCCGCGCATGTCGAGCGGCAGATCGAAGCTCTGGCGGGTTCCCGCGAAGTACTCCGTCAACTGATGCACGTAGGGGGCGAGAAGCTCGGGATTGTCTTCGCCTTCGAGGCGGATCGGATGGCGTCCGTCGGCGAACAGGAGCGCGCAGAGACCGCGATCTGTGGCTCCGAGCAGCAGCGTTCCTGCGGGCGATTCCATTCTGCCGATGTACATCGCGGTCGAGGATAGCAGGTCTGCCGTGCGTTGCAGGCTTAAAGGCCTGCTGCACCCAGACCGGGAAATAAAAGGCCCCTCCTTGTCGGAGGGGCATGTTGTTACCGTTCCAGCGTACGGGAAAGAGACTGCGAAGTTAGCGAGGCTGCTCGCTGGGCTGCTGCGGCTGGGTCTGCGGAGCGGACTGCGACGGCTGCTGCCACGGAGCGGCCTGGTTGCCCATCGCCGGCTGTTGCTGCGAACCGCTGTCGCTCACGCTGCCCGGCTGCGAAGCGCCGGCGACGCCACCCTGCTGCATCGGAGCGGCCGAAGCGGTCTGGAGCTGGTCGAGTCCGTTCTTCATCAGCGTGACGTCAACGCGCCCGGCGCGAACGCGCTGCGCCTTGCCGTCGGAGGTCTGAACCGGCACGTTGCCCATGCCTACCATGAAGATGCGGTAAACGGGCACGTTGTGCTCAATCACGAGGTAACGAGCCACGGCCTGTGCCATCGACTGCGAGTTCTGAATGGCCTGCTGTCCGCGGCCCGGCGAGAAGCCCTGTATCTGGAAGATGTATCCCTTCTGATCGCGGGTATTGGCCACGAGTTCGTCGAGAGCGGCTTTCGCGTTCTGGCTCAGAGTGCTCTGGCCGCTGCGGAACCGGATCTCGGTCTGGTTCGCGGGCGAGTACTGATCCAGCGTGCCTACGACCTGCTCGACGGTCTGGAGACGCGTGCTGGCCTGGCTGGCGGTCTGGTGAGCTTCCTGCGCGCGCTGTCCGGCGGCGAGAGCCTTCTGGTCGGCTTCGGTGGCCTTGGCGGTCGCAACGCGGATGCCTTCGGTCGCGCGAGAGTCAACGTCCCTCAACATGCGGCTGTTGTTGGCCGTGAGTTCGTCGAGTTCGTTGACGCGGTTGCGGACGGGGCTGAGCTGACGCTCGACGTACTTCTTGCGGGCGAAGGGATTGAGCTTGCCCCAGAAACCCTGCTTGGTGTCCTGCTGCAACGGCTGGCGCGCGCCGAGTTCGTCGGACGCGGGCTGCGACTGCGCGGCCGGCTGCTGCTGTTGCATGTCGGAGTTCTGCTGTGCGGCGGCGGGCAGAATGAGAGTGGCCGCCAACGGTAACGCGAACAGGAATTGCTTCTTCATTGGAATCTCCCGGCGAGTGCTGGAACCTGGGCGGAACTCGGTCCTCGCCTGACCTGCATGGGCCCTTCATAGCCCGAAATTCTGGCCCGCAGATCCGCCGGGGTGTGGTCGGCGAACCTGCGGTAGTGCCAGGCTGCGCAGTGCTGGCGGCACTGCGCGATACGTCCTGCGTAGTGCAGGGGTGATGCCAAACCGGAAGCTCGAACAGTGACCTTAAGTCCTTTGTTTTCAAAGTTTCGGCGAAGCGTTTTCTGGACAGTGGCTACCCCCGATGGGTAGGAAGGTAATCCGCGGGTAATTTCGACAGGTTGCGGGCCGGGGGACCATCGTTGCGATTGGCGGGCGGAGAGCCGGAGACCGGCGCAGCGAATGTGGCTGCTTTCGATTCTGCGACGGCCGGCATGACCGTGCCCCGAAACGAACCCGGCGCCGATACCGACCCGCGAACATCGCGGTCGGCTGCACGGCGGTTGACGACCGAAGCTGCAGGGATGGCGTCCACCGAAAATAGATTAAGATTCGGGGCCGGAGCGGCACTATGAATCCAGTCCCGTTGGTGGAGCAAGTTCTCGACAGTTGGCGAGTGAACAACACGATCACGCTCGAAATGATTGAGCAGATGCCCGATGCCGCACTATCGGCCGTGCCACTCAACTCGCGCGGACGCGATGTCGCGCACCAGTTGGCACACATGCACACGGCCCGCGTTGGACACCTGATCTTCAACGGAGTGCGGAACCCCGCGTTGCCGAAGTACGGAGCGAAAGACAAACCTACGCGCGAGGAACTCCTTAGGGCCTTTCGCGCTTCGGGCGAGGCGACCGAGACATTCCTGCGGGAAGTCCTGGAAGGTAAGCGGACGCTGCGGATGTTCCGCGGGGAGATCGTGCGCTGGATGTCGTACCTGATTTCGCACGACTCGCATCACCGGGGACAGATCCTGCTGGCGCTCAAGCAGAACGGGATGCGGCAATCCGAGAAGATCGCGCTCAATCTCGTGTGGGGACGCTGGTACTGGGAACCGAGACAGAAGGGGCAGCCCCGCAGGGCTGCCGCATCACGATAGTTGCACATCCCACATTCGCTTCGCGGATGTGGGGCACCAGCATCTTCACTTCCATCCCACATTCGCTCCGCTTCGCTTCGCGGATGTGGGGCACCCAGGCTGCCGCTTCACGATCGTTGCACATCCCACATTTGCTCCGCCTTCGGCTCCGCAGATGTGGGACACTCAGGCTGCCGCTTCACGATCATTGCACATCCCGCATTCGCTCCGCCTTCGGCTGCGCGGATGTGGGGCACCCGAGCACCGGAGTTAGGCGCTGGCGCCCTTCTGGTGTACGAAGTCCAGCGTTGAGTCGAGGATCTCGTCAACGAGTTCCTGCGAAGCAGCTTCGCAGTAGACGCGGAGCAGCGGCTCGGTTCCGGAACCGCGCACCAGCACCCAGGCTTCGGCGCCGTTGCCGTTAGTCGGCGCGTCGAGGAAGAACTTGTACCCGTCGAGGTCTTCCATC
>DASPLH010000006.1:0-23847 GCA_035627675.1 Clostridia bacterium
CTCGGTCAAAGTTCACAAGACCACCGGCACCGGTGTCGAGATCGAGTGGAAGGACGGGCACCGCAGCCATTACACCTTCACGTACTTGCGCGACGCCTGCCCCTGCGCCCTCTGCGACGATGAGCGCAAGAAAGAAAACCGCCAGCCGGGAGACCCTTTGCGGCCCGTCGCCGGTGCGCTGCCGATCTTTAAGGCGCTGGCCCGTCCCGACAAGATCGAGCCCATCGGCAAGTACGCCATGCGCTTCACGTGGAACGATGGCCATCAGCACGGCGTCTATTCCTGGCAGTGGTTGCGCGATTGGTGTCCGTGCGAGCAGTGCAAGATGGGCCGCGAGTCGGTGCGAGGGCTGGCCGAAGACATCCACGAGCACGAAACAAGAAAACCCAACTAGCGGTCAGTGCTCAGCTGTCAGCATTCAGCCCGACTCTGCAAGGCTGAATGCCGAGTGCTGACTGCCGAACACTGACGACCAGAGACTGACGACCGACTTCATGCAGTATCTCGAAACCCTCAATCCACAGCAGCGCGAAGCCGTCGAGACCGTGAACGGGCCGGTGTTGATCCTGGCCGGAGCGGGCTCCGGCAAGACGCGCGTCATCACCTTCCGCATCGCGTACCTCGTGGAGCACGAGGGAGTTGCGCCGGATTCCATCCTCGCCGTCACTTTCACCAACAAGGCCGCGGCCGAGATGGCCGAGCGAGTCGAGAAGCTCATCGGCCGTCATACGCTGCAGAAGCCCGCGATCTCGACCTTCCACTCGTTCTGCGTGCGCATGCTGCGCCGCGACATCGAGGCCCTTCAGGTCAACGGCAAGGGGTTCCGCAAGGACTTCGTCATCTACGACGAAGCCGACCAGCAGATGATCGTGAAGTCGGCGCTCCGTCGTCTCGGGCTCGACGACAAGAAGCTGACGCCGCGCACGGTGCTCGGCTACATCTCGTCGGCCAAGAACCGCATGCTCGATCCGCAGGACGTCTACCTCTCGTCCGGCGATCCGAAGACCGAGAAGATCGCGCAGATCTACCAGATCTACAAGCAGGAGCTGGCCAAAGCCAACGCGCTCGACTTCGACGACCTGTTGCTCGAGTCCGTACGGCTGCTGAAGGGCGTGGGCGAAGTCCGCGAGAAGTACCAGCGCCGCTACCACTACCTGCTGGTGGACGAGTACCAGGACACGAACCGTCCGCAGTACGAAATCATGCGCGAGCTCGCCGGCAAGCGTCACAACGTCTGCGCGGTCGGAGATGAGGACCAGTCGATTTACTCGTGGCGCGGAGCCGACATCCGCAACATCCTCGACTTCGAGCAGGAGTTCCCGGAAGCCAGGATCATCCGCCTCGAGCAGAACTATCGCTCGACGCAGCCCATCCTGGAAGCCGCGTCGGCCGTCGTGGCCAACAACGTCCAGCGCAAGGGCAAGAACCTGTGGACCGCCCGCGAGGGCGGAGCAAAGATCGGGTACTACGAGGCTCCCGACGGCGAGAACGAGGCGCTGTTCGCCGCCGACTACGTGGCCAAGTATCTCCAGAAGCGGGCGACCACCGATGGAGACGGCAAGAGCGCCATCCTCTATCGCACCAACTCGCAGTCGCGACTGTTCGAAGAGGCGCTGCGACGTTACGGGCTGAAGTACCACGTCGTCGGAGGCTTCTCGTTCTACGAGCGCGCCGAGATCAAGGACATGATCTCGTACCTCAAGCTCATCCTGAACCCCGACGACTCGGTTGCGCTCCAGAGGGTCGTCAACACGCCCCCGCGCGGCATCGGCAAGACCACGCTGGAAACCGTGGAGCGCGTCGCGCTCGAGACCGGCGTTCCCATCTGGACGGCCATCTCGCAGGTGATCGAGCGCCAGCTTCTGCCCAACCGCGCCTGTCACGCACTGCGGCAGTTCCGCGAGATCATCGAGGACGCGCGCGCCATGCTGCTCGGCAACTTCGCCGAGCGCGTGGCGGAAACCGCGAAGGCGGAAGAACCTGTCGCGCCCGCCGCCATAGAGGTTCCCGAGCCCGCACCCGAAGACAGCGACCAGCATGGGTTCGACTTCGGTTCGGCCGACGATTCGTTCGATGTAACCGAGTTCGGCAGTGAGTCCGCCAGCGGTGAATCCGCATCGGCCGAGGCGTCGGACACCGGCTTCGACGTGGCTGCGCTGGACGCGCCCGCCGAGGCGCAGTCCGCTCCGCCTCCGGCCGAGGCCGCATCCACCGCCGAGTTGCTGAAGTTCCTCTTCGACCGCACCGGCTACATCCGCCTGCTCGAAGAAGAAGACACGCCCGACGCGCAGGCTCGCATCGAGAACCTCCGCGAGCTGGTCAATGCCGCCATGGATTCGCGCGACCGCGGCGAAACCGTCGGTGAGTTCCTCGACCACGCGGCCCTGGTCAGCGACGCCGACCAGTTCGACGCCGCCCAGCAGATCACGCTGATGACGCTGCACGCCGCCAAGGGACTCGAGTTCCCATTGGTCTTTCTGGTCGGCATGGAAGAGGGACTGTTCCCGCACTCGCGCACGCTGCTCGCTCCCGACGAGATCGAAGAAGAGCGCCGCCTGTGCTATGTCGGCATGACTCGCGCGATGGACCAGCTCATGATGTCGCGCGCGCGCTACCGTCGCCGCTACGGCACCGACATGCCCGAGCCGACAACGCCGTCGCGCTTCCTCGAAGAGGTTCCGCCGCACCTGATCGAAGACATCGGCTCTCCCGGACAGCGCAGCCGCGCCTCGCGCTCGGTCTATGACGACTTCGGCGGCAGCACGCACTATGACTACGAAAACGAAGACCAGAGCCGGTCATCGTACGGATCGCAGTCCAAGAGTCGCGGCTCCTACGGCGGCACAACCTACAACTCCATCGACAACATCGCGGACTTCTTCGCCTCGCGCGGCAAGAAATTCTCGATGCCCAAAATCGCCGTCGAAGCGCCGACCGGCAAGCGCGGATTTCGCAAGGGAGACCGCGTGAAGCACCCGAAGTACGGCGAGGGAACGGTCTATCTGCGCGAAGGAGACGGGGACGACGCCAAGATTACGGTACAATTTAATCGCTTCGGCCTGAAGAAGCTGGTCGAGAAGTATGCGCAGCTCGAGAAAGCCTAGGCTGATTAGCGTAACGCTCTTCCGGCAGCAGCTGGTGGAGGAGTACGCGCAGCTCGAGAGAGCGTAAAGCTGTTGGGCGTAACGCGCGGCCCCAAAGGGCGGCGTCGGCAAGGCCGAAAAAGACATTCTGAGAACTGAGAACAAGGAACTGAGAACTTAAATGGCAAACACCAAGAGCATCACCGACAAGACTGAACGCAAGCAAGCAAAGCGCACGGCCCGCAAGAAGGCCGAAGCGGCGAAGCCGAAGGCTGCACGCACCCACGCACGTGGCGAGAAGAAGCGCAAGGTGAAGAAGCTCGTTCGCGGAGTTTCGAAGCGGTAATTGTCGGATCAAGTAGACCACGGTGCCGCGTCCTTCACCGGGCGCGCTCCGTGGTTTTGTTTTGGGCGCGCGCTGTGTTTTGCATTCATCCTTCGCGGGGAGCGGCTGGTATATTGTTCCTCCACCTCACATCAGGAGCGTTCCGCTGGCCAGCCAACTGTTCGCCCGCAAGTCGATCGACAAACTGATCTCCGATTCGGAGCGTCCCGAACACAGCCTCAAGCGCACTCTCGGCCCGTGGTCGCTCACTGCGCTGGGCATAGGGGCCGTGATCGGCTCCGGCATTTTCACCGTCGTAGGCACCGCCATTGCCGGTCAGACGCTTGAGTTCAAGTCGATCGTCAACGCGCCGCTGCTCGAATACCTGATCCATCAGTCTCCGACCTTCGGACGCCCCGGCGCCGGGCCGGCAATCGCGCTGTCGTTCCTGCTCGTCGGAATCGTCTGCGCCTTCACCGCCTTGTGCTACGCCGAGCTGGCCTCGATGATTCCCATCGCCGGTAGCGCGTACACCTACACCTACGCGACCATGGGCGAACTCATCGCCTGGATCATCGGCTGGGACCTCATCCTCGAGTACGCCGTCAGCAACATGGCCGTCGGCGTCGGATTCTCGGCCCACGTCGTGGACCTGTTCGACTTCTTCGGAATACATCTGTCCGCGCAGTGGTCGAACCCGGCATTCCTGCCCGCCGGCGGCGCGGGTTACGACCCCGGGTGGCACTTCGGATTCAACCTCCCGGCCTTCCTGGTCGTCATGGTGATCACCGTCGTGCTCGTGCGCGGCATCCGGGAATCGGCCGAGACCAACAACGTGATGGTTGTGCTCAAGGTTGCCGCCATCCTTGTGTTCGTGCTGTTCGCGTCGCGGTTCATCAATCCCGGGAACTGGGAGCCGTTTGCGCCGAACGGATGGAGCGGCGTTCTGACCGGCGGGTCGATCATCTTCTTCACTTATATTGGGTTCGACTCGGTCTCCACGGCCGCCGAGGAGGCGAAGAACCCGAAGCGCGACATTCCACTCGGAATTATCGCAACGCTGATCATCTGCACGGTGCTGTACATCTCCGTCGCGGTGGTGCTGACCGGCATCCGTTACTGGTCCACGATGCAGGGAGACGCTGCCCCGGTGGTCAACGCTCTGCGCCAGTTGAACCTCCCGTGGGTGCGTTTCGCCGTGCTCACCGGCGCCATCCTCGGGATGGTCTCGTCCCTGCTGGTCTTCCAACTCGGACAGGCGCGGGTGTGGTTCGCGATGTCGCGCGACGGGCTGCTGCCGGCAATGTTCAGCCGCGTTCACCCGAAGTTCCGCACGCCCGATATATCGACGTATATCGCTGGCTTTCTGGTCGGCATTCCGGCCGGCCTGCTCGACATCGGAACTCTTGCCGACCTGTCGAACATCGGGACCTTGTTCGCCTTCGCGCTGGTATCGGCCGGAGTGCTGATCCTTCGCTATCGCGAGCCGGACCGTCCACGCGGCTTCCGCGCGCCCGGCGGCCCTGTCGTTCCCATCCTCTCGATGGTCACCTGCCTCCTGCTCATGGCCGGGCTGCCCATCATGAACTGGTTACGATTTTTCGCATGGCTGGGCATCGGCCTTGTCATCTACTTCGTGTACAGCCGCCGCCGGAGCGAGTTCGCCGGGCGGGCATAGAACAACGGGACAGCACACGGACGCATCTCCTGTTATTCGGAGGTGCGTCCTTGATGGGGACAACGAGGCAACGCAGGCTGGGCGTCCTGATGATCGAACCCGATGCTCCGGGTGCGCTCTCGGCGCGTAAGTTGCTTGTGGAGTCGCTGCGGCACAACGTCTTCAACGCCTACAGCGCCGAAGAGGGCCTGGAACTCGCGGCGGAGCATCCGATGGACGTCTTCCTCGTGCATAGCCAGCTCTCGGATATGCCACCCGAGACCGTTATCGACAAGATCCGGCAACTGCGCCCGGACTCGGTCATCGTCGGGCTTTCCGCTTCCGACAACGGTCTCGACGGCGCCGATCACTGCGTTTCCACCTACGACCCGGAACGCATGGTGCAACTCATCCGGCAGATCGCGGAGGAGCGTGACAAGGTGGCCTGACCGGTGGTCGTGCTACGCTTCTCTGTTCCGCGATGCCTTTCCATCCTCCCAGCGAGTTCATCGTACGGTTGCCCAAGGCTGAGCTCCATTTGCACCTCGAAGGTTCGGTGGACGCCGAGACCTTGTGCGAACTCAGCCGGAAGCACAACACCCCGTTCCCGTGGGCGAACAACCGCTACAAGCCGCTGCCCGACAGCCATCGCGCGCTGACGCTCGAGGAGGCGCAAAAGCTCTACGAGTACACGGACTTCACCGGCTTTCTGATGGCCTTCAAGGCCGTTACCGAGCGCCTGCGCGACGCCGACGATTTCGAACTCATCACCTACCGCCTCATGCAGAAACTTGCCGCCCAGGGCGTGCTCCACGCGGAAGTATTCGTGAGCGTGGGCGTCGTCTTCTGGCGAGGGCAGGACTTCGATCCGCTGTTCGAAGGCATGGAGCGTGGACGCCTGCGCGGGGAACGCGATTTTGGGATGTCGCTCTACTGGATCTTCGACGCCGTGCGTCACTTCGGCCCCGAAGAGGGGGAGCGCGTCGTGCACAAGGCCATGCAGTTACAGGATCGCAACGTGGTGGGCATCGGGATCGGCGGCGACGAACGGCAGGCGGGGCCGGAGCCGTTCGAGCACGTCTATGCCAAGGCCGCGCGCAACGGCCTGCGCCTGTCGGTTCACGCCGGTGAAACCGTGGGGCCGAAATCCATCTGGGGCGCGCTCGACGTGCTCAAGGCCGAACGCCTCGGCCACGCGCTGCACGCCTGGCCCGATCAGGACCTCATGGACCGGCTCGTGCGCGACCAGGTGCCGCTGGAGATCTGCATCAGCAGCAACGTCCGCACAGGGTGCTGTCACGATTATCTGGCGCACCCCGTGCGCCGCTATTTTGATGCCGGGGCGCTGATCACGCTGAACACCGACGATCCCGAGATGTTCCAGACCACGCTCGCGCAGGAATACCAGATCGCGCAGGAGATTTTCGGTTTCACCGACGACGAGCTCCGCCAATTGGCGCGCAACTCGTTCCGGGCTTCGTGGCTGCCGGAAGACCGCAAGCGAGAACTCATCGGCCGCATATGACCGCCACGGTCCAGCCGGAGCCCGTGAGCTTCGTCACCTCGCCGGTGCCCCCGCTTTGCTAACCTAATCTCGTCATGTCGCAGCCAGGTTCTACTACCGATAAGGTCCGCGTCCGTTTTGCGCCGTCTCCCACCGGGCAGGTTCACGTTGGCAACGCCCGCACCGCGCTCTTCAACTGGCTCTTTGCCCGCCAGCAGGGAGGCAAGTTCATCCTGCGCATCGAAGACACCGATCTCGAACGCAGCGAAGCGCGCTACGAGGCGCAGCTCCTCGAAGACCTCAAGTGGCTGGGCGTCAATTGGGACGAAGGACCTGACGTCGGCGGACCCTACCCTCCTTATCGCCAGAGCGACAAGTGGGAGGTGTACCGCGCCTACGGCGAGAAACTGGTCAACGACGGCAAGGCTTACTACTGCTTCTGCACCCAGGAGCAACTCGAACGCCAGCGGGAGCAGGCGCTCGCCGAAGGCCGCCAGCCAATCTATCCCGGCACCTGCCGCGACATCCCTCTCGAGGCAGCGCGCGGCCGCAAGCAGCAAGGCGAAGCCGCCGCAATCCGTCTGAAGATCCCCGAGAAGCCGATCCGCTTCCATGACATCGTGCGCGGCTGGGTCGAGTTCTCCAATGAGGTCGTGAGCGACCCGATCATCCTTCGTTCCAGCGGGGTGCCGGTCTACAATTATGTGGTCGTGGTGGACGATGCCGAGATGAAGATCACGCACGTCATCCGTGGCGACGATCACCTGTCGAACACTCCCAAGCAGGTTGCGCTCTACGAAGCGCTCGGCTGGCAGGTGCCGGAGTTCGCGCACCTCTCCACGATCCTCGGCCCCGACCGCGAACGCCTCTCCAAGCGCCACGGCGCGACCTCGGTGGCGAACTTCCGCGACATGGGCGTGCTGCCCGAAGCGTTGATGAACTACATGGCGCTGCTCGGCTGGGCTCCCACGGGCGGCACGCGCGAAATCTTCAACCCCGAAGAACTCTGCAAGGAGTTCGACCTCGCGCGCGTTACGCCTTCGCCGGCGGTCTTCGATTTCGAAAAGCTCTACTGGCTCAACCGCCACTACATCAAGGAGAGCGATCCTCGGCGCATCGTCGAACTCGCGCGGCGCTTCTTCGTGAAGGCCGGACTGCTCCCGGAGATCGCTGACCGCGAGGCCGCCACTCCGGAAGCTGGCAATTCTGAAGTCGAGGACTGGTTCGCGAAGGTCGTCGCTCTGCTCGCTCCGTCGGTGAACAAACTCGATGAGCTTCCCGAGCGCGCCGCACTGCTGTTCAACTTCGACGCTGACCTCGCCATTGCCGCGCCCGACAACGCCGAAGTCATGGCGGCTCCGACCACCGGGCAAGTGCTCGACGCCTTTGCGATGAAAATCCAGTCCGAGCCCGATCCGCTCGCGGCCGAGCGGTTCAAGTCCATGGTCAAAGAGGTCCAGAAGGAAACGGGGGTCAAGGGCAAGGACCTTTTCCACCCGATCCGCGTCATGCTGACCGGCTCGCACTCAGGCCCAGAGTTCGACAAGCTGATCCCGCTGATAGAACAGGGCGGAAGGCTGCCCCTGCCCGTGCACGTCAAGAGCGTGAAAGAAAGAGTCCAGGCCTTCCAGCAGGCGAGGTGAAATGTTCACCACAGAGACACAGAGGCACAGAGAAAGCGAGAGCGGCGAAGCGGATCCTTGTACGAGCGCGATCATTGGCGCCGCAATCGAAGTGCATCGAGCGCTCGGTCCAGGGCTTCTGGAGTCCGCCTATGAAGAGTGCCTCTGCCACGAGCTTCACAGCCGTGGTGTCAGCTTCTTTCGACAAGTTGCGGTGCCTCTGTCGTACAAGGGCGTAAAGCTTGATTGCGGCTACGGGATCGACCTCGTGGTCGCGAACGAGGTGGTGGTTGAACTCAAGGCCGTAGAGCGAATTCTGCCGGTACACGAAGCACAGCTGCTGACGTATATGCGACTGATGGGCCTCCGAAAGGGCTTATTGTTGAATTTCAACGTGCCTGTGTTACGCGACGGTATCAAGCGCCGGATTCTATGACCTGCATTCCTCTGTGCCTCTGTGTCTCTGTGGTGAGCAAACAGCATGGCTAAGACAAATGCTTGCCGCATTCTCGACTCGCTCTCGATCCCTTACGAGACGCGCGACTACGAGGTTGATCCCAACGATCTCGCGGCCGAGACCGTGGCGGCGAAGATCGGCATGCCGCCCGAGCAGGTCTTCAAAACACTGGCCGTGAAAGGCGACCGCAACGGCGTGTGCGTGGCCGTCATTCCGGGCAACTACGAGCTGGACTTCAAGGCACTCGCGCAACTCACGGGCGATCGCAAGGTCGAGATGGTTCCGCTCAAGGACGTGCAGAATGTTACGGGCTACATCCGCGGGGGCGTCACCGCGCTGGGCATGAAGAAGGACTACCCGGTCTTCGTGGACGAGACCATGCAACTGTGGGACGAAGTGTCGGTCTCGGCCGGACAGCGCGGAACGCAGATCGTCCTCAAGCCCGACGACTACCTCAAAGCAACAAACGGGACCTACGGCGAAATCTCAAGGCCGAAGGCTTAGACAAGCCGTCAGCACTCAGCATTCAGCATTCAGCCCCTGAACTTGCTTTGCAGGTCACGGCGCAACCGGCTGTCGAGATCAGTTCGGCGATCTCGGCCTTTCACCGACATCCGATCTGTCCGTGTGAATCCGTGCTAATCCGTGGCCAACGCTTTTTGTCCGTCAGCAGTGCGCTTCCACGCTGAATGCTGAATGCTGAGTGCTGATTGCTGATTGCTAGCGCAACACACGTTCCAGCGCGCTGCGCAAATCGGCGTCCTGGAATTTGAACCCCAGCGCATTCAGCTTCGCCGGTTCCACTCGCTGGCTTGACAGCAGGAGTTCGTCGGCCATCGCGCCGAACGCCAGTCGTGCGACATACGCGGGCAGTGGAAAGAGCGCGGGTCTGTGGAGTACGGAAGCCAGCACCTTCGTGAACTCGGCGTTGGTCGTGGCTTCGGGAGCCACGGCGTTCACCGCGCCGCTCACGCGTTCGTCCACCAGCGCGAACTCCATCACCCGCACGAGGTCGTCCAGGGTGATCCAGCTCCAGTACTGGTGTCCGCTGCCGATCCGTCCGGCGACTCCCATGCGGAACGCCGGCAGCATCTTCGCCAGCGCGCCGCCGCGCGTGCTCAGCACCAGGCCGATTCGTGGCATCACCACGCGCACGCCCGCATGGCCGGCAGCGCCGGTCGCGGACTCCCACTCCCGGCCGGTCTCGGCCAGGAAACCGTTTCCCGCGCGGCTCTCCTCGGTCAGCATCTCGTCGCCGCGGCTGCCGTAGTAGCCGATCGCCGAAGCGCTCACCAGCACGCGCGGGCAGCCTCCGGAGCGGAAGGCTTGTGCCACGGCCTCGGCGATCACCCGTGTGCCCCGGGCGCGGCTCTCGCGGATCTCCGCCTTCGACTTCTCCGTCCAGCGGCCTGCCACGGTCTTGCCTGCCAGGTGGATCACCGCGTCAAATGGCGACAGCGCGTCCGGCGCGAGTGGCCGCTGGGGCGACCACGGCACATCCCCAGGTTTCGCCTTGCGCGGGACGCGAACGAGCGCCGAGACCTGGTGTCCCTGCTTCGTCAAATGGTGGACCGCCGCCGAGCCGATCAGTCCTGAGGAACCACTGACCAGGATCTTCATACGTTGCGGAATGGTAGCAAACCGCGGTCGTTGGTCGCTGGTCGTCGGCTTGAATTCACTAGGTTCCAAGACCCAACTACCACCGACTAACGACTGAAGACCATCGACTGCCGGTCTATAATCAGGCATGGGGACCTTCCGCCAGCAGGTGGCAACCAACGTCCTGACGGTCACACGCTTCCGTGATCTGCTGGCCCTGGTACGCGAAAACCGTCCCACGGACGACCCCGAGCTGGTCCGCAAGGCCTACGACTTCTCACTCGAGCATCACAAGGGCCAGACACGCGTCTCCGGCGAGCCCTACCTCGTTCACCCCCTCGAAGTCGCAATCATCCTGGCCGAGATGAAGCTCGACACCACGGCCATCGCCGCAGGCCTGCTGCACGATTCCGTAGAAGACACATCGGTCACCATCGAGCAGATTAAGGACTTGTTCGGCGAGCAGGTCGCCCACATCGTCGAGGGCGTAACGAAGATCAGCATGATCGACTTCGCTTCGCGCGAAGAGGCGCAGGCCGAGAACGTCCGCAAGATGATGCTGGCCATGGTGGACGACATCCGCGTCGTCCTCATCAAGCTCGCCGACAGGCTGCACAACATGCGCACGTTGCAGCCGCTCTCGCCCGAGCGCCAGCTCAAGATCGCCAAGGAGACGCTCGAAATCTACGCTCCGCTCGCGCACCGGCTCGGCATGGGCAAGATCCGCGGCGAACTCGAAGACCTTGCATTCCCGTATGTCGATCCACTTGGCTACCAGCAGGTCAAGGAAGCCGTCGAAGCCCGCCGCAAGAACGCCGACCGTCACCTGGCCGAGATGGCCGAACTCATCCGCCGCAAACTGAAGGAGAACAACATCGAGGCGCGGGTGGATTCGCGCATCAAGCGGATGTATTCCGTGTACCAGAAGCTCCAGCGGCAGAAGATCACCGTCGATCAGATGTACGACATGATGGCCCTCCGGGTCGTCACGCGCTCGGTCAACGACTGCTACGCCGTGCTCGGCATCATCCACAACTCGTGGCGCCCCGTCCCCGGACGCATCAAGGACTTCATCGCCATGCCGCGTCCCAATCTCTACCAGTCGCTGCATACCACGGTGATCGCCGAAAACGGCCAGCCGTTCGAAGTGCAGATCCGCTCGGAAGAGATGCACAAGATGGCCGAGGAGGGGATCGCGGCGCACTGGAAGTACAAGGACGGGCCGATCTCCGCGCGCGATGAGCAGCGTCTCGCCTGGCTTCGCCAGGTTGTCGAGTGGCAGCGCGAGATGGCCGATCCCAGCGAGTTCCTTTCCACGCTCAAGATCGACCTCTACCCGGAAGAGGTGTACACCTTCACCCCCAAGGGCAAAGTCGTCATCCTTCCTCGCGAAGCCACGCCGATCGACTTTGCGTACACCATCCACACAGAGGTCGGGAACACCTGCGTCGGAGCCAAGGTCAACGGCCGCATCGTCCCGCTGAAGTACAAGCTACGCTCGGGCGACATCGTCGAGATCATGACGCAGACGGGACACACTCCCAGCCGCGACTGGCTCGGAGTCGTGAAGTCCTCGCGCGCCCGCCAGAAGATCAAGCACTGGCTCAACGTCCATCAGCGCGAGCGCGCCATCGAAATCGGCCGCAAGCTGATCGAGAAGGAAGCGCGCAAGTACCGCTTCGCGATCAAGGACATTAAGGACGCCGACCTCCAGCGCATCGCCACCGAGTACGGCGTAGCTCGCGTGGACGACCTGATGGCCGGCATCGGCTACGGCAAGTTCTCGGCCAAGACCGTGCTCGGCAAGATGGTGCCCGCCGGAACGCCCAGCGATGGAGCCAGCGAAGACGGCCTCGTCACCTCGGTGGTCAAGCGCGTATTCGGCGGCGAGACCGGAGCCATCAAGGTCCGCGGACACGACGACCTGCTCGTGTATCGCGCACGATGTTGCAACCCGATCCGCGGCGAAGAGATTGTCGGTTACGTCACGCGCGGCAAGGGCGTGGCGGTTCATTCGAAGAACTGTCCGAACGTCCAGAACCTGCTCTACGAGCCGGAGCGCCGCATCGCCGTCGAGTGGAGCAGCAAGGAGCCGCGCATCGCAGGCTCGCCGCAGTCGTACCCGGTGAAACTCACGGTGTACTCCGACGACCGCGCCGGCATGCTGAAGCACATCACGGCCGTGATCAGCGACGACAACGCCAACATCCGCAACATCGAGACCCGCATCAGCGACAGCTTCGCCACCATCGACATCGTCGTGGACATCAACGACGTAGCCCACCTGAACCGCATCATCACCGGCCTGAGAAAGATTCCCGGCGTCCGCGACGTCCAGCGCGTGCAAAAGCTCTAGGAAAGTAAGAAGTGTGAAGTTAGAAGTGCGAAGTAAGAAGTGAGTGCCCGTGCAAGTCGGGCACGCGTGTCGCCTCGAGCACGCCAGACCGCTGGAAGAGCGCCGGAGGCCCAGCGCTTCAGCGCTGGGATCCCTTCTCACACTATCGCAGAGTCCCGTAGGGACGGCCGACCGTTACTGACGTTTGTTGCCAAGGTTCCAGCAACTTGCCACAATGCGGTTGTGATCACGTCCAGCAAGCCAGGTTCGACCCTAGACCAACAAGTTGTTTCCATGCGGCTCTTCCACGCAGCGATGCTCGCTTCCGTGTTTCTCTACATCGTGCTGGTCGAGTTCTTTCTTCGACCTACGCCTCGCGAACCCAACATGGTCTTCGTGGGCACGTTTCTGGCGGTTTCAATCACAAGCTGCTTCGTCGCGCTCTTCTTCCGTAGGAGCTACGTTGACGCGTCCGTGGAAGCACTCCGCAGCAACCCAGAAGATGCGGCGGCGGTAAGGCGCTGGAGGTTGGGCGTGGTCGTCTCGGTTGCACTGGCTGAATCAGTCGTGCTTTTCGGATTCGTGTTACGAATGATCGGTACGCCAGTTCAATACTGCGCTGTCTTCTATGTGCTTGCGGTTCTGATGATGATCATCCTTACGCCCCAGCGGCCGTAGGCGTCACTTTTGACTTTCTACTTTCGCCTTTTTACTTTCTACTTTCCCTATGCGCGACGTCATCTCTACCAACGATGCTCCGAAAGCCATCGGTCCTTACTCGCAAGCCATCCGCGCCAACGGGTTCATCTTCGTCAGCGGACAAACGCCGCTCGATCCTTCGACCCAGCAGATGATCGAGGGCGGAGTCGCCGAGCAGGCCGAGCGTGTCCTGCGCAACATCGAGGGAATCCTGCGCGCAGCCGGGTCAGGCATGGAGAAGGTGGTTCGTTGCGGCGTGTTCCTCAAGGATATGAACGACTTCGCCGCGATGAACGAGGTTTACGCGCGGTTCTTCACCGCGAACCCGCCTGCCCGCTCCACGGTGCAGGTGTCGCGGCTTCCGAAAGACTGCCTCGTGGAAATCGACGCGATCGCCCTGGAATAACCGTAGCCCGGCGGCCCCCACCTGCCGGTGCCCCACATCTGCGCCGGTGCCCCACATCTGCTCACGCTACGCACGAATGACGAATGCCGGTGCCCAACATCTGCTCGCGAAGCGAGCAAATGTGGGATCCACGCGGTGGGGATCGAACGAAAGATTCCACCCCGGGCAGCACTCATCCTTCTCCGCACATCGTAGTAACTGCGAAGCTCTGGTCTGCCCCCGCCTGACAAGCTTCCCTGCCGCCCGCGACCACCGCGTGTGGCTCCGGGCTACGGATGTCGAGTGCTGACTTCGGTTCTCTTACGCTGCAACTCTCCCTGCTGCTGGTCACCGCGCACGTTCTCGGATACCTGTTCGCGCGCCTGCGCCAGCCCCGCGTGATTGGAGAGATCCTCGCCGGAGTTCTTCTCGGACCTTCGATCCTCGGAACCTTCGCCCCTCACCTCTCAGCCGTGGTCTTCCCGCCCACCGACGCGCCGACCAGCCCACACCAGGTCGTGCTCTCGTTTCTCTACAGCCTCGGATTGCTGCTGCTGATGTTTGTCTCTGGAACGGAGATGCGCGGCTTGTTCCACCGCGACGATCGTCGGCAGGTCGCCTGGCTCGCATCCATGGGAACCGTGGTCCCGTTCGCCGTCGCCCTGCTGGCCGCCCCGTTGCTGCCTCTCGAGCGCCTGATTGGTCCGGCCCAGCAGCGAACCGCGCTTGTGCTGGTCATCGGCATCGCCGTGGCGGTCACGTCCATTCCGGTGATCTCGCGCATCCTGCACGACCTCGGCATCCTCGGCACGCGCTTCGCCCGGTTGGTGCTCGGAGTCGCGGTGCTGGAGGACGTCGCGCTTTGGGCCGTGCTGGCCATCGCCACCACGCTGGCCGCCAGCGGCGACGTGCGTGTCACGGAGATCGTGCAGCACGTAGCTATCACGGTTGCGTTCCTCGGCTTCGGACTCTTCCTGGCCCCAAGGTTGTTGCGAATAGCGGGAGCGGCCCGCTGGAACGTCATCGGCGCCAACTCGCCGGTGGCTTACGCCGTCGTCGTGCTGCTTGTTTTCGCCGCGCTCGGAGACGCGCTCGACGTCAGCCTCGTCTTCGCGGCGTTCCTCGCCGGGTTCGCGCTATCGGCCGATGGCCCTCGCATGTCGGAAGCTTTGGAATCGGTGAAGAAGTTCTCCTTCGCCGTCTTCGTCCCGATCTATTTCGCCGTAGTGGGGTACCAACTCGACCTTTCGCGGAACTTCTCGCTGTCGATGCTGGTGGTATTTCTCGCCGCGGCGTGCGCGCTGAAGCTGTTTGCCGCCGGAACCGGTGCGAGGCTGGCGGGCTTCGGATGGCGGTCGTCGGTCAACCTGGCGGTGGCGACGAATGCGCGCGGCGGTCCCGGCATCGTGCTGGCCAGTGTGGCCTTCGATGCCCAAATCATCAACGCCCCGTTCTTTACGACTCTGGTGCTGAGCGCGGTTCTGACCTCACAGGCCGCCGGCTTCTGGCTGGAGTATGTCCTCCGCCGCCGTTGGCCGCTGTTGGACGAAGACGCCGCCAAGGTCTCGGGCACAACGGCAGACCAGCGCCTCGCCGCCTGAGAGATCTCGCGAAGCCAGGGGTGGGTGCCGGGTGCCCCACCCTTTTCACCGAGGCGAGGGGTGGGTGCCGGGTGCCCTACCCTTCTCGCGAAGCGAGAGGGTGGGGTATTTCAGCCGACGCCCTGATCCACTCCTCGATCCGTCCGCGAATTTCATCACGCACCCTGCGGAACACCTCGAAGCGCTGCTGCTCGGACCCGCTCGCGGAGGCCGGATCGTCGAAGCTCCAGTGAATGCGTTGGGCCGGTCCGGGGAAGATCGGACAGGCTTCCTTGGCGTTATCGCAAACGGTGACGATGTAGCCGAAGTGCTGGCCGAGGTACGTCGCCACGTTCTTCGACTCCTGCGCGCTAATGTCCACCCCGGCCTCGCGCATGGCTGCCACCGCCGTAGGGTTCACCCCCGCGGGTTTCGTTCCGGCGCTGAAGACCTCGAAGCGGTCTCCCGCAAGATGGCGCAACCATCCCTCGGCCATCTGGCTGCGGCACGAGTTGCCAGTGCAGAGAAAAAGGACGCGGGCCTTCATGCGACCTCCACGGCTTTCGCCTGAGTAGTGGGGAAGTATCTGCGCTGGAAGTAGAGCGCAACGTTCACGAGCGCGATCAGTACCGGCACCTCCACCAGAGGGCCGATCACGGCCGCGAAGGCCGCGCCCGATTCGATTCCGAACACGGCAACGGCAACGGCGATTGCCAGTTCGAAGTTGTTGCTCGACGCGGTGAACGCCAGCGTTGCCGTCTGCGGGTAGTTCGCTCCCAGCTTCCTTCCCATGTAGAACGAGACCAGGAACATCACGACGAAGTAGATCAGCAGCGGAGCGGCGATGCGCAGCACGTCTCCCGGCAGCTTCACGATGTAGTCGCCCTTCAGCGAGAACATCACGACGATCGTGAACAGCAGCGCTACGAGCGTAATCGGGCTGATCCTGGAGATGAAGCGCTCGTTGTACCAGCGCTCGCCACGGGCCCGCAGCAGCAGGAAGCGCGTTGCCACCCCGGCGATGAACGGTATGCCGAGATAGATGAAGACGCTCTTCGCGATCTCCGCCATGGAGATTTCGACGACCGACCCGGTCAGTCCCAGCGCGCGCGGCAGCGCCGTGACAAAAATCCACGCGTAAAGCGAATAGAAGAGCACCTGGAACACCGAGTTGAGCGCCACCAGCCCGGCCGCGTACTCGTTGTCTCCGCAGGCCAGTTCGTTCCACACGATCACCATGGCGATGCAGCGCGCGAGGCCGATCATGATCAGCCCCGCCATGTAGCTCGGGTAGTCGCGCAGGAAGATCACGGCCAGGGCGAACATCAGCACCGGGCCGATAATCCAGTTCTGTGCCAGCGAGAGCGCCAGCACGCGCCCGTCGCGGAAGACATGGCGCATCTTTTCGTAACGCACCTTCGCCAGCGGCGGATACATCATCAGGATCAAGCCGGCGGCGATCGGAATCGAGGTCGTACCCACGCTCCAGCCGTTCAGGGCCTGTACGGCCGCGGGCGAGAAGTGCCCAATGGCGATCCCGGCCAGCATGGCGGCAAAGATCCAAACGGTCAGGTAGCGGTCGAGGAAAGACAGGCGACGTGCGATCGAGTGTTCCATCGTGCTCAGTCCTCCAGCGCCGGTATCGGCGCCGGTTGCAACTTCACGAACTTCTCTGGATTGCAGCAGGCCTTTTCCAGCCGCTGGCGGTCGCGCTGCATCTCGGGGTCGCCGGCGCAGGCCGACATCACCGTACGCAGCACGGCGGCCAGCTCCGGTTCCGGCGGTGGAGTGATCCTGTAGTGCTGCCAGAGGCCTTCGCGCCGCGCGGTCACCAGGCCGTTCCGGCGCAGGTAGGCGAGATGGCGCGAGATTTTCGGCTGGCTCGTGCGCAGAGCGACCACGAAGAAGCAAACGCAAATCTCCGAGTCGCGCAGCAGGTTCAGCAGCCGGAGCCGTGTCCGGTCAGCCAGGGTGCCAATTAAATCGTCTAGGGTCATAAATACGTCTTGACATATATAACACAACCCGCATATATTCGTCCACGTACATTCGCGCAGCCGTATATAGCGGGCGCGATCAAGGAGAAGACAATGGCTCTCGATCAGATCAAGGAAGTCGTGAAAGAGAAGTACGGTGCAATCGCCCGCGGAGAACAGTCCGGCTGCGGTTGCTCGTCAAAGAGCGTGGTGGCCGAGGCCATCGGCTACTCGAAAGAGGAACTGGCCCTCGCCGGCGATGCGAACCTCGGACTGGGTTGCGGCAATCCGCTGGCGCTCGCCCAACTGCAGCCCGGCATGACCGTGCTCGATCTCGGCAGCGGAGCCGGCTTTGACGCCTTCCTGGCCTGGCAAAAGGTCGGGCCGACCGGAAAAGTGATCGGCGTCGACATGACGGACGACATGCTGGAGAGCGCGCGCAGGAACGCCGAAAAGCTAGGGGCAACCAATGTCGAGTTCCGCAAGGGCTACATCGAGCACCTGCCGGTGGAAGACAACTCGGTGGACTTCGTCATCAGCAACTGCGTGATCAACCTCAGCCCCGACAAGCCCCAGGTCTTCCGCGAGCTGGCGCGCGTGCTGAAGCCGGGCGGAACCTTCGCCGTCAGCGACATCGTGCTGCTGGCCGAGCTGCCGGAAGCCGTCCAGAAGGACGTCAGCGCCTATGTCGGCTGCATCGCCGGAGCCAGCCTGCTGCACGATTACGTGCGCGTGGCGCTTGAGGCCGGCCTGGCCGACGTCAGCATTCCTCAGATCGCCTGGGGATCGAAACTGGCGACCGTCTTGATGCCCGAAGAGGGCATCGCGAGTTGCTGCGGGAGCAAAGTAGCCAATCTGGCTGCGCAGTCGATTGCTTCCATCAAGCTGCACGGCAGGAAGGCCTGAGCTCCGGGGACTTCGGCCGCAACGGTCCGTCCTGAGCGAGGAAGCGCAAACGATATGCCCGAGCGAAAGCTCGGGCATTTGCGCTTAGAGGGAACTCCCGTCCCCCTCGTTTCAGTCCTTCAGCTTCCCGGTGGTTCTCTTCGCAATACAGCCTTGGATCACGGACTGAAGGTGCGTGATGGCCACCGGATAGGTCAGGAACGCGTCGGCTCCCGCGTCGAGCGCTTCGCGGTGCGAGGACTCGGTCGCCGAGGTGGCCGTGTGGAATACGATCGCTACGTCTTGCAGTTCGGTCTTGGCCCTGATTCGGCGGCAAACTTCGAATCCATTGACGTCAGGCATGTTGATGTCCAGCAGGATTACGTCCGTCTTCACTTCGGACACAATCCGAAGGGCTTCGGTCCCGTTGTGTGCCGAGATTACCTTGAACCCAAGGTTCGCGAGACACCTTCCCAACGCATAACAATGGATCTCGTTGTCGTCTACACAGAGCAAAACCTGTTGGTCAGAACTGGACATCGCGGCATAGGCTAAATCGCCGGAGCGGGAGTGCGCAAGTGCGTTGCTGACAAATCCGGGCGGGCGGATTTAGTCTTGTACGCGGTTCAGGGAACCCAAAGCCACCATGGCCGCCGAGCTGCAATTCACCTATCAGAACGCTCTCTCCACGAATGCCGGTACCGACGGCATTTCTCCTAAAGACCTCAACGACAAGGCGGCCCTGGCGGCCGTGGACGCATTCCGCCAGCGGGTAGATTCCGGCGAGATCGGCTTCCCCATGCTGCCGGAGGACAGGCGCACGGCCGCGGCCATCGCCGAGTTCGCCGATGAGTTGCGCGGCCAGGTGGACGACCTCCTCCTGGTCGGTATCGGAGGGTCGGCGCTTGGGGCCTACGCACTCGATGTCGCCATACGCGGGCCGCATCCCGCCCAGACGTCGAGCAATGGCAAGCCGCCGCGTCCGAGGCTGATCGTCCTCGACAACGTGGACCCGGGAGTTGTCGCCTCGGCGCTCGCGGGCTGCAACCCCCGGCGCACCGCCGTGTGCGTCATCGCCAAGAGCGGCAGCACGGCGGAGACGCTGGCGACGTTCATGATCGTCCGCGAGTGGATGGGCAATGCCGCCAAGGGCAAGCCGCGCGTGGTGGCCGTCACCGACGCGAAAAAGGGCGACCTGCTGGGCATCGCCAAGGAAGAGCGCTGGCCGTTGTTCTTCGTGCCCGCCAACGTCGGCGGACGCTTCTCCGTGTTCTCGCCCGTCGGCCTCGTGCCGGCCGCGCTCCTCGGCATAGACATCCGCAAGCTTCTCAAGGGCGCACGCCTGGCGAACCAGCGTAGCTGGAGCCGCGACCTCGAGCAGAACTTCGCTCTGCGGTCGGCGCAGCTTCATCACGCGCTCGATACCATGCGCAACAAGAAGACGGAGGTCGTGTTCGCCTACTCGTCGTACCTCTGGGGAGCGGCTTTCTGGTACCGGCAACTCTGGGCAGAGTCCATCGGCAAGCGCGTCAACCGGGCGGGAGCAGTCGTCGAGACCGGACAGACCCCGGTCGCGGCCCTGGGCGTCACCGACCAGCACTCCCAGCTTCAGCTCTACATGGAAGGTCCGCGCGACAAGATGATCACCTTCTGGGACGTGCGCAAGCCGAGGGTTGAGCTGAAAATCCCGAAGATCTACACCCGGTACGACTCCTGCGGGTACCTGGGCGGCAAGAAGCTCTCCGATCTGTTCCGCGCCGAGCGCATCGCCACCGAAGCCGCCCTCACCGCCAATGGCCGTCCGAACTGCCGCTGGTCTCTGTCGCATGTGGATGAAGTGACATTGGGAGAGTTTTTCCAGGTACTCGAGTTCCAAACTGCGTTCGCCGGAGAACTCTACGGCATCGATGCATTCGACCAGCCTGGTGTCGAACTCGGAAAGAAACTCACCTACGGCCTTATGGGCCGCAAGGGATTCGAAGAGCACGCGCGTGAACTGAAGGGGCTGAAGTAGAGCGGGTGTAATGCCCGCGCGGTTCTTATGGCGACCAACGAAACAGTACAGAACGAGGCACGCCGGCCGGCGATCAAGGTGTTCGTCGCGACCACCGTGATGCTGTCGTTCATCTCGTTCTGGCGCGCCGCCGCGATCGTGCTCTCCGACCTGGCGTCGTCGGCGTACTACGTCGGCGGCGACGCCGAAAAGGTCATCGGAAAGAGCGCTCCCTGGTTCGTGCTCGCGGTCATGCTGTTCAGCACGGCCGTGCGCGCTGTTTACGTCGAGTCGAGCGCCATGTTCACCCGCGGCGGCGTGTACCGCGTGGTCAAGCAGGCCATGGGCGGCCTGTTGGCCAAGATGTCCGTATCCGCCCTGCTGTTCGATTACATCCTCACCGGCCCGATCAGCGGCGTCTCGGCCGGCCAGTACCTCGTCGGACTCGTCCTGGACGTCGCCCGGCTCTTCGGCCATCCGCTCAACGTCACCTCGGGACAGCAGAACGCGCTGTCCGCCGGGTTCGCCTGCATTGTCGTTCTGTACTTTTGGCACAAGAACACGCAGGGCATCCACGAGTCGAGTGAGAAGGCGCTCCAGATCATGAAGATCGCCACCGTCATGGTGGTGATGCTGGTCGCCTGGTGCTTGATCACGATTGCCAAGCAGGGGGCGCAGTTGCCGCCGTTCCCGAGCGCGGCCAACTTCAAGCTCGACCACGAATCTCTCGGGTGGCTGCACGGAAGCTGGTTGAGCCAGGTCTCGTTCGTCCTCTTCCTCGTCGGCTTCGGGCACTCCGTACTGGCCATGAGCGGCGAGGAATCCCTCGCGCAGGTGAACCGCGAGATCGAGCACCCCAAGCTGAGAAACCTGATCAAGGCCGGAGTCGTGATTCTCGTCTTCAGCCTGGTGTTCACCTCGCTGGTCTCGTTCTTTGCCGTGATGATCATCCCTGACGACGTTCGCCCGCGGTACTTCACGAACCTCATCAGCGGACTCGCGATGTATGTCGTCGGCCCCTACACGCTAAAGCTCTTCTTCCAGGCATTCGTGGTTCTCGTCGGCGTGCTGATCCTCTCCGGAGCCGTGAACACGGCCATTGTTGGCGCCAACGGCGTGCTCAACCGGGTCAGCGAAGACGGCGTGCTTACACCGTGGTTCCGCAAGCCGCACCAGCGTTATGGCACGAGCTACCGCATTATCAACATGATCGTGATCCTTCAGTTGATCGCAATCGTGGCGACTGCCGGTAACGTTTACGTGCTGGCCGGACTGTATGCGTTCGGTGTCGTGTGGAGTTTTTCGTTCAACGCGCTGTCGGTCACGGTCTTGCGTTTCAAGGAAAAGCAGAAGCGCGAATTCAAGTTCCCGCTGAACTTCAGGGTCTTCGGACGCGAGGTTCCCTTCGGCCTGTTCCTGGTCACGATCTTCCTGTTCTCCATCGCGCTGGTAAACCTGGCGACCAAGCCGCTGGCGACGATCAGTGGCGTGATCTTCTCGGTCGTGTTCCTCGTGATCTTCACGGTCTCCGAGCGCATCATGCATAAGCGCGGACACAGGGAGATGGTCGAGGAGTTCCGCGTCGCCGAGCGCCCGCTGATCACGCGCGACGAGATGAATGTCCGGCCCGGCAACATCCTCGTGGCCATCCGCGACCCGCGCAACCTCTACTACCTCAAACACGTCCTCGATCGCACCGACACTTCGCGGCAGGACGTCGTGGTGATGACCGCGCGTATCTACCACCGCGAACACGCGTTCAGCGGAAACGTGAAGTACGAGAAAGACGAACTCTTCGAAGAGTACGAGCAGAAGATGTTCACGCAGGTCGTGCAACTGGCCGAGAAGGCCGGCAAGTACGTGTCGCTCATGGTGGTGCCGACCGCGAATGTGTTCGACGGCATTCTCCAGACGGCCCAACGCCTGGAGTCGTCGAGGATCGTCTGCGGACTCTCCAATAAACTCACGCTCGACGAGCAGGGCAAGCTCTCCGGCGACGCCTGGGAACGCCTGCCCGAACCGCGTCCCCGTATCACCCTCGAACTGCACGAGCCTTCGGGCGAGATCCACGAATACCGGCTCGGACCCCACGCTCCGCGGCTCCGGCCCGAGGACGTGGCACTGCTTCACAAGCTCTGGCTCGAAGCCTCCGCGCGTCCGGAACTCGCGTCGCTGCACCATTACCACATCGTGCGGATCGCCCTCGAAGAGCTTGAAGCGAAGATGAGAGACAATCGCCGGGACGAAGTGCTCCAGGAACTCAAGCAACAGGTCGAAGGACGGCAGAAACCGGGCCCGCCTCTCGAAGGCGGCGACTGAAAGCGGGAACTCTCGCGAGCGCAGCCGGCCGCTCAGTGCTCAATGTTTTTGCCCCTGCATCGACACAGCCAATCGCGAAGTTCTACAATCAAGTTTTCTTAGGAGCAGTTCCAAGATTGTTGTACTCCCTATCACCGTCGAGCAATGAAACCTGGCTGCGTCGAGGGGTACAACTTCCGCGAAACTGGTCTAGCCAATTCTTGGATCAACGTTGAAGTCTCTCGCGCATTTTTTTCAGCAATACAAGCAGTGGCTTATGACGGTGCTTGCACCTCTAGGCGGGCCGTGGGCTGTCTTCGCCATCGCGCTCATTGACTCTGCTGCGTTCGGCATCCCGCTGGATCCGGTGGTGGCGTTCTATGTCCACAACAACCCCAGCGGAGCACTCATGTACGCCCTGATGGGCGCCGTAGGTTCGGCCCTCGGCAGCACCGTGCCTTATCTCATCGGGTATAAGGGCGGCGAGGCGTTCCTGGTCAAGAAAATCGGGCGCAAACGCTTCGACCGCATTCACGGCTTGACCGAGAAGTACGGCGACCTGGCGCTGATCATTCCCGCCATGATGCCGCCGCCCACGCCGTTCAAACTTCTTGTGTTCTCGGCCGGCGTAGCCGAGATGAGATACCTGCACTTCCTGCTGGCGATATTCGCCGGACGCGTGGCCCGCTTCCTCATCCTTTCCGTGCTGACGATTCTCTTCGGCCCGCAGGTGATCGAGATTACCCAGGTAGCGATCAAGCAACATCTCGGGCTCACGCTCGGGATCATCGCAGCGCTCATTGGGCTGGGCGTGCTGGGCTGGTGGGTACGCCGGGATCGCGAGCGCGAGTTCGATATCGAAGCACAGGAGAACGCCTCGGAGTAGCTACGGCCGCTGAGCTGCTGAGGTACTGAGGTACTGAGCTGCTGAGCTACTGAGGTACTAAGCTGCTGAGCTGCTGAGCTCGCCATGGCCTTGCGCTGGGTAAGGTTGATCGTGAACGACCTGCTCAGTTCTGAGCCCGGCACGTGAGTGCCGGGATACTGCGGGGCTCCAGAATCGAGTCCGGCAGGACGACACTGCACCGACAAACGAAAAGCCGGACCTTGCGGTCCGGCTTCTTGCTTTTCTGGAAACTGTTTTACGCGACGATCGAGTCCTTCGCCGTCTTGGGCGAGAGCAACTCCAGCAAGACCGGGATGCTGAACGCCACGGCCGTAAACATCAGGTCCGAGGCAACCGTGTTGCGGAAGAACGGCACCGCGGCGGCGTAGCACATCGCGAGACCGTTCAGGGTCTTCGGATACATTTCCCACGCCGTCCACACGGCGAAGTTGCTCACCAGGAAGAACGACACCGAACTGGCCAGCGAGGCCCCCGCGACGCGCAGGACGGTCGTCTTGCCACCCACCAGCATCCCCATCCCGACAGCGGCGCCGTACCACGCC
>DASPLH010000007.1:0-2466 GCA_035627675.1 Clostridia bacterium
GTGCGCCTGCGCGGTCTCCTGCGGCAGCTCGCGCCCCCCGAGGTCCTGCCCATAGATAGGCGTGCCCTGCAGGATTCTGAACAGTTCGAGAGCTTCGCTGCCGGCTGGTGTGGCCCCCGCGGCGACCAAGGCGTCCCATACTCGCGGAGCGTTCTCGCTCGCAAGCCAGATCTCGTAACTCTCGGCGGACTCTGAGACGTCTCTCGCGACAGAGCAGCCGAGCCCCTGCCACTCGACATCCACGACCTCGCCCGGTTCGAGAGTGCGATCGAGCAGTCCTGCCGCTGCCAACGCCTTGCGAGCGGCTGGTCCGGTCACCCCTACCGACGAAAGCCTCTCGCTGACATCGGTGATTTCGACATCGTCCATGATGACGTAGCGGTCGAATAGCTCTTTCAGTGTCGCCACCTGCGCGGCATCGGTGATGCCCAGCAGGTAGTCTCCACGGTTGTAGATGACGATGTCGCCCTGGATTCGGCCCTGCGCGTTCAGCACGAAGCTGTAGTTGCCGCGCTGGGGCGGCAGGTCGCGGACGTTGTTGGTGACCATGCCGTTGGTCCAGCGCACACGGTCCTCACCGGTGATAACCAGCTTCGCCTTCCAGGCGAGGTCGGAGATGGCGGAGGAACTGCGCAACGCATCGAGTTCGGCCGAAACATCGGTGAACACGGCCACGGTGCGCGCTCCGCGGTAGTCCCCCGTGCGGGCGCCTGTGCCGGTCAACTTGTCTAGTAGCGCGAGCGTCATAGGCGAAACAACCGATTATAGCGGAGGCCGGAGGTCCACTCCGGGCAGAACGGCAGACGAGAATTCCCCGACCTGATATCTTCGACGGCTATGACGAACGGCAAGAAGCGGGTCGCGGTGGTGCCCGGAGACGGTATCGGCAAGGAAGTCATCCCCGCAGCGCTCGAGGTGGTGCGCGCGACAGGAGCAGCGGTCGAGTTTACCGGGTTCGACTGGAGCGCCGACCGCTACCTCAAAGACGGTACAACGGTTCCGCCCGAAGGGTTTGCCATGCTGGAACGCGACTTCGATGCCGTGTTCGTAGGCGCCCTGGGCGATCCGAGGGTCAAGACCAACATCCACGCGAGGGAAATCCTGCTGGGGATGCGCTTCAAGATGGATCTTTTCGCCAACGTGAGGCCCGTGAAGCTGCTGGATGCCTCCCTGTGTCCCCTCAAGGATGGCTCTCCGGAGAAGATCAACTTCACGGTCATTCGAGAGAACACCGAGGGCGTTTACATGGATATGGGCGGGTTCTTCAAGAAGGACACGCCGGACGAGGTAGCCACGCAGGAAGACATCAACACCCGCAAGGGCGTCGAGCGAGTGATCCGGTTCGCGTTCGAATACGCGAGAGCCGGGGGACGCAAGAAGGTGCTGATGAGCGACAAGTCGAACGTGATGAGTTACGCAGGCGGCCTGTGGCAACGGGTGTTCAAGAAGGTGAGCGCGGAGTATCCGGAGATCACGCCCGAGCACATGTACGTGGACGCCCTGTGCCTGCAAATGGTGCGCGAACCGCAATCGCTCGACGTGATCGTGACCAACAACATGTTCGGAGACATCGTCACGGATCTTGCCGCCGCACTCCAGGGCGGTCTCGGGATGGCCGCCAGTGGCAACATTCATCCCGGTAAGACCTCGATGTTCGAGCCCGTCCACGGCTCGGCGCCGCCGATCGCAGGAAAGAATGTCGCTAATCCGATGGGAGCGATCCTCACGGCGGCGTTGATGCTCGATCACCTGGGACTCGGGACGGAGGCGAAGAAGATGGAGGCGGCAGTCGCCGCCGCTGTCCGCGAAAAGAAGACTACGGTGGATGTAGGAGGGAAGATGGGAACGCGAGAGTGCGCGACGTGGATCGCGGAGCAGGTGGCACGATGAAGAAAGCTTTCGAGTACATCCTTTCTGTTCTTCTCTTGTGCGTTGCCTCGGTCGCGCAGGTTGCTCCGTCGAAGCCGCAACAGCCGACGCAACCACCGCCTCCCGCCCAGGCAGAGTCCGCGGCGCAGCAGTCGCCCGAACACAAGATCTCGCCGGAAGAGGCCGAGGAACTGTTCCGGTCGGTGGACGAGATTCTCCAGTTCGCCAGCCGGCAAACGGGACTTCCCATCAGGTCGAAGGTCCATCGCAAGCTGGTAGGGCGCGAAGAGGTCGTTCGCTATCTCGAACAGAGGATGAAAGACGACCCCGAGTCCGAACGCTTCGACCGGGCAGAGGTCACGCTGAAGCGACTCGGGCTGCTGCCGCCGAACTTCGATCTTCGCCAGTACCTGCTCGGGTTGTTGAAGGAGCAGGTTGCCGGGTTCTACGACGCAAAGACCAAGACG
Organism: Clostridia bacterium; assembly: GCA_035627675.1. Classification (GTDB taxonomy): domain Bacteria; phylum Acidobacteriota; class Terriglobia; order Terriglobales; family Acidobacteriaceae; genus DASPLH01. Next base: position 2,337 of record DASPLH010000007.1, read on the forward strand.
GTGTACCTGCTGGACTGGGTGGACCCTGTGGCGCAGAAGCCCGTGCTTGCCCACGAACTCACGCACGCGCTCCAGGACCAGAATTTCGATCTCGAGCGTTGGGCAGAAGTAAGCCGCAAGCAATTGAGCG
>DASPLH010000008.1:0-25094 GCA_035627675.1 Clostridia bacterium
CTGACCTGACCGGAATGAGAAGGGCGGGCATCATGCCCGCCCCATTTGTTTCAGAGGGAACTCTAGGCCCGCTGCCTTCCGAACATCGCCGCTCCGATCATCCCACCGATCCCGGCGAGCACGATAAACATCACGCTGAAGATTGCGAGGAAGATGAAGAACACGGTCGCGAGACCGGATGGAGTCGCGATGGTTTCGCCCAATTGGGTGATCATCTGGCGCGTGGGTGCGTCCACGGCCGTGTCCATGGCTTCTTTGAGACGCTCCGTCATCGATTGGCGGACTGCGTTCCGCGTGTTCGTCGATAGCAGCGTTAGGCTGATGAACACCGAATACAGCAGCGAGCCGAAGAACCCGCCCAGCATGCCGAGCCGGAAACCTTGGGACGACGTGATGCTGGGCTCATGGGCGCGGCGCTGGTAGAAGGTGATGGTCAATCCGCCGGCCGCAACCATCATCAACACGATGAACGGAACCGATGGGATCAGCGCGCCGAAGCCGCCGATCATGCCGCCCATGATGGCTGCACGCAATGCCATGCGTCTGGTGTCGGGCAGGGGGCGATATGGCGGCATTGCCGTATGCACCGGTGTCGCAGGAGGCTGCACCTCGTCCGGCGTTCCGGGAGGCAGTGGCGGCGTGACCGGCTCATTGTTCTCTTGCGTAAAGACGCGGATCTGCGGAGCGTTGCACTGCGGACAGAAAGGCGCTCCATTCTCGACTGCGGCGCCACACTTCGGACACGGATGTTCCACGTCAGGAAGGTATCAGTCGAAACCTGACGGCGCAAGGTTCCGCCCCCGGAGGGTGACTTTGGTTTCGGCGGCAACTCTGGCGCGCCTTCACCACCCCCCGGTACACTCGCCGTAAGCCTCTGAATGTGGTTCGCGCTGAGTACTGCGGCGCTAAAAGAACGATAAAGGACAAATTATTTTTCCAATGGCTCTCTTCACATGGAACAGCAGCTATAGCGTATCGGTGGAGCAGTTTGACACTGAACACCAGAAGCTCTTCGCACTCGTCAACGAACTGAACGACGCAATGCGCGCCGGGCAGGGAAGATTCGTGCTGCGCAACGTGCTCGACTCGCTCATCGCCTACACCAACCAGCACTTCACGGCGGAAGAGCGGGCGATGAAGGCCACCCGCTTTCCGGAGTATGAAGCACACGCGGAAGAGCACAGCCGCCTGACAGCGCAGGTCCATGATTTCGCCAAGCAGTTCGAAGCTGGCGAGACAGCCATCACGATCGACGTTCTGTACTTCCTGCGCGACTGGCTGGTCAACCATATCGTGACCACGGACAAGAAATACTCGCAGCACCTGAAGAACTACGGCATGGCGTAAATTTTGCTCGCGAAACGAGGGAAGGCTCTCCCCACGGGGAGAGCCTTCGACGTTCATGCCGACGACACTCCCATCGCAGGCCGGCTGCTCCTCAGGCAGTGCCCCCGGCTCCGTCTTGGCCGTTCTCCATAATTTTTTGTCCTCTCAACAACTACATACAGAGGATCCGCGCCGCGAAACGCAGGAACGCCTGCTGTGATTCGCAACAGCGTTGCATTGTTCAACAGTTGGCGCTTGCCACTCGTAAGTCTCTGAATCCGCGAGACCTAGGCGAACTCGTGTCCGCGATCCCCGATTTTCATGTTGTGTTGTGCAACGGTTTCCGTTCACGGCGAAAACCGCATTTGCTCTCGTCAGCGAAGCCATAACAACCGCCAACATCAGTCTGTTCAATGACTTAAATAGGCGATGCGATTTGCTACAGCGGTTTGGCATGGCTCGTGCCTTATAGGAGGGTGCAATCGGTAATCGGGACGGCAGGCAGTAGAAAGCCCGGAACCGACTAATTCAAACGCCGCAGGGCGGAGGTGGACATCATGACAGTCATCCTGGTACTCGCAACGTTCGTAACCTTCATCGCAATCGACTATTTCCTCGCTCGCAAGAAAGCTCCGGTGTTTGCAGCTCAGCAGGTACGGCGTGACGTGGCCGTGCCCCGTGTTCAGACCAAGGTCATCGGCGGCTTCCAGGTTCAGCCGAACCTGAAGTATCACCCGGGACACACCTGGGCTGTGGCCGAGAGCCCGAACCTGGTTCGCGTCGGCATCGATGACTTCGCCGCCAAGTTGGTAGGCAAGGTGGAAGCGATCAACCTGCCGCAGCGCGGCCAGTGGATCCGCCAGGGACAGAAGGTTCTGAGCTTCAAGAAGAACGGCCAGACCATCGACATGGTCTCCCCGATCGAAGGCAGCATCACGGACATCAACGATGCGGCAATCAAGAACCCGGAACTGGCGCGCACCGACTGCTACGGCGACGGCTGGCTGCTGGCCGTGCAGTCTCCCGATGCGAAGACGAATTTCCGCAACCTTCTTGGCGGAGCGCTGGTCCGGCAGTGGACGGAAGAGTGCGCGGCGCGGTTGTCGGGACAGATGGCGCGTCCGGCGATGGTGGCCATGGCCGACGGCGGCGAAGCTGCCGACGATCTGTCCACGCACTTCGAGGCTGAAAAGTACGGCGAAATCGTGAAAGAGTTCTTCCTCTCGTAGCAGGCTCGGTTTGGGGCCGAGGCTGGGACGAGGTTGTCCACCGAGGCACGAGGCAATAGCCGGTTCGACGCAAAGGCTGTAGGCGTGGAACCGTACAGAACGGGCCGATGTGCCCGGGGCGCCACCTGAGACGGATTGTTTGCCGGCAATCCGATCGAGGGTGGCGCTTCGAGCGTCTGAAGCTTTTGCGGCGTCGTCGAAGGGCTCCGCCGTGCTGGGTACGTTCCCGGCCGAAGAGGCGAAATCCGCAGCTGTTTTTCGCCGCATGCTTCGGCATATCAGCTACTTACGCGAGTGACTCGTGTCACAACTCCGGGTGACTCGAATCACGGCTCGGGGCTGGGGGGCGGGTGAGACTAGACGGTTAGATACTCCAGCCAGGGCGCATTCAGGAGGACCCATGTTGCTCGCGTATCGGCTCGTAAAGCTGATCGAGACGCACTCAGAGGGTTTGGCAGGCGCTCTACAGCAGAAAATTGACAACTCAGAACGCTGCGCAGCTTACCGCAAGCTGCCACGCGAAGAACTGACCACGGTCGTCGGGGAGATGTACAGCCACATGGGCCGGTGGCTCCTGGGGAACTCCGAGAGCGAGCTGGCGGCGCGCTACACCGCCATTGGCGAGCGCCGGGCGCAGCAGGCAGTGCCTTTGAGCCAGGTAATTTGGACCATAGCCCTGGTCAAGGAGAACCTCTGGGACTACGTGAAGACCAGCGACCAGTTGGGGTCTCCGGTCGAGATCTTCGGCGAACTCGAGATGTTGCAATTGCTCGAGCAGTTCTTTGACCGTGCAATGTATTACGCGGCAGCCGGATACGAGCGCGCCCGCGGCGCTCAAGATGCCGGAATCAGGGATGCGGGCACACAACGGTGAAGCGAGCGGCGCTCGCGGGGAACCGAAAGATCAAGGGGAAACGGATGGGCTGGCAGGACGAATACAGGAGCAAGTTGACAACCGCGCGCGAAGCGCTGAATCGCGTGGAATCCGGCATGCGCGTCTGGATCCATCCGGGCTGCGCCGAGCCGGAAGTGCTCGTCGAGGCGCTGATGGCCCGCGGGCCGCACGTGCGCGACGTCGAGGTGGTGCACATTCTTACGCTTGGCCGCGCCGACTACATTGCGCCGGAGATGACGGGCCACTTCCGCCACAACGCGCTCTTCATCGGCGGCAACGTCCGCCAGGCCGTCAACGAGGGCCGCGCCGACTACACGCCCATCTTCCTCAGCGAGATCGAGGGACTGATGGAGCGCGGCGACATGCCGATCGACGTTTGCCTCGTGCAGGTCACGCCGCCGGACGACCACGGCTTCTGCAGCTTCGGCCCTGGCGTGGACATGACGCTCACCGCGGCGCGCCACTCGAAGATCGTTATCGCGCAGGTGAACGCGATGGTTCCGCGCACCTACGGCGACAGCTTCATCCACGTCAGCCAGCTTGACGCCATTGTCGAAGCCACGCAGCCGCTCTGCGAACTCAGGAAGCAGCCTGCGGGCGAGATCGAAGAGCGCATCGGCCGCCACATCGCCGATCTCATCCCGGATGGCGCGTGTCTCCAGCTCGGCATCGGCGGCATTCCCGACGCCGTCCTGTCGAACCTCGGCAATCACAAGGACCTCGGCATTCACACCGAGATGGTGTCCGACAACGTGATTTCGCTGATCGAGGCCGGCATCATCAACGGCCAGCGCAAGAATTTCAAGCCGCGCAAGATCATCCTCGGATTCCTGCTCGGAACGAAGAAGCTGTTCGACTTCGTGCATGAGAACCCTCAGTTCGAGTTCCACCCGAACGCCTACACCAACGACCCGTTCCTGGTGGCGCGCAACGACAACATGGTCGCGATCAATTCGGCCCTCCAGTTGGACATCACGGGCCAGGTCTGCGCCGACTCGGTTGGCAACAGGTTTTACAGCGGCTTCGGCGGGCAGGTGGACTTCATTCGCGGCGCGGCCCGCAGCAAGGGCGGCAAGCCGATCATCGCCCTGCCCTCAACGGCGAAGAACGGCACGATCTCGCGTATCGTTCCCACGCTGACGCCCGGCGCCGGCGTAGTGACCACCCGCGCCGACGTCCACTACGTCGTCACCGAATACGGCGTTGCCTACCTGCACGGAAAATCCGTGCGGCAGCGCGCCGAGGCCCTCATCCAGATCGCCCATCCGAAGTTCCGCGACGAGTTGGCCGAGTACTGCGAACGCGCGTGCTTCTTCAGGAACGTCGGCGATGCGGTAGTTACGAGGTAATCATGGCGAACCAGGCTCGCGGCAATGTGGTTGTAGACACGAATGAGTGCAAGGGGTGTGGTCTGTGCGTGGAGTCCTGTCCACCGAAGTCGCTCTTCCTGCGTCCGGAGTTGAACCAGTACGGCGTTCATCCGGCGCAGTACACGGGCGAAGGCTGCACCGGTTGCGGTATCTGCTTCTACTGCTGTCCCGAGCCGGGCGCCATCACCGTGATGCGACTCGACGCCAAGGGCGCGGCCATCCAACAGGAGGGGGCACATGCGGCAGCTGTGTAAGGGAAACGTTGCAATCGTGAAGGGCGCCATCATGGCCGGTTGCCGTACGTACTACGGCTACCCGATCACTCCGGCCAGCGAAATCGCCGAGTATGCCGCGCTGCTCATCCCGCAGGTCGGCGGCACCTTCCTCCAGGCGGAAAGCGAAGTCGCGGCCATCAACATGGTGTACGGCGCGGCCGCTGCCGGCGAACGCGTGATGACCGGGTCCTCCGGCCCCGGCGTCAGCCTCATGCAGGAAGGCATCTCGTACATTGCCGGCGCCGAGTTGCCGTCGGTGATCGTCGATGTAGTTCGCGGCGGCCCCGGCCTTGGCAACATCGCTCCCGAGCAGAGCGACTACGCCGCGCTGGTCAAAGGCGGCGGCCACGGCAACTACAAGAACATCGTCCTCGCGCCGGCTTCGGTGCAGGAGATGTACTCGCTCACGATCCTCGCCTTCGAACTGGCGGACAAGTACCGCAACCCCGCCGTCATCCTGACCGACGGCTTCGTCGGCCAGATGATGGAGCCGCTCGAGATCGAAGAGCTCGACATCAAGGTTCCCGAGAAGCCGTGGGCCGTGCGCGGCACCAAGGAAACGCAGAAGAACCTCGTCAGCTCCATCCATCTCTCGGCCGATCAGCTCGAAGCCCACGTGCGCAAGCTGGAACAGAAGTACAAGCAGGTCGAGGCCAGCGAGCAGCGCTGGGAGACCTACAAGGCGGACGACGCGGAGATCCTGCTCGTCGGCTACGGCATCGTGTCACGCGTGCTGCGTTCCACGGTGGATCTGGCGCGCGCGCACGGCGTGAAGCTCGGCCTGTTCCGGCCCATCAGCGTGTGGCCGTTCCCGTACGAGCCGCTCAAGCAGGCCGCGTCAACGGTCGAGAAGGTCATGGTCGTGGAACTCAGCACCGGACAGATGCTCGAAGACGTGAAGCTCGCGCTTGAAGGCAAGGTGCCCATCGAGTTCTACAGCCGCGTCGGTGGCAACGTGCCGTCGGCGGAAGAGATTTATTCGGAAGTTCTGAACCGCGTTTTGGCGTCGGTGTAACGGAGGAAACGGTGAGCGACTATCAAATTGCGTTGAGCAAATCGCCGGCGTTCTACGACCGGTTCCTGCGTAAAGACGAACTGCAACACCAGACGCACTACTGCCCGGGTTGCGGACACGGCGTCGCGCACAAGCTGATCGCCGAGGCGCTGGTCGATCTCGGCCTTCAGGAGAAGACGATGGTCGTCAGCCCCGTGGGCTGCTCGGTCTTCGCCTACTACTACTTCGACACCGGCAACGTGCAGGCCGCGCACGGACGCGCGCCGGCCGTAGCCACGGCGCTGAAGCGCGCCAATCCCGAGTCGATCGTCATCAGCTACCAGGGCGATGGCGACCTCGCCGCCATCGGCACGGCCGAGATCATCCACGCCGCCAATCGTGGCGAGAACATCACGGTGTTCTTCATCAACAACTCGATTTACGGGATGACCGGCGGGCAGATGGCTCCGACCACGCTCGTGGGGCAGGCCAGCACGACCACGCCCTGGGGACGCCGCGCCAACAACGAGGGCTTCCCGATCAAGGTGTGCGAGATGCTCGCCACCCTCGAAGCGCCGGTCTATATCGAGCGCGTCGCCATGGGCGACAACAAGACGATCATCAAGGCCCGTAAAGCCGTACGCAAAGCCCTCGAGCTTCAAAAGCAGGGAGCTGGGTTCTCGCTCGTCGAGATCCTCTCTCCGTGCCCGACGATCCTGAAGATGGACCCGGTCGTCGCCCGCAAGTACGTCAACGAGACTTTAGCGAAGCACTTCCCCTTGGGCGTTTTTCGCGACCGCAAGCCTGAGGTTCCCTTCGTCGCGGCTCCGCAACGCCCGCTTGCCGAAGTGCTCGGAATCAAGAAGGCCGGGGGCGAGAAAGCTCAGCACAAGGCTCACACGCGTGACATCACGCTCAAGGTCGCCGGCTTCGGCGGACAGGGCGTGCTCCTGCTCGGACAGTTGATCGCCGAGATGGGCATGCGCGAACAGCTCGAGGTGAGCTGGCTGCCCTCCTACGGGCCGGAGATGCGTTCCGGCAGCGCGCATTGCCACGTCACGCTCTCGCGCAACCGCATCGGTTCGCCGCTGATCACGCGTCCCAAGGTGCTGATCGCAATGAACGAGATTTCTCTGCGCAAGTTCGGCCCGCAGGTCGAGCCCGGCGGAGTGATCTTCTACAACCGCGACCGCGTGCCGGAGGACGTCAAGATCGACGATGTCCGCATCGTTTGCCTGCCGGCCTCCGAGATCGCCGACCAGATCGGTTCGCAGAAGGTTGCCAACGTGGTCATGCTCGGCGCTCTGCTAGAGCAACTCGACTGCCTGCCGTTCGAGACCGCGCTCGACGTGATCAAGTCGATGGTGAAGAACGAGAAGCTGTTCGACTTCAACCGGAAGGCTCTCGAAGCCGGACGCCAATACGTGGACGAGAAGGTGATGATCGGCGCCGTCGCCGGCCCGGACGGCTTCTCGGATTAGAAGGCGAGGTTTCGGACGTTTCGGAGGTTGTAAAACTGGAAGAGCCCTGGCTGAACGCCGGGGCTCTTTGGTTTGTTCTGGAAATTTGCTGCGGATACCGGCTATCGGGTGCCCTACCCTTCTCGCGAAGCGAGAGGGTGGGGCTGTTCGGGAAAAGTCGCTTGCTCTGTAGGAACCGTAGTCTTCAACCTCCGAAACCCACGTTCGAAACCTCCGAAACCAGTTCCATTGAAACCTCTCGAACGTCTTTCCTACTTCCCCTTCACCGCTCCCAGGCACATGCCGTACAGGTCGAGCAGGTGGCGTGCGTAGTCTTCCGGCTTCGAGACCGTCCCGGACTGGAAGCCCGCGCCGGGCAGTCCAGTTTTTCCGTAGCCGGTGGTTCCGGCGATGAATTTCATCATGTCGAGCGCGATATCTTCGTCGCGGCGGCTAGGCATAGGAAAATTCGGCATTTCGGCCATGAGGACTCCTCCACAAGCTCTGCATGATAACAGCCATCTCCTAAGAGGTTTCGGAGGTTTCGGATTTTTCCAAGGTTTCGAAGGTTGGGCGTTCGAGTTTGAAACCTCCGAAACCGTTTTTCGAAACCTCCGAAACTTTTCTTCGAACCTCCGAACTTCTTATCCCAGCCCCACGTGCCGGGTGCGCCAGTTGAATTTCAGTGACGCGACCCGCAGGCAGAATCCGCAAGCCGAACCAACGAGGGTCGAGAACTCGCGGCTCATGCCCAGGCGATCGGACACCAGGAAGACGAGGGAGCCGAACACGGCGGCGATGGCGTAGAACTGTCCGTGCTCGAAGACCCTCGGAGCGCGGCCGGTCAACACGTCGCGAAGCATTCCGCCGCCCACGGCGGTCACCACTCCCAGCAGCAGGGCAGCCAACTGCAACATCCCGGCGTTCAGTGCGCGAGTGCAGCCGGCGACGGCGAACAGACCGAGCGCCGCGGCGTCCACCAGCAGGATCGCCCGCTCGGTATTGCGGCCTATATGGTTTCCGAACAGCAGCCCGATGAAAGCGCCGGCGAAGGCCGTGAGCATGTAACGGAGGTCCATGAAAGCCAGCGGCGGGCCTTTTTGCAGGATGACGTCGCGAGCGATGCCGCCGCCCAGGGCGGTGATGAAGGCCAGCCCAACCACGCCGATGGCATCGTACTTGTAGCGGGTGTCACGCATGGTGGCCAATGCGCCGGCAACGGCGCCAACCACCACGCCGAGGAACTCTACGAGAAAGAAGAGCTGGTCCATTCGGGGAACCAGGTTTGGGGGTGCTACGAAATCCATGCGAAATGCATCCAATCTCCTGAACCCAGTGTAGCTGGAGAATGTCCGCGATTACCGCGTTCGGCTCCGCCTTGCGCAACTTTCGGATGTTGATTGCGGGGAATATGGCTCGAGTGTTGCTGGTAGAAGACGACGAACGAGATCGCGAGACGGTGCAGCAGGCGCTCCGGCACGCCGGGTTCACGGATATCCAATGGGTCATGGACGGGAGCCAGGCGCTGGAGATCCTGAACGACAGCATCCGGGCTGGCGTCCCGCTTCCGGACGCGATCATTCTTGACCTCAACCTGCCCCTCGTCAGCGGCCATGAGGTCCTGCGCTTCTGCAAGCGCACTCCGGAATTGAAAGGCACGAAGGTCGTCGTTCTCAGCCGGCTCAAGTCCGAGAACGAAATCCAGGTCTGCTACTACATGGGCGCGAGCCGCTATATCCAGAAGTCGTCGGACCAGGAGCAACTCGAGCAGCAAGTGCGGAGCGCCTTAAGCGCCCTGGTATTCGGAGCCCATCCCGCCGAGTAGGTGGCTCTCGGACTCGTCTGCATTCCTTTCGCACGAACGCCGGTCGCCGTCGCTCGGCGCTGTTGACTTGAGCCCGAGCCGAAGGCGAGGTCGCGTTTGCCTCTAGCCCAGAGCTTTCGCGCGCAGCGCGAAGGCTCAAACAGAATGTTCAGCCCGAGCGCGGCGCTTTCTCCAGCCGCGCGAGGCCTAAGCCCGTCGCAACAAAAAGGCCGCCGGTTTCCCGGCGGCCCTGCGTCAAACAGCTACTACCGCTTCTGCCCTTGTGCGAGCGTGACAGGCTTCGCGTCCGTGCTTGCTTTGCGCGGAGCCACGGCCGGACCCTCATCCGGCGCATCCGGAATCTCCGGGTTGTGGCTCGGTTGCGGTCCGCCGTGCAGTACGATCTGACCGATGCGGCAGAGGTTGATGGCCTCGCCCAGGATGCGTGTGGACTCCTGCGACGCGTGGAAGCCCATCGAGTTCTCCGACATCACGAAGTCGATCATGAACTGGCCGCGGCGGTGATAGTCACGCGCCTGCTGGAGCTGCTCAGGCGTGACCTTGTCCTTGTTGTTCTTGATGTCGTTGATCAGGTCGACCAACGCATCGAGAGCCGTGTTGCGCAGGTTGAAGTAGTTGTCCTGGATGTTCTGCACGCGCGCCTTCAACTCTTCCTCGGGGAAGTGGTGGCACGTCTGGCAGCTGCGGTTGATCTTGAGCAGCGGGCTGTTTACCTGGTGATCGCTGATCTTGAGTCCGCCCTGTCGCATGTACGGCATGTGGCAGTCGGCGCAGGCGACGCCCGAGCGCGCGTGTATGCCCTGGTTCCACATCTCGAACTCGGGGTGACGCGCCTTGATCATTGCAGCGCCCGTATCCGGATGCTCCCACTCCTTCACCTTCAGCTCGTCCTCGTAGGCGATGATGTTTTCAACCCTCAACCCCTTGGCCCACGGGAAGGTCAGTCGCTTGTTCGGCGGCTGGAAGTAGTAGGTCACGTGGCACTGGCCGCAGACGAACGAACGCATTTCCTGCCGGCTGGCATCGCGGTTCACGTCGTAGTTCTTCAGGCCCTGCGCTGCCTTCAGCGCTGCGATGCCCTCCATGAACGCCGGGCGCGTGATCCGCAGTTGCATCGTCTTCGGGTCGTGGCAGTCGATACAGGCGACCGGGTGCTTCACTTCCTTGCGGATCTCCGGGTAGCTCATGTGCGACTCGGCAATCGCGTTGAAGCCCTTGGTCAGGTCGCCGTTGCCCAGTTTGTTCATCAGCGTCACGGTCGATGCATGGCAGTTGATGCACATCGCGGGAGGATTGAACTGCTGGCGCTCCGTGTAGGTCTGGTCCTCCAGCATATAGGCGTGGCCGCGGCGCTCGCGGTAGTCCTTGCCGAAAGCGTATCCCGCCCACATTTGTTTCAGGCGTGGGTCTTCCTCCAGCCGTGACCGGGCGATCGTCGAACGCGGATCGGCGTCGGTCGGGACATGAGGAAGGGCTTCGCTTCCGCCGTACTTGGTGCGCTGCTGGTCCACCGTGCGCAGGTAAAGGTCGTATTGCAGTGGGAAGTTCTTGCCCCAAACGGCCGGGTCATCGACGGTGTCGTTGAGTTCCACGACCCTGTAGAACGGGTTCTTGGCTTCCTGTTTGCGTTCGAAGATGTTGATCAGCAGCGCCGTTACCGCGACAGCAGCGACTGCGGCGAGCACCACTGTCGCGACGAACCAGCGCCGTACGCGAGGTGTTTTGCTGGCGTTATCGTTCGGTTTCATGATTGCTCCGTGGCAGCGTGGGGAACTTTACGGAGGTGGACTCCGCAGCAGAATGACCGACGGCACCGTGGCACCGGATACACTCGATACCCTTCGCGTTGCCATGCGCTGTATCGACCGCCTGCACGATGTTTTCGTGGCAGTGGCGGCAGGCAGCTTCGGCGACCCGATGGTTGCGGTTCGTGATCTGTATGTTGTCGGGGTACTTCCCGGTGGTGAAGAACAGCGAATGGAAGAACCCGTTCGATGCTTTTACAGCGTACTTACCGATGAAGTTATGCGGTGTGTGGCAGTCGTTGCACGTGGCAGCGTTCCGATGGCTCGACTTGATCCAGCCGTCGAACTGCGCCTGCATCACGTGACAGTTGGTGCAGGCGCTGGGATCGTTTGAAAGATACGAATACCCTTTTGCATAGATGAACGTGTAGGCGCCAACTCCGACAACGACCCCGACCAGCACCGCCAGTACGAGTATTACGGTGAGAGATGACTTCATCGCTCTCCTTAGGCGTACATCTTAAGGGCAAACAAGATGCGGAACTGAAGGTAGAAGGTTGGCAACACCCCAGCTGTGACTTAAGTCATCGGGTCCTCTGAATTGTTTCCCGTTTTGTGACATCTGTCATAGCGAGAACAAAGATGATTTGCGAGACTTTCGTCTCGATGAAGTCCCTTATTTCTCGCCTTGCAATCCTGGTTTTGGCTTCGACTGCCATGGTGGCTCAACAGCCAGCCGCCGCTGCGCAGCCTCAAGCCCCAACAGCCACACAATCTATCACCCCCTTGAAGTGGAGGGGACTGACTTTTTCCGGAAGCCTCCGCGTTCGCACGGAAGCGTGGGATTGGTTCGAGGGCAATGCCGAGAACACCTATCCGTACGTGCATGAACTGTTCCGGCTCCAGGTCACCCGCCAGACAGAGCGCGCCGATTTCGGTCTGGAAATCGCCGTTCCTGCCATACTCGGACTTCCCGAAGGCGCCGTGGCTCCCGGCGCGCAAGGTGCGCTCGGCCTCGGCGGCAACTACTACACCGCCAACGGCAACAACCGTAACTCGGTTTCCATCTTTCCCAAGCAGGCCTATGTTCGCTTCAAGAACCTCGGCAGCGACAAGAACAGCCTGACGTTCGGACGCTTTGAGTTCGTCGAAGGCGGCGAAACCACTCTGAAAGACGGCACGCTGGCCGCTCTGAAGCGTGACCGCATCGCCCATCGTCTGCTGGGGACGTTTGCGTTCTCGGCTGTTGGCCGCAGCTTTGACGGCGTGCAGTTCAGCCATGGCGGCAAGCAGAACGTGACGGTTGCCGCTCTGCGTCCCACCCGCGGCGTGTTCCAGACAGACGGCCTCGGCTCGCTCGACATCGGTGTGCTCTATGGCGCCTACACGGCTCCGGTCGCCGGCAAGAATGTCAAGGGTGAGCTGCGCGTCTTCGCTCTCGGCTACGACGACGAGCGTCCGCTGGTCAAGACCGACAACCGCCCGGTGGCGGTTCGCAACCTCGACCGCGACGAAGTTCAGGTCGCAACCATCGGCGGAAACTACATCCAGGTGGCCGACACTGGTATCGGCAAGATCGACACCGTGCTCTGGGGCGTCTACCAGTTCGGTAACTGGGGCGTGCAGGATCACCGCGCTGCCGCTGCCGTCGCCGAGATCGGCTGGCAGCCAAAAACGACGGTGTTGAAGCCCTGGTTGCGTGCCGGCTACTCCTACGGCAGCGGCGACGGAGACCCGAACGACGGCAAGCACAACACCTTCTTCCAGACGCTCCCGACGCCTCGCCTGTACGCGCGCTTCCCGTTCTACAACATGCAGAACAACCAGGACGCTTACGGCATCCTCATCCTGCGTCCGACCAAGAAGCTGTCGCTGCGTTCGGACCTGCACGCACTGCGTCTGGCCAACTCGAACGACCTCTGGTACCAGGGCGGCGGAGCCTTCCAGGCCCGCAGCTTCGGTTATGTGGGACGTCCGAGCGGCGGCAGTCGCGGTCTGGCGTACCTGTGGGATATCAGCGCCGACTACCAGGTCAATGCGCGCGTGGGCGTCACTGCCTACTTCGCCAATGCCTGGGGCAAGAGCGTAATCAAGAACATCTATCCCGAGGGACAAACCGGACGGTTCGGATACCTGGAACTCAACTACAAGTTCTAGTCCTCCTCAGTCCGGGAAACACGGCGCAGCCTTCGGGCTGCGCCTTTTGTTTTCTCACTTCAAATCCCCACGCGCGGGTGCCCCACCCTCCGCGAAGCAGAGGGTGGGGTGGTTTGCCGGGTGCCCCACCCTTCTGCGAAGCAGAGGGTGGGGTAGTTACAAGCGGCATATCGGGACACCGTGACCCTGCATCCGAGATTAGTGGTCGCATTCTCGGACTCAAAAGGTAAGCGCATGACTGAACGCCTCCCGAACTGCATTCGGAACTTCCAGGCCGCGAAATCGGAGCTGAAGTTCTACTCGCTTCCCGAACTCGAGCGCCAGGGAGTCGGCCCGGTTTCGAGGCTGCCGCGCAGCATCCGCGTGGTGCTCGAGTCTGTGCTGCGCAACTGCGACGGTGAAAAGATCAGCGAAAACGACGTCCGCCTGCTCGCGAACTGGGAGCCCAACGGCGACCGCACCGCCGAGATACCGTTCGTGGTTGCACGCATCCTGTTGCAGGACTTCACCGGCGTTCCGCTGCTGGTGGATCTAGCCGCCATGCGCTCGGCGGTCGCCCGCATGCGGCGCGAGACAGACCTGATCGAGCCGCTCGTGCCCGTTGACCTCGTGATCGACCACTCCGTCCAGGTGGACTACTGGAGCCGCAACGATGCCGTGTGGCTCAACATGGACATGGAGTTCAAGCGCAACAGCTCGCGTTACCAGTTCCTCAAGTGGGGCATGCAGGCCTTCGACAACTTCAACGTCGTCCCGAGCGGAATTGGTATCTGCCACCAGGTGAATCTCGAGTACCTCGCCAGACTCGTCTTCGAGACCGACGGAGTCTGCCATCCCGACACGCTCGTGGGAACCGACTCGCATACCACGATGATCAACGGTCTCGGAGTGGTCGGCTGGGGTGTCGGGGGCATCGAGGCCGAGGCAGGAATGCTGGGCCAGCCTGTGTACTTCCTTACGCCCGACGTCGTCGGCGTTCACCTCACGGGTGCCTTGCGTCCGGGTGTAACCGCCACCGACCTGGTGCTCACCATTACGCAGATGTTGCGCAAGGTAAACGTCGTGGGCAAGTTCGTCGAATTCTTCGGTGAAGGCGCGGCCTCGCTCGCCGTGCCCGATCGCGCAACCATCGGCAACATGTCTCCCGAGTACGGGGCGACGATGGGCTACTTCCCCGTGGACGAGGAATCCTGCGCGTATCTGGCGGCCACAGGCCGCCCGCAGGAGCTCATCGACACCGTGCGCGCCTACTACACCGCGCAGGGAATGTTCGGCATGCCGCGCATGGGTGAGATCGAGTACACCCGTGTGCTCGATCTGGACCTCAGCACGGTTGACGCGAGTATCTCCGGCCCGAAGCGTCCCCAGGAGCGCATTGACCTGCGGTCGGTCAGGGAGCGCTGGGGCGAAGTGCTGGCCAAGGGCGCGGCCGAGGGAGGTTACGGCAAAACCGACGGCGCCGGCGCGCAGCGCGTCACCGTTAGAGTCGGCATCGACAACGCTTCGGATCAACTCATGGGCGGCGGCGGCGAACAGCAACCGGAGTCCATGCCTCTCGGCGCCGGCAATGTCAGCGCAAAGAACACGAGCGAGTGGACGGAATCCGAAATGATCAACAACCGTCCTACTCCCGACCTGGTCGAAAAGCAGCAAGAGGTGGTCAAGACCCTGCCGAAGGCCGAACTGGAGCTGGGTCACGGCGATGTCGTCATCGCGGCGATCACCTCATGCACTAATACTTCCAACCCTTCCGTGATGCTCGCTGCCGGGATTCTGGCGAAAAAAGCCGTCGAGCGCGGATTGCAGGTCCCGCGATCGGTGAAGCCGTCGCTTGCTCCCGGCTCCCGCGTCGTCACCGAGTATTACCGGAAAACAGGGCTGATGCCGTACTTCGACCGGCTCGGTTTCCAGATCGTCGGATATGGATGTACAACCTGCATCGGGAACTCCGGCCCGCTCGATCCCGCGATTGAACAGGCCATTACCGAGAACGACCTGGTCGTCGCCAGCGTGCTCAGCGGCAACCGCAACTTTGAAGCCCGCGTGCACCAGAACGTCAAGGCCAACTTCCTGATGAGTCCTCCGCTCGTGGTGGCGTTCGCTCTCGCCGGGCGCATCGACCTCAATCTCGACAAGGAGCCGCTCGGGCGCGACCGCTCGGGACGCGACGTTTACCTGCGAGAGCTGTGGCCTACGCCGGAAGAACTCGAAGAGGTTCTGCGGCAGGCCGAGGATCCTGCCGCGTATCGCAGGCTGTACTCCAACGTGGAGAGCGAAAATCCGCTCTGGAACAAAATCGACAGTCCTGTCGGTGAAGTCTACGAATGGCAGCGCAGCTCGACCTACATACAGGAGCCGCCATACTTCGAGAACTTCCAGATGCAGCCCGTGCCGATAACCGATGTTCGTGGCGCGCGCATGCTCGCCATGTTCGGCGAGTCCATCACCACCGACCACATCTCTCCGGCCGGGGCGATCCGTCCGAGTTCCGCCGCAGGACAGTACCTGTTGGCCAGGGGCGTGACCGAGCTGGAGTTCAACACCTACGGCGCGCGCCGCGGCAATCATGAGGTGATGGTGCGCGGCACATTCGCCAACGTACGCATACGCAACCAGATGCTCTCCGGAGTAGAAGGCGGCATGACCGTTCACCAGCCCAGCGGCGAGCAGATGAACATCTACGACGCCGCCATGCGATACCAGTCCGAGGGCGTTCCGCTGATGATCTTCGCCGGATACGAGTACGGCTCCGGCAGCTCGCGGGATTGGGCCGCGAAGGGGGCCCGCCTGCTCGGCATCAAGGCGGTCATCGCGCAAGGCTTCGAGCGCATTCACCGCAGCAATCTGGTCGGAATGGGCGTGCTGCCCTGCCAGTTCGAAGAAGGGATGAGCTGGCGCGTGTTGGGCTTGGATGGAACAGAGACCTACGATCTCGTCGGCATCGAGCAGGAGATCAAGCCCCGGCAGAAGCTCTGCCTCACGATTCACCGGCGCGACGGAGACGAGCAACAGGTCCCGGTAATCCTGCGGATCGATACGCCCATCGAAGTCGAATACTACCGCCACGGAGGGATCCTGCCGTACGTGCTGCGCCAGCTGCTCGGCGCGGCCTAGCCCGCCACGGTGGATTGTGCCGGTGCCCCACGCATGCCCGCAGTTGGCGACCGTGGGAGACTCCGGGGCCCCGAACCTCGTGACTCCGTGACTCCGCCTCTGCGCGACTCGCAAACTGCATGGGTGCCCCACGCACGCCTTCTTTTTGGCGAACGTGGGACTTAGCGGGCCACACTCCTCCCACATTCGCTCGCTGCGCGAGCAGATGTGGGGCACCAACCTCGTGCAATGCAGGCTTTCGGTGCCCCACGTCCGCCCGCAAGTGGCGAACGTGGGAGACTGCGGCTCCTCGAACTTCGTGACTCCGTGACTCCGCGTCTGCGCGACTCCCCGACTTACACAACTATTACAATTCGCGGATGGCTTGGCCGTTATCTTAAGTCACAGGGACACGTGATTCACATCACGAACGCCCGTGACTCCAACCAGGACGGCTCCGCTTGACCACTTCCGCTGCTACTGACCGCACTCAAATCAACTGGATCACGACGATCGTCATGGTCGTGTTCCACGTCCTCGCCGTTGTGGCCCTGTTCAACTTCGCGTGGAAACCCCTGCTGCTCGCGGCATTCCTCTGGTGGATCTCGGGCTCCCTGGGAATCGGCATGGGCTACCACCGGCTGCTCACGCACCGGGGTTACACCACGCCGAAGTGGATGGAGTATTTCCTGACCGTTTGCGGCACCCTCGCCCTGGAAGGCGGACCGATCTTCTGGGTCGCCACGCACCGCATCCATCATCAGCTCACGGATAAGCCCGGTGACCCGCACTCGCCGCGCGACGGCAAGTGGTGGTCGCACATGGGCTGGATCATCATGGGCAAAGCTCTGCACCAGAACACGGCCGATCTCGCGGCGTATGTTCCCGATCTCCGCAAAGACAGGTTCCACGTGTGGATCAGCAAGTATCACTGGATCACCCAGGTCGCCGTGGGAGCAGCCGTGCTCTATTTCGGCGGCTGGACGTACGCTCTCTGGGCTGTCTTCTTCCGTACCGTCATCGGCCTGCACGCCACGTGGCTGGTGAACTCCGCCACGCACCTCTGGGGATCGCAGCGCTTCGCCACCGGCGATGACTCCCGCAACAACCTGCTGATTGCGCTGATCACGTTCGGCGAAGGCTGGCACAACAACCACCACGCTCATCCCAGTTCCGCGCGCCACGGCCTCAAGTGGTACGAGGTGGATACGAACTGGTACGGCATCCAGGTGCTGCGCTTCCTGGGACTGGCCAGGAACATCAAGCTGCCCCGTCCGGATTCGCGCGTCAGGGAAGTAGCGCCGGGCAACGGAGCGCAGCCGGAGCTATCCTCGGCCTACGACTAAAAACGAGGTTTCGGATGTTTCGGCCGTAAAGAGGCTGAGAAACCGCTTCTCGAAACCTCCGAAACCGCTTCTCGAAACCTCCGAAACATCTCCTCAATGCGGCCTGCGGGTTAAAATTCCCGCAGGCTTTTTCTTTAGCAAGCGCTATGCACATCACCAGCCGCCGCAAGGCTATCGCGTTTTTCATCGTTCTCGGTTCGCTCTCGGTCGGGCTGGCGATTGCTCTCAACATCACGTGGCTCATTCACTGGCGCGGAGTGGGCATGGTGGTGCTCGGCGTAATTTTCTTTGCCTTCATCATCGCCGGGGTCACGCTCAACACGATCTTCCTCGTTCGCGAGATCCGCCGCAACGAACAGCACGACAGCTTCATCAACGCCGTCACGCACGAACTCAAGACTCCGATCGCGTCCATACGGCTCTACCTCGAGACACTGCAGTCCCGCAAACTCGACGACGAGCAGAGAGAACGCTTCTACAAAATCATGCTGGACGACACCGACCGCCTGTTGCACACGGTCGAGGGAGTCCTGCGGGCCGGCCACGTCTCGGTCAAGGGCGAACGCAAGAATTGGCACGCCATCGATCTAGGCGATGTCGCACGGGAGTGCGTGGAACTGGCTCGCACCCGTCACCGCCTCGCCCCGCAGCAGATCCGGTTCGAGAATCACGCCGTCGGCTCGGAGGAAACGCGCGTCCTGGGCGACGCCGACGAGGTCCGCACGGCAGTCATGAATGTGCTGGAAAACGCGGTGAAGTATTCCGGCGAACGCATCGATATAACCGCCGACCTGGCGGCGGATGGCGGCGACGTGCTCCTGCGCGTCAAGGACCGCGGCGTCGGTATCCCGAACAGCGAACTGAAACGCATTTTTCGCCGCTTCTATCGTGCTCCGCAGAAGATCAAGTCGCGCGTGAAGGGCACGGGCCTGGGACTGTTCATCGTGCGCTCGATCGCCCGCCGCCACGGCGGAGACGCCACAGCTTACAGTGAAGGAGAAGGACGCGGCGCAACCATCACGCTCCGCCTTCCTCGCATGCGCATATGAGCCGAATCCTGATTGTCGAAGACGAGATGCATCTCGCGCAGGGGCTGCAGTTCAATCTCGAAGCCGAGGGACACGAGGTCGCCATCAGCGAGACGGGCGAGGACGGGCTGGACCGGCTCACCGCCGGCTCCGCGTTCGATCTGCTTGTGCTCGATGTAATGCTGCCGGGGATCAACGGATTCGATGTCACGGCCGAACTGCGCAAGCGCCAGAACTTCATCCCGGTTCTCATGCTGACCGCTCGCGGCCGCGCGGAAGATGTGCTGAAAGGTCTGGAGGCCGGGGCCGACGATTACCTCCCAAAACCCTTTGAGCTATCCATCCTGATGGCGCGCATCAATAGCCTGCTGCGGCGCACCCGCTGGATGAACCCCAATCCGTCGGCGCAGCCCGCTGCCGCCGTGCCTCGGAGCGAACTCGCGGACATCTACACCGCCGGAGATCGCACCATCGATCTCGGGAATCTCGAAATCCGAGCGGAATCGGCCGTCACGCGCCTGACGCTCATGGAAGCCGACCTGCTGCGCTACTTCATTCGAAACGCCGACAAGGTCATTTCGCGTAAGCAGATTCTCGATGAGGTCTGGGGACTGCACGAAGACACCGATACGCGCGCCATCGACAACTTCGTCGTGCGCCTGCGCCGCTACCTTGAGGACAACCCGAGCCAGCCAGAGCGGCTACTCACCGTCCGGGGGGTCGGGTACCGGTTCGTCTCCGGCCGCGATGCCGGCCAGAATCCGGGAGAATCCTGATCTTCTGCTGACCCGAGCCGCCTTCTGCTCGGCCCGGCCGTCACGGGACCACCCGGTTGCTCCCTCGGCGCGTCCGGCACGAGAAGTCACAGCGCAGTGTGATCGAAATCACACCCCGATGTTTGTACACCCGCTACAACATTCGGAGGAGCTATTCGTGTCCGATTCGATCTCACAGCTTGGAGCGGTGGCGCAGCCCTGCCGCACGCCCTTCCAGGCGCCTCCGGTGTTGCAGGCGGCGCTCTCCGAGGTGGCCTCGGAACTGACGTTCGGTTCCGGGCAGCAGTTGTTCACCGCCAACGCCCCGGCCAGGGGAATCTATCTCGTGCGCAGCGGGGCCGTCCGTGCCTACCTCGCGAGCGGCGACGGCCGCGAAGTCGTGAACCGTGTGCTCGGCCCCGGAGCCCTGCTCGGTGTGCCCGCCGCCATGTGCGCCAAGTCCTACCAGTTCACGGGCGAAGCCGTCACCGAGACGCGCGTCGGCTTCGTCGCCATCTCGACATTCAACGAGTTTTTGCGGACGCGTCCCGATCTCTGCATGCAGGTCGTCGCCATGATGAGCGACGAACTCGTGGAGCTTCGGCACACCCGTGATCACATGGTCAACTGCACACACACAGATTGTTCCCTGCACGCTTGCTGCACTTGTTGCGGCTCCCGATGAAAGCCTCCTGATGCTGCGCCGGGGCGGCTTGCTCCGGCGTTCTTTTTTGCCCGCGATGTCCGTACCAGCCATGTTTATATGCGAGAAACCTCAATGATGGCTCGAATCGCGACAATCGTCAGTGCACAGGCCCACGGCAACTTACATTTCAGGCACAATAATCTTGCGCCTTGTTACCGAGCGACGTGACCTGTCTCACAGAGCCAAACGAGAGCAAACGCGCACGCTAGTACCAGCAGGACTCATACAAGGTTGGATTCATGACACGTGTCATAGAAGTAACTGATCTCATCCTCCGCGACGCTCACCAGAGCCTTCTAGCCACTCGCATGGCGATGGAAGACATGGTCCCGGCTTGCGAAGATCTCGACAACGCCGGCTACTGGAGCCTCGAGTGCTGGGGCGGCGCGACGTTCGACGCCTGCATACGGTTCCTCAACGAAGATCCCTGGGAGCGGCTGCGCACCTTCCGCAAGCTGCTGCCCAAGAGCAGGCTCCAGATGCTGCTGCGCGGGCAAAACCTGCTCGGCTACCGCCACTACCAGGACACGGTGGTCGAGCGCTTTGTCGAGAAGGCGGCCGAGAACGGCATGGACGTCTTCCGCGTCTTCGACGCCCTCAACGACCTGCGCAACCTGCGCACCTCGATCGCGGCGGTCAAGAAGACGGGCAAGCACGCGCAGGGAACCATCTGCTACACCGTCAGCCCGGTGCACACCATTGACGCCTTCGTGGACATGGCGCAGAGCCTGGTCGAGATGGGCTGCGACTCCATCTGCATCAAGGACATGGCCGGCCTCATCAAGCCGCAACCCGCGTACGACCTCGTCAAGGGCATCAAGAAGAAGTGCGGCAAGGACGTGCTGGTGCATCTCCACGCGCACGCCACCACCGGAGTAACGCTTGTCTCGTTCATGAAGGCCGTCGAGGCCGGTTGCGACATCGTGGACACGGCCGTCAGCTCTCTCAGCCTCGGCCCCGGACACAATCCGACCGAGAGCTTCGTCGAGATGCTGGAAGGCACCGGCTACAAGACGCGGCTCGACATGGAGCGCATCCTGCGCGTGAAGCGCCACTTCCACAAGATCCGCCCGCGCTACCGCGAGTTCCTCAGCGACATCACCGGCGTGGAGACGGAAATCTTCGACAGCCAGATCCCCGGCGGCATGATCTCCAACATGGAGAGCCAGCTGAAGCAGCAGGGAGCCGGCGACCGTGTCCAGGACGTGCTCAAGGAAGTTCCGAAGGTCCGCAAGGCCGCCGGATATCCGCCGCTGGTCACGCCTTCCAGCCAGATCGTCGGCACGCAGGCTGTCTTCAACGTGCTGATGGGCGACTACAAGGTTCTCACCGGCGAGTTCGCGGACCTGATGCTTGGCTACTACGGCAGCACGCTCGGCGAGAAGGACCCCGAGGTGTTGAAGAAGGCGGAAGCGCATGCGAAGAAGCCTGCGATCACCTGTCGTCCCGCCGATCTGCTGAAGCCCGAGTGGGAGCAGTTGCGCTCGGAGGGCCTGGCGCTCCAGGGATGCAATGGCAGCGACGAAGACGTGCTGACCTACGCGATGTTCCCGCAGGTCGCGCCGAAGTTCTTCTCCACGCGCCACGAGGGTCCCAAGAATCTCGGGAAGGACCCGTCCGCACAAACCGCAGCTCCCGCCGCCGCAGCTGGCGCGGGTGGCAATGCCCGTCCTGCTGGCCCGGTGAAGTACTCCGTGACCGTCAACGGCAAGACTCACAACATCACTGTGGCTCCGGCGAAATAACGGCCGCGACGACCGCTTCTGGAGAAAGAGATGGCTGGCACAGTAGTTCCGCCGAAGGTGCACCACAAGAACATGGAAGAACGCATCACCGAGCTCAAGCAGCGCCGCGAACAGGTGCAGCTCGGCGGTGGCAAGGAAAGAGTCGAGAAACAGCACGCGGCCGGGAAGCTCAGCGCGCGCGAGCGGGTCGAGCGCCTGGTCGATCCGCGCAGCTTCCAGGAACTCGCGCTGTTCGCAAAACACCGCGCCGTGCTGTTCGGCATGGCCGACAAGGAAATGCCCGCCGATGGCGTCATCACCGGATGCGCGACCATCGACGGACGCCTCATCCACCTCGCCAGCCAGGACTTCACGGTTGCGGGCGGCGCGGCCGGGGAGGTGCACTGCGACAAGATCAATGAAATGATGCAGCTCTCGTTGAAGACCGGATCTCCATTCGTATTCATCAATGATTCCGGCGGGGCCCGCGTCCAGGAAGGCATCGACAGCCTCTCCGGCTACGGGCGCGTCTTCTACAACAACGTAATGCTCTCCGGCACCGTGCCGCAGATCTCGCTGATCTGCGGGCCGTGCGCCGGCGGCGCGGCCTACAGCCCGGCGCTGACTGATTTCATCATCCAGACGCGCCTGGCGCAGATGTTCATCACCGGCCCGCAGGTCATCAAGCAGGTCACCGGCGAAGTCGTGACTGCCGAGGAACTTGGCGGCCCCGAGGCGCAGATGAACACCTCCGGCGTCGTCCACTTCATCGCCGAGAACGACGATGAGGCGCTCTACATCTGCCGCCGGCTGCTTAGCTTCCTGCCCTCCAACAACCTTGAGGACGCGCCCCGCCTGCAGTTCCAGATGCCGCTCGAGTCCGATCCGGAGATGAACCGCATCGTGCCCGCCGAGTCGAAGCAGGGCTATGACGTCCGCACGGTGATCGCGCGAACGCTCGACCACCAGGACTTCCTGGAAGTGCAGGCCGGTTTTGCGCCGAACATTGTTGTCGGCTTCGGACGCATTCAGGGACGCACCATCGGCATCATCGCCAACCAGCCTTCGGTGCTGGCCGGCGCGCTCGACATCAACGCCAGCGACAAATCGGCGAAGTTCATCCGCTTCTGCAACGCCTTCAACATCCCGCTCGTCACGTTCGTTGATGTGCCCGGCTTCCTGCCCGGCACGCAGCAGGAGTACGGCGGCATCATCCGCCACGGTGCGAAGATGCTGTTCGCCTACTCGGCGGCCACGGTGCCGAAGATCACCGTCGTGCTGCGCAAGGCCTACGGCGGCGCGTACCTGGCGATGTGCGGCAAGGACCTTGGCGCCGACCGCGTGGTCGCCTGGCCCACGGCGGAGATCGCCGTCATGGGCGCCGAGGGCGCGGCCGAGATCGTCTTCCGCCGCGAGATCGACAGCGCCGAAGACAAGAAGGCGAAGCGGCAGGAGCTGATCGATCTCTATCGCGAGACGTTCTCCACTCCGTACGTTGCCGCCGGACGCCGCCTGGTCGATGACATCATCGAGCCTTCCGAGACGCGCACCTATCTCGCCATGGCTCTCGAAGCGCTCCACGCCAAGCGCGAACTGCGGCCGCCGAAGAAGCACGGCCTGATTCCACTCTAGGATGATGGTGCCCCACGCCAGCCGTCTGGCGGCGTGGGGTGTCCAGGAGATACGAATGTCAGTTACTCAGACCGATACGATGGCTGCCGCGCTCGAGGCTCTCGGGCGGCAACTGGAGGAGATGCGCCGCGAGATGACCGAGCGCATCGCCAACCTCGAGGCCAGGCTGTCCACCGCCCCGGCTCCGGCTTCTCCGTTGCCAAAGCC
Organism: Clostridia bacterium; assembly: GCA_035627675.1. Classification (GTDB taxonomy): domain Bacteria; phylum Acidobacteriota; class Terriglobia; order Terriglobales; family Acidobacteriaceae; genus DASPLH01. The sequence goes on from DASPLH010000008.1 coordinate 23,768, forward strand.
GCAGGAGAAGGAAGAGGTCTCGGCCGAGACGATCGCGCTGATCGCCGCGTCCGTCACCGCCTACCTCGGCAAGAAGGTGCGAGTGCGCTCCGCGCGTCGCGTCTTCCCGGCCGGAACCAATTCGTGGGCGCAGCAGGGCCGTGTTTTCGTGCAGGCGTCTCATAATCTCTCGCGATAGGCGAGTGTGTTCTTTTCAGCGACCATTGGTCGCGCATTTCATAAGGTAAGTTGAATGAAGCTCCAGATCGGCATTGATGGCAAGACCTACGAAGTAGAAGTGGAAGTGACCGAGGACGACACTGCGCCTCGGCCAAGCTATGTACCACCCACCCCCGGCAGCGGCCCAACGGCTCCGCGCGCCGGCGAACGCAAGATTGCCAGCGGCCCGGCTCCGGTCGCCAACGAAGCGAAGGTCTGCCGCAGTCCGATCGCGGGAGTCGTCATCCGCGTCAACGTGCAGCCCGGACAGCAGCTCCAGCCCAACGACTTGCTGCTCGTGCTGGAAGCGATGAAGATGGAGACCAACGTCACCGCGCCGGTCGCAGGCAAGGTGAAGGCCGTCAACGCGCAGCCCGGCGACGCGGTCACCGTGCAGCAGGTTCTGGTGGAGTTCGAGTAAGACGATGACCAACGACAACGCAGCCGTTGAACAGATGAAGAGCGTGCCCGTTGAACAGATGAAGAGCGTGCCCGGATTCCTTTTCGTGGATCACGTGGCGATTTCGGTTCCACAAGGACAACTCGCCGCACAGGTCGAGGCCTACGAACTTCTCGGCTTCCGCGAAGTCCACCGCGAAGAGGTGTACGGCGGAGACCAGGTGCGCGAAGCCCTGTTGCAGGTGGGCGACGGCCCGAACCTCATCCAGTTGCTCGAACCACTCACGGCCGATTCGCCCGTGCAGAAGCAGATCGAAAAGAACGGCGGACGCGGAGGCCTCGCGCACATCGCCTTCCGCGTGAAGAACGCGCAGGCCGCCTTCGACTACATGAAGCAGAACGGCTTCAACCTGATCGACAAGGCTCCAAGACCAGGCTCGCGCGGAACGACGGTGTTCTTCGTCCACCCCAAGTCCAGGGCAGAGAACCCGTTCGGCATCCTGATCGAAGTAGTCGAAGATCCCGGCAAGCACTAGCCCAACAACCAACCTCTCCGAAGTGTCACCCTGAACGCCTCTTCTCCGGCGTTCAGGGTCTATGCATTTTCTGTCTCTGGGTCCCGGTCTTAGCCGCATCCGTGTTCATCCGTGCGGAATCCGTGGCTAATCGCCTCCGGCTAATGCTTGCGCGTGTTTCTGCCGAAAACCATCCTGGAGCCAAATCCACGGAG
>DASPLH010000009.1:0-4950 GCA_035627675.1 Clostridia bacterium
TGCCGGATTCTAACAGGATCGGAATCGACAGCGCAGTGACACGGAAGCCCAGCGAACGGAGCTAGACGAATTGCATTCCGACGCATGAACCGTTGATGAACTTCACCTCGACCTCGACCACCGTGCGCGTTTTCGTCGCCGGCTCGAAGATTGCGAGCTTCATGCGGTTGCCGACCGCCATCAGCACCAGCGCTTCGGGAGACGAAGCGGACACCTGGATGCCTCCGCCGCCCGCGCGCGAGACTCGTCCCAACTCCAGGCCGTTCAGATCCAGGGCCAGGGTGTCTTCCGTGAGGTCAAGTCGTGCGTAGCGGCGACGGTTCGCGAGTGTCGGTTCCATGGCGATGGCCAGATTATAGCGAGCGGCTGAGCTACTGAGCTACTGAGCTGCTAAGTCGCTGAGTTGCTGAGGCGCTGAGGTACTGGGGTGCTGAGGTACTGAGGTACTGAAGGTGCTGAGGTACTGAGGTACTGAGGTACTGTGGCGCTAACGGTGTTTGTATCGGGGCACGGTTTTAGCCGCTGCGGGAGTCTGGAGAACTCTTGTGTGGGGACGGCGTTCGGCTAAAGGCGTTGCCTGATAGACCAGCTTCGCTCGCATGTCCATCCTCGACGCTGAATGCTCGCAAGGAAGAACCCCACGTCAGCTTAGCGAACGTGGGGCCCACGCAACTCAGTGGCTCAGTAGCTTAGCGACTCAGCAGCTTAGCAGCTCAGCAGCTCAGTACCTCAGCGCCTCAGTACCTCCGCACCTACTTCCCAAGCGCCAGTTTGGCGATGGTCATCAACTGCATGTTCGACGTGCCTTCGTAGATTTTCCCGATCTTGGCATCGCGGAAGAACTTCTCGACCGGGTAGTCTTTCGTGAAGCCGTATCCGCCGTAGATTTCCACGGCCAGTGACGCCACGCGTTCGGCGACTTGCGAGGCGAAGAGCTTCGCCATGGCCGCTTCCTTCACAAAGTTCATGCCTGCGTCCTTCATGCGGGCGGCGTTGTAGACCATCAGTCGTGCCGCCAGGATCTCCGTCGCCATCTGCGCGATCTGGAACTGGATACCCTGGAAGTTGGCGATCGGCTGTCCGAACTGCTTGCGCTCCTGGGCGTAGCGCGCGGCGTTATCCCACGCACCCTGAGCCAGTCCGAGCATCTGCGCACCGATGCCGATGCGACCTTCGTTCAGGGTCTCGATGGCGATCTTGTAGCCCTTGCCTTTTTCGCCGAGCAGGTTTTCCTTCGGAACTTTGCAGTCCTCGAGGATCAGCTCGCAGGTCGAGCTGGCGCGGATGCCCAGCTTGTCTTCTTTCTTGCCGACGGTGAAGCCGGTCATGTCGCGCTCGACGAGGAACGCGGTGATGCCTTTGTAGCCGGCCGACGGATCGACCGTGGCGATCATGATGAAGACGCCGGCTTCCTTGCCGTTGGTGATCCACATCTTGCGGCCGTTCAGCAGCCAGTGGTCGCCCTTGTCCTCGGCGCGGGTGGTGAGGGCGAATGCGTCGGAACCGCTGCCCGCCTCGCTGAGCGCGTACGCGCCCACCCATTCGGTGGCCATCTTCGGCAGATACTTCTGCTTCTGTTCCTCGGTGCCCCAGCGCAGGATGGCGTTGATGCAGAGCGTGTTCTGCACATCGACGATGACTCCGGCCGAGGGATCTATGCGCGAAAGCTCTTCGACGGCGAGGATCGCCTCGAAGAACGTGCCGCCGCCTCCGCCATACTGCTCGGGGATCTCGATGCCCATCAGACCGAGCTGGAAGAACTGGTCGATCAGCGACTTCTCGAAGACGCCCTTCTCGTCCATCTCCTTCACGAAGGGGCGCACGCTCTCTTCGGCAAACTGGCGGACGTTGTCACGGAAGAGCTGCTCGTCTTCAGTAAGTGCTGTAAGCGGCTGAGGCAGACTGGTGCGCTCAGTAACGGTAGACATGGAGGATTCCTCACCCAGGGAATTTGCGAAACCGAGGATTATAGCAATCGGGGCGGATGAATCGGGTCATCGGGTCAGCGGTTCATCAGGGGAGTCGCGCAAGGAAGTTGCGGAGTCACGCAGTCGCGAGTCGCGAGAAGCTGAAGACCTCGCCGCGCCTCGGACGCCTTGACGCGTGTGTTCGTGAACGAGCAGGAAAACGGAAGTCGGGCAGTCGCCGGCGGCGTAGCCGCAAGACCTGGAGCCTTTGACTGCGCGACTTCGCAACTCCAAACGAAAACGCCGGCGGAAGCCGGCGCGCTGAGAACTGAGAACCGGGAACTATCTTCTGTAAACCACTTTCAGCTTCTCTGCCTCGAGGATTCTTTTCACCTGGTTTTTGGCGTGTGTCGCCCACGGACCCGTGGAGTCCAGCTTCACGTACGCCTTCCAGTGTTGCAGCGCCTTTCGTGGCTGCTTCAGTTTTTCGAAGGCGAGTGCCAGGTTGTAGTGCGCATCGGCGTAGGTCGGGGCCAGCGAGAGTGCAGCCTTATAGGCGGCGATTGCTTCCTCGTACCTTCCGGTCTCGTCCAGCACATTGGCGAGGTCGAAGTAGCCGAGCGCGTAACGCTCGTCGCAGCGGATGGCTTCGCGATAGTGCAGCTCGGCTTTTTCGTAGTCGCCCTCGTTGTAATGCAGGGTGCCGAGGTTGATGTGCGCGGGAGCGTACGTCGCGTCCATTTCGAGAACCTTGTTGTACGCGGCGATCGCATCGGGGTAGCTGTTGGGATCGTCTTCGAGCGAGACGCCTTTCGCGAAGAATTCTGCCGCTGTCTGGTTCAAGTGGATGGGCCGGACGTTCTGTGCCTGCGCGACTTCCACTCGTCCGGCCGGATTGAAATCCATCACCCACTGTCCGGCGATCGGGTCCAGGGCCTTGCCCTGGTGGCGGAACGCGACTCGCGAACCCACGCTGAAGGCTCCCGCCTCCAGCAGCGGGTTCTCCATTCCGGCAACCTGCTGCTGCATGGCTTGCAGCGACTTGCGGATCATCGCCGGCTTGACCTTGCGCTCGCGCAGGTCGCGGACTTTCTTGAGCTGGATGAGATCGAAGAACGAGAAAGATTCGCCGACAGCGATCAAACCGGCTTTCTGCCAGCCGGTGAGCTGACGCGGCGTAATGCGAAGGATGCGAAGTACATCCGCTCGACCGAATCGATTCACGTTGTCTCGCACAGGCATTACTGGGTGCGATTATTTCCCGAGTTTTCTACACACGCAATAGCAAACTTTGGGAGTGCCTGTTGCAAAGCTGTTGAAAAGGTGGCAGTTGCCCCACGCGTGAGTCGCAAAAGCGCCGCACTCGCGGAACTGCGATTGCCCTCACTTGTTCGGAGCGTAGTACCCCTTGCGCGCCTGCACCCTGAGATCCCTATCCACGGTTTTCAATTCGACTTTACGGTACGACCCGTCGCGCTTCTGGTTGGTGGGCGTGTAACCAACGCCATACTGCGTGCGCAGCTCTTCCGAAATCTGATCCAGCGCCTTGCGGAGTTTCTTTTCGTCGTTGCCGACCTCGATCACGCGCCCGCCGGTCTGCTCGGCGAGTTTCTTCATGTCTCCGGCTCCGAAGCCGTGGTACATCGCGTCATCCTGGATCAGCAGCACGTAGCAGATCGCGTCGGACTTCTGCGCCGCCTCGATCGCTCCGTTGATGGTCTCGTGGCTGCCCTGGTCCTCGCCGTCGGTGAGGATGATCATCGCCTTGCGTCCCACTTCGTTTTTCAACTTTTCGCCCGCCGCGAGGTACACGGCGTCGTAGAGCAGCGTGCCTCTTGGATTGCTTTGAGGGATCGGTCCGCCACCCATTCCGGGTATGCCGCCGCTGCCTCCTCCGGTGTTGATCTTCACCGTGCGCAGCGCCGAGCGCAGGTCTTTGCCCGAGTTCGTCAGGTCATGGACGAGTTCGACGTTGACGTCGAAGTTGATGAGGAACGCCAGGTCTTTCGGGCGCAACACCTGCTCGAGGAACTGCGCCCCAACTTCCTGCTCCGCGCCCAGCACGCGGCTCTGACTGCCGCTGGTGTCGATCAGCATCCCCAAGGTCAGCGGCTGGTCCGCCTCGCGGGAGAAGTACTTGATCGTCTGCGGCTTGCCGTCCTCGAATACCTGAAAGGCATCTTTCTCCAGGCCGGCCACAAGTCCGCCCCGCTTGTCCTTGACGTTGAAGTACAGATTGACGACGTTGACGTCGACCCTCAAGGTCTCCAGCGGTTCGTTCTGCTCCTGCTGCTCTTGCGCCAACGCGGGGATGGCGAACGCAAATACCAAAGCTGCAACTACTTGCGCGATTATGCGTTTGTACATGGGGAATCCGACTGCGGCCGGGCGTAGTCTAGTATAGGTAAACGCCACGCCGGTTATTTAGTTGCACGGCAGCAGCGCCTTCATTCCCGAGGAGGACTGATGACGGATTTGGGACGTTTCATGGCAATTCTGGCCCTGTGCGGCACCTCGCTTTGTGCGCAGCAGCAGGATTCTCTGCCAGATGGTCCTAAGCCACAGGTGGACCAGCCGAAGACGTTTCCGGCGCCGAATCCCACGGTCCCCAGCCGGCCGGTGCCTTCGCCCGACGCTCCGCCCACGCAGGAGCAACCCGCGCCCAACGTTCAGGAGCGCGAAGGCAGAGCTCCCACCGGACCGGTCAACACGCCTCCACCGGCGACGATTCGCACCGTGCCGCAGGGCGGAGCTACGCCGGGACAGGGTAATGCGGCCGATGAGTTGAAGCCGCTGATTACGACGACGGTCAACTTCGTCATGGTTCCCGTGACGGTGAAAGACTCCGACGGGCGTCTGATCGCGGGCCTCACCAAGAACAACTTCACCATCCTTGAGAACGAGGCCCCGCAGCCGATCAAGTTCTTCACCAGCGATCCATTCCCGATCTCGGCTGCTGTCGTGATCGACGTCGGGATGCCCGATATTGCGCTGAAGAAGGTTGCTGAGACGTTCCCATCGCTGACGGGAGCGTTCAGCCAGT
>DASPLH010000010.1:0-17249 GCA_035627675.1 Clostridia bacterium
GAACGCGTGCGCTATGAACCTTCTGCCGTCTCGTCCAGCCAGTGCCAATTGTTGCGCGTTGATCCGGACTTTCAGCACGCCGTCGGCAAGTACCCGGACCGACCACACGCTTTTACGCAGTAGGTTCGATCCGGACCAAAGATGAAAACCCGTGCCGAGGCACGGGCTATTTGTCGTCGAACAGCGACTCACGCAACGCCGGTCTTCGGAGGCGGAGCAGCCGGATCGTCTGTGCCTAACAGTTGCGAGGCGTCCACCACGTCGTTGATTACGGGGCAGTCGCCCAGGATGGGCGCGCATCCGGGATCGGTCGCGGCCTCCTTCTCGCGCTCGTCAAAGCCATCGGCAGTAAACTGCTCTTCCTCCGTGGACCCGGCGAGGGCTGTCACGCTCGACACTCCGCCAGCAATCACCTGCGTGACATCGTCGAAGTATCCCGTGCCGACGAACTGCTGGTGCTTTACGGCGCGATATCCGTAGTGGTGTTCGCGGCTGAATTCCTTCTCCTGAAGCCGCGCATACGCCGTCATCCCCGAGTCCCTGTATCCACGAGCCAGTTCGAAGATCGACAGGTTCAGCGCGTGGAAGCCCGCCAGGGTGATGAACTGGAACTTGTACCCCATCGCTCCCAACTCGCGCTGAAACTTGGCGATGGTCGCATCGTCCAGCTTCTTCTTCCAGTTGAACGACGGCGAGCAGTTGTACGCCAGCTTCTTGCCTGGGAACCTGGCGTGCACCGCATCGGCGAACCGCCGCGCTTCCTCGAGGCTCGGCTCGCTGGTCTCGCACCAGATCATGTCCGCGTAGGGAGCGTAGGCGATGCCGCGAGCGATTGCCGTCTCCAGTCCGCTCCTGATGCGGTAGAAACCTTCCGCCGTGCGCGGCTCTCCGGTCAAGAACTCACGGTCGCGCTCGTCGCAGTCGCTGGTGATCAGCTTTGCGCCGTTCGCGTCGGTGCGGGCGATCAGGATGGTCGGCACGCCGCAGACATCGGCCGCCAGTCGCGCTGCGACCAGCTTCTGGATGGCCTCCTGCGTTCCGACCAGCACCTTGCCGCCCATGTGACCGCACTTTTTCGCCGACGATAGCTGGTCTTCGAAGTGGACGCCTGCCGCGCCGGCTTCGATCATGCCCTTCATCAATTCGAAGGCGTTCAGCGTTCCGCCGAAACCCGCCTCGGCATCGGCCACCAGCGGCACCACCCAGTTGACGCCGTTCCTGCCCTCCTGGCGCCAGATCTGGTCCGCGCGCAACAGCGCGTTGTTGATGCGCTTCACCATCGCCGGAACGCTATCGCTCGGATAGAGACTCTGGTCGGGATAGACCTGTCCCGCGGTGTTGGCGTCGCCGGCGACCTGCCAGCCGCTCACATAAATGGCCTGGAGCCCCGCCTGCACCATCTGGATCGCCATGTTGCCGGTCAGCGCCCCCAGGGCCGCCACGTACGGTTCACGATCCATCAATTCCCAGAGGCGCTCGGCGCCCATGCGCGCCAACGTGTGCTCGATGCGCACGGTGCCACGCAGACGATCGACGTCTTCCGCCGAGTACGGACGCTCAATGCCGCTCCAACGCGGATCGGTCTTCCACGTCGTGGTGATGTCAAACGGTTGGTTGTTTGCAGTCACTGTCGTCTTCCCTTTCCTGTGATGATTTAGATTTGTCGATGTTGTCCCGTGTCGCCTGAGGCGCTGCAGGTGTCGCAACTGCCGCGGCGGCTTTGTTCGGCCTTTCCTCCGAAAGTCTCAAAACTAAAACGGGTCGAACTCGCCGTTCCGCACCATCGCTTCCCCGATGCGCCGCGCTTCGCGGAACGTCTCCGGCGTACCCAGGTCCTTGCCCGGGTTGGCGATGAGTTTTTCCAACTCTTCGTCGAAGATGCGCGTCATCAACTCCGGCGTGTGTGGGACCGGCGTGCCTCCGGCGTCGACGACCGCCATCTTCCCGGAGTGGCGCAGCCTTTGCGCCAGCATCAGCCGGTAGATGCGGTCCGTCGCGAGGTCTTCCATGTAGCCGTCCAGCAGGCTCGCGCCCTTTCCGTTCAGCACGCCGTTGCGGTAACGAATCACCGTGCGGGCCGCGGCGTGCGTGCCGGCCAGCGTGCGCTGCCCGACGCTGGTTGGCGCGGGCCGCAGATCCGGATAGCGGTTGAAGTTTTCCCGCCGGCGTTGCAGTTGGTTGGGGACCGGGAACTGATCGACCGCCACCTGGTTCTGGTCCGGATGCCCCGTCCAGGCGCCGTCGAAGCCCGAGTTCGATTCGTTGCGCTTGTCTTTCTCGAGCACGGCCAGCGCCCGCCCATTCAGTTCCGGGTCTTCGCGGCTGGGATACAGGGCGGTCATGCCGCCGATCGCGAGACAGCCGTGCTTGTGGCAAAGCTCGGGGAGCAGTTCGCGCAGGTTCTGGAAGAAGCTGACATCGTGCGGAATGGTGTTGCGATCCGGCAGCACCCAATTCGGGTCCGGGAGGTTGTAGTGGATCAGCGACGCCATGTAGTCCCAGCGGCCGAGGTTCAGCCCGAGGATGTGGTCGCGCAGGTTGTAGAGGAACTCCTCCATCTGGAACGCCAGCCCGTGCGACTCCACCAGCGCCATGCACTTGATGTAGTCCTTCGGCCAGCTGCGCGCCTGCTGCACGGCCTTGAACAGCGCGTCCCAGAACAACGCTTCCTCGGCGCTCTCCGACTTCGGGATGTAAAACGCCAGCGGATGCTTCATCCCCGCGGGATCGGCGCGGAACGCGATGTTCGCCACATCCCAGACGGAGGCCGACATCAGCTCTCTTCCGAACACTCCCGCCTGGTTCAGGTGCAGCCCGCGCACGCGAAGCCAGATCACGGTCTTGCTTTCGTTGATCGGTACTTCTCGATCCCTTTTCCTGTCGAAGTACGCCAGCTTGCCCCCAAGCGCGGCCATGATGTTCTCGACGCCGAGCTGCTGGTGACTCCACTCGTTCACCATCGAGTCTTCGAGGTCGAGCATGACGCCGGGAGCGCCGGAGTTCAGCATCTTCACCACGAGTTCCGCCTCGTCGGCCGGTCCCGTCATCTGGTTGCGCTGGTCCTCGACCCACTGCGGCAGCTCGATGCGCCACTCGCTGGTGGTCGCCGCCGAAGCCGGCAGATGCTGCGGCAGGCGTCCGCCGTGAGCGGCTTCCATCGCCTGTTTGCGCCTGGCGACGAGCTGCTGCTGCCAGGGAGTGAAGCGCCTGTGCAGAGGCTCCAGGAACTCGGCAAAACCCGCCGGAGTGTCCCGGCGCAGGTCAAAACCCTCGGGCGCGGAGTTCAACTTGAACCCGGCGGACGGAACGACATTCGAGCTGGTGACGGCCATCAATCCCTCGATAACGGAATGCGACAGCCTCGCCAGGACCGGGGACAGAACGGCCCAGCGCGGCTTGCGCGATTTCCAAGACTCGTTGTGCAGACGTACGTATTGCGTTAAGACGGCGGATCCGGCGACTCGCAAGAGCGGCGCGAGAACCTCCGCACCCTCTACAGGCTGGCGCACCCATAGGCGGCGCTGGCTGAAACGCGGCGCTGGTTGACGCCCGGTTCCAATGGCGTGACTCTCTATGCCCCGGAGTCGAAGGGACTGCGAAGGACCGGGCGGGGCGGTGGTATTTCCGCACACGCCTCTGTGGGGAACTTAGAAGCGCAGAGCACCTCGGCGGTTGTAGTCGTCAAGACCGTGTCCGGCTCCAAAGTCCGGGTACGGTACTGCAACTCGGTGAGGCAAGGCAAGCGGATTTCGCGATGAGGGACGGCCGGCGTTCGCGATCGTTTGCTTGTGCTCGGGCCAACTCCGGGTCGGCCGCTCGCATAGCAAAGGTATGCGGCTGACAGCAGGAATCGTGATCGGCATCGGGATGGGCGGATTCATCGACGGGATCGCGCTCCACCAGATCGCGCAATGGCACAACATGGGCTCCGCCGTGCTTCCGCCCGTGACAATGGAAGCCATGAAGACCAATATGCTCTGGGATGGCCTGTTTCACGCCTTCACCTGGCTGGTGACTCTGGGCGGAGTGCTGTGGCTCTGGCAGGACGCTCGCACGCAGCGAACCGCTCCTCCCCTGCGCGTCTTCTGCGGAGAACTGCTGCTCGGCTGGGGAGTGTTCAACCTGGTCGAAGGCGTCATCGACCACCACCTGCTCGATCTTCACCACGTCCGCGACCTTCCCATACATGTACCGGCTTACGACTGGATCTTTCTCGCCATCGGCGGCGTGATGCTGATCGCCATCGGCCGGGCGATGGCTCGGATGCCCAGGGTTGGCCCAAGATAGCGGCTCCCTCGGGCTGAACCGCAGCTTTCCCACAGCTTTTGCCGGTTTCCACACGTTCTCCACACCGGGCACCAAGGCGGTTCTTGCAGAGCCGCAAAGGTTGGCGCAGACTTTCAGCTATATGCCTGCCGACCAGACCCAACCGGCCCTCGATCCCGCCTCGAACGCCTGTCCTGATTGCAGCGGGACCGGATGGAAGATGGTTGACGTGGTGGACCAGTTCGGCCGCCCGTCGCAGCGCGCAACCAAGTGCGACTGCCAGCGGCGCATCCACTGTGAACGGCTGCTGCAGCAGGCCCGCATTCCCAAGCGCTACCAGCACTGCGATTTTGAAGGCTTCGAGCACGAAGGCACCTTCCGCTCGCTTGGCTCGGCATACCTTGCGGCGCGGCGCTTCGTCGAGGAGTACCCGGTAGAAACCGCCGGGCTGCTGCTGATCGGCCCCATCGGCGTCGGCAAGACCCACCTGGCCGTAGGCATCGTCCGCGAACTCATGGTGCAGAAGAGCGTTCCGTGCCTCTTCTACGACTATCGCGAACTTCTGAAGGAAATCCAGAACTCCTACAACGCAAGCGTGCAGACCACCGAGATGGACGTGCTGCGTCCGGTCTTCGAGACCGAGGTGCTGGTGCTCGACGAACTGGGCGCGGTGAAACCGACCGAGTGGGTCTGGGACACCGTTTCGCACATCCTGAACACGCGCTACAACGACAAGCGAACCACGATCATCACCACCAACTACCCGGACCTGCCTCCCGCCGGAGTCGAGGGTAATCGCAGCGCGAATTACTCTCCCGCCAGCCGCGCCACTCGCGAAGAGACGCTGGGCGACCGGATCGGCGAGCGTATGCGCTCACGCCTGCACGAAATGTGCCGCATCGTGCGGGTCGAGGGCGAAGACTTCCGCATGAAGTACAAGAGCGCCAGCTACCGCTAAGTCCGGCTCAGGCGCGGCAACCCCGGCCCCGGTTCCGCCAATCGAACAATTCAGAGATGTGGATACCTGCCTTCATGGTAGTATTCCAGCCCTGCTATCGTTCGCGACCTGTGTAGCGGTTCTGTTTCGGTGTTTCGGATCGCCTGCCTCGCCGTGATTGACTCTGACCTTCAGCTCAAGCGAGGTATCGCGTGAAAAAGATTTACGTCGGAAACATCAGCTTCAACACTTCGGAAGATATTCTGCGTTCCACCTTCTCGCAGTACGGCACGGTGGAAACCGTGGACATGGTGCGTGACCGCGACACAGGACAGCCCCGCGGATTCGCATTCGTCGAGATGACCAACGACAGCGAAGCCCAGAGCGCGATTGACGCTCTTAACGGCCAGACGCTCGACGGACGTCCGTTGACCGTGAACGAAGCGCGCCCGAAAGCCGATCGCGCCGGCGGCGGCGGACGCGGCGGATTCGGCGGCGGTGGTGGCCGTGGCGGGTTCGGTGGCGGCGGCGGCCGTGGCGGCTACGGTGGCGGCGGCGGCGGCAACCGCGGCGGCGGCGGACGCGATCGCGGCCCGCGCTGGTAAACAGCACGCAAATCAGTTAGGACCAGAAGGCAGAGTGCATGGCATTCTGCCTTTTGCATTTGCAGTCGGGGTGCCCGCCAGCTTCCGGCTACCAGCTACCAGCTTCCAGCAAAACGGTTGGGAGCACAGGTTCGCTTTACTGCCAATAGCCGACAGCTTGTTGGCTGGTAGCTGGTAGCTGGCAGCTAGTAGCTGCCAGCTAGCTGCACTACACTTACCCCATCGTGCTGGCGCACAAAACAGAGTTTCGACCCAGGGAAGACCGGGAGTTCTTCGCCTCGCTTCCGGCTTCGACGGCCGTGTACACATTGCGCGGGGAAGATCCCGCGGCCCAACCGTACGTCGGCAAGACGTCGAACCTGCGCCGCCGCATGCAGCGGTTGCTGGCCGCGCCCGAAGGCGCAAGCAAGCGCCTCAACCTGCGCGACCGCGTGCGCTGGGTTGAGTATCAGACGGTCGGCGGAGACTTCGAGGCCGGACTGCTGCTCTACCGGGCGCTTCGCGCGGAGTTCCCCGCAACGTATGCGCAACGCCTGCGACTGCGCCCTGCGCCGCTCGTCAAGTTCATCCTCGACAACGCGTACCCAAGGCTCTCGGTCACCACGCGCATTGGTTCGCTTCGATCGCAGAACCGCTACTACGGCCCGTTTCCGACCCGGGCGGCGGCCGAGCAGTTCGCCGGCGACTCGCTCGATTTCTTCCTGCTTCGCCGCTGCACGGAAGACCTCGCGCCCGATCCCTCGCATCCCGGCTGCGTTTATTCGGAAATGAAAATGTGCATGGCGCCGTGCTTCCAGGGATGCACCGACGAGGCGTACGCAGCCGAAAGCGAGCGTGTGCAGCACTTCCTCGCGACCGGAGGCACTTCGCTGGTTCACGAGATCACGCGCGCGCGCGATGAGGCGAGCGAACGGCTCGAGTTCGAAGCCGCTGCCGCCGCGCACACCCGGCTCGAAAAGGTGAAGCACCTCGTGCAGCAGCTGCCGGAACTCGTGCGCCGGCTCGACCAGCTGAACGGAGTGATGGTGCAGCCGTCGCAGGACGCCGATTCGGTGACGCTGTTCAAGATCGAGGCCGGCATGATCTGCGCTCCCGTGCGACTGCCGGTGAACATCAAGGCCGTGCCGGGCGAGGCCCGGACTCCGCAATCGATGGAGGCGCGCATCACCGAAGCCCTGACCGCGGTGCCAGCTTGCGAGCCCCATTCTGCGGCGGAGTGGATGGAGAACCTCGCGATCCTCAAGCGCTGGTTCTACCGAACGTCCAAGATCGGCGAACTTTTCCTGGCGGATGACAAAGGCGATCTGCCCATGCGCCGTGTCGTGCGCGGAGTCTCCCGGGTCTTCAAGGGCGAAGCCCCGAAAGGCGACCTGAGCGAAACCGCAGGCGAGTACTGGCGCTTCCGCTACGGCGAGTTCGTGCACGGTGATGAAAGTTGACCACGGATTCTCACGGATAAACACGGATACATCGCAGGATCAATGACGCCTTATCCGTGTCCTCCCGTGCCGATCCGCGGTTAATCCTCAGGTGCGCTTTCCCGATCGCTTCACAAACACCACCCTCACGCCATCTCTCCAGCGCTCGTCGATTCCCACCATCTTCCACTCGATCTCGGGAGACAGGTAGCGCAGCAGCGTGTCTGTCGTGGGGTGAACGTGCAGGGCCGGTGCGGCCATGATGAGCAGCGGGGGCTCGGGAGAGAGTTCGCGGGCGGCGAAGTATCCGTTCTTCTGGAACTCGCCGCGCTGGTGCAGCCAGTTGACGCGCGCCCAGTAGTCCATGGCCTGAATCGGCAGATGTAGATCTTCTTCGGCCTTGAGCTCCACGACCGCCAGCCGGCCCTGGCGGGTCACGCCCAGCAGATCGATCATGCCGCGGTCGGTCGAGACGAACGCTGGCACCTGCGAGTACACGTAGGCCGGGTCGAGCCGGTCGTCGAGCAGGCTGACGTCGCGCTTCACCGTTGTCTCCAGCCAGCGCTCGGAGTGCATGCGATAGAGCGGGTGCATGCGGCTGCGCCGCCAGCGGGCGTCCACCAGCCGTTGCACCAGCTCGCGGATTATCGGTTCCGTTTGCGGTGTCAGCGGAGTCTCGTTCGCGCCGCTGCCGAACGTGATCGTCTCCGCGATCTGCAAACTTCCCGTTGTTCCGAGGCGTGCGCGCGCAAACTCCAGCCCATGGATGCGGAACGACACCTCGCTGATCGAGACCACCTCGAGTTCGCACTGCGGAACCATCTGGCGCACGCGTGCCACCGAGGCCGACAGGCGCGCAAGCGTCTGCTGCGGGTTGGGACAGCGCATGAGCCGCGTCTCGACGTTGCCGACGTCGCGTAGCTCAACCTCGTCGGCGATTTCGTTGCGCTCATCGACCGAGAACAGCCGCCAACTTGCGGCCTCACGGCTCAGGTGCGACATCCTGATCTGCGCCACGGCCGTACGGCCCTTCGGAGCGAAGACCACCACGCCCTCGACGTGCGCGCGGTCCGCCAGCCGTTCGCGGCAGTGGTGTAACCACAACACGGCAGTTGAAACGACAGCATCCACCGTGGCCTGTGTTTCCGCCGACCCGACACCAACGACGGCCAATCGTGACTGTCCGCGCTTGAGCAGTCCGCGAACGTAGGCGGGACCGAACGAGTGTTCCAGGTCGGCGGCGGCGACGAGTTTGTCCACCGTCCAGCCGGGAAATGACCGGTCGATCGTACGCTGCAAAGTGCGAACGTAGTGTGCGCGCGTGGCACGCCTGGCCGAGACGGTCCGGCGGTCGGCATCGGCGCAGATTTCGAGTCTTGTCGGCTTCGGCTGCCCGAGTCGCGTCACGCTGAGCTTGAGGATGCCCTGCTTCAACTCGGCCGCGACCACGCGGCGGACGATGTTCCGCTCTTCCGACCAGATCTGGAGCACGCACTTATCGCGCTCCGGGTTCAGCGAATACCGCGCAGTCGAGAAGTCGAAGATCACCGCGCCGTCTTCGATGACCACAGCCGAAGGCGCTTCTGAGAGATAGGAGTCGATCTGAACTGCGATTCGCTCCGCGAGGGGTAGGGCCGGGGTTGTCATCGGGCTCGTCGGCAAGGCCGGATTCTTGCACCTGCTCACACCCGTGGGCAGTGCTGAACGTCACCGCCAGCTGTGCCCTTATGGTGGCGGCGTGAAATAATCGCCGGATGGCATGTCGCGACCGAGCCTTCCAGAGAGGCTGCGGCATCCAATAGCTTGAATTGAACCCTATGGACAAGCGGTTTTTCTTCGAAAAGTATGGCCTCAACGAGACGGACGTTGAGCGCTACCTGGGCGCCGCGCTCTCCGCGGGCGGCGACTACGCTGACCTTTATTTCGAGTACGTGACCTCCACGGCCCTGAGCGTGGACGAGTCGATGGTCAAGTCCGCCTCGCAGGGCATTTCCGCCGGATGCGGCGTTCGGGTGGTCACCGGCGAGCGAACGGGTTACGCCTACACCGACGATCTCGCGCCGGAGAAGATTCTGCACGCCGCCAGGACCGCAGCGCTGATCGCCAGCGGTCCGGCAAAAACTCCGGTCGTCAATCTGAAAGACAACCGCCGGCACGACTTGTACCCGATCGGCACCGCCTCGGTCGATACGGAAGTGCTCAAGAAAGTCGAACTCGTAATGCAAGCCGACCGCGCCGCTCGCGGCTACGACTCGCGGATCAAGGAAGTCCGCGCCAGCTACGCCGACGAACTCAAGCGCATGCTGGTGGTCGCCAGCGACGGCACCTTCGCCGAAGATGTGCAGCCGCTCACGCGCATGAGCGTTTTCGTTATCGCGAGAGACGGCGAGAACTCCTCGCGCGGAACCGCCGGCGGCGGCGGGCGCTACGCGCTCGACTTCTTCACCGCCGACAAGACTCCCGAACACTTCGCCACGGAAGCCGCGCGCCAGGCCATCATCCAGCTCGATGCCCGTCCCTGCCCGGCCGGCGACATGGAAGTGGTGCTCGGCCCCGGATGGCCCGGCATCCTGCTGCACGAGGCCATCGGTCACGGACTCGAAGCGGACTTCAACCGCAAGAAGACATCGGCCTTCGCCGGGCTGCTCGGCAAGCGCGTTGCCAGCGACAAGTGCACCGTCGTGGACAACGGCACCGTCCCCGGCCGCCGTGGATCGCTCAATGTCGATGATGAAGGCAACGCCACCAACGACACCGTCCTGATCGAGAAGGGCATCCTCAAGGGATACCTGGCCGACAAGCTCTCGGCGCGCCTCATGGGCCTGCCCAACACCGGCAACGGGCGCCGCGAAAGCTACGAGCACATCCCCATGCCGCGCATGACCAACACCTACATGCTCGCCGGCGAAGACTCGCCCGAGGACATCATCCGCTCGGTGAAGAAGGGCCTTTACGCCGTGAACTTCGGCGGCGGGCAGGTCGATATCACCAACGGCAAGTTCGTCTTCTCCGCCAGCGAGGCTTACCTGATCGAGGACGGCCGGATCACTGCACCCGTGAAGAACGCAACGTTGATCGGCAACGGTCCTGACGTGCTGACGCGCGTCTCCATGGTCGGCAACGATCTTCAACTCGATGAAGGCGTCGGCACCTGCGGTAAGGACGGACAGAGCGTGCCCGTCGGCGTAGGCATCCCGACTCTCAAGGTGGACCGCCTGACGGTTGGCGGCACGGGCGGCGAATAGGTTTGTATCAGGGCACGGCTTCAGCCGTGCCTCTCACCTTTCCAGCGCAGCGGCTTAAGCCGCTGTTGAACACAATCAGAGAACGAATGTCCACACAATCCACTGCAACACAGCTTGACCTGAAAGAGATCGCTGCCGACGTTGTACAACGCGCCATGTCGCTGGGCGCAACCGCCGCGGAATGTGTCGCGCGCGACGGCTCGGAGTTTTCAACCGTCGTACGTCTTGGGGAAGTCGAGACCCTGAAGGAATCCGGCTCGAAGGCGCTCGGAGTGCGCGTGTTCTTCGGACAGCGCACGGCCAACACTTCCACCAGCGACCTGTCCGCGCAGGGCATCGACGCCATGGTGCGCTCGGCGGTCGAGCTGGCGAAGGTCACCAGCGAAGACCCATTCGCCGGGATTCCCGAGGCTTCTCTGCTGGGCCAGATCAAGGGCGACCTCGACCTCTACTACGACGATGTGTACTCGCTCTCGACGGCCGACCGCATCGACTATGCCCGCCGTGCCGAGAAAGCCGCGATCTCGGGTGATCCGCGCATCAAGAACTCCGAGGGAGGCTCGTTCGACGCCGCCACCGGACGCAAGGTGCTCGCGAACTCGCATGGCTTCGTTGGCGAGTACAGCCGCTCGTACTGCTCTGTGTCGGCCGTGCCCATCGCGCAGGACGAGGCGGGCAACATGCAGCGCGACTACTGGTACGCGGTTTCGCGCACCATCCAGTCGCTCGACTCTCCGGAAGAGGTGGGCCGCATCGCCGCCGAGCGCACGCTTCGGCGCCTGGGCGCCCGCAAGATCAAGACGCAACGCGGACTGCCGATCATCTTCGACCGCCAGACCTCGCGCGCGCTCCTCGATCACATCTTCGAGGCCGTCAATGGCGACTCCATATATCGACATGCATCGTTCCTGGCCGGAAAGCTCGGACAGCAGGTCGCAGGCTCGAACATCACCGTCATCGACGACGGCACCATTCCCGGCGGCTTCGGCACCAGCCCCTTCGACGGCGAAGGCATTCCCACGCGCCGCACCGTCGTGATCGAGAACGGCGTGCTGAAGTCCTACCTGCTGAATACCTACACGGCCAAGAAGCTGAACCTGGAGACGACCGGCAACGCCGCTCGCGGACTGGCGGGAACTCCGGGCATCGGCAACGGCAACTTCTTCCTCCAGCCGGGCACCCGCACGCCCGAGGAGATGATCCGCGACGTCAAGCAGGGGCTTTACGTAACGGAGTTTCTCGGCTTCGGCGTGAACCTCGTGACCGGAGACTTTTCACGTGGCGTTGGCGGACTCTGGATCGAGAACGGCGAACTGGCCTACCCGGTCGAGGAGATCACCGTCGCTGGCAATCTCAAGGAGATGTACAACAACATCGCTGAGATCGGCAGCGACCTCGAGTGGCGCGGAGCCGTGGCCTGTCCCACGCTGCGTCTCGAGGGCATGACCATCGCAGGCGAGTAACGGCGACCGGTGCACCGGGACATCGTGCCAACGGGCCAGCAGCGCTCGTTGGCACGGTATCCGGCCAGAATTCCGCAGTCCTCATCTTATTTCCAACATCCTCCTCCCGCCCGGAGACTGAGCGTTTCCGGTTCCCCTATTTCATTTGCGTGGCCTTCACTTGCGTGCGTTCTCGACCACATCGGGACGGCTGTTGCGCGCGAGTTCATCTCCGGCACGCTCGCGGCCCGCGACGTTCAGCACGACAACTCCGGCCACGATCATGGCAATCGCGCCCATCTTCGTCGGCGTCACCGACTCGTGGAACACGACCATGCCGATCATCGTGATCAGCGCGGTGCCCACGGCCGACCACACGGCGTAAGCAATCGCCACGTCCATGCGCCTGAGCGCAAGCGCCATGGGGATGAAGCTCAACGCGTACAGCACGGCCATGACCGCGGTAGGCACCCAACGGGAGAACCCGTCGGAGAGCTTCAGTAAAACCGTTGCGGCGACTTCCAGCACGATGGCCAGAAACAACCACATCCAGCACATAACCACTACTTTCCGGTACGAACAAAGGGAAAAAACCCACCGGACGCCCAACCTGCGCCTGTGCAGCGCGTCGGGGCATCCGCAACGTCGTCCGAGTACTGTCACTTCGCCGTTTTGTGGGGGCGAAGTCTGCCGCCCTGCGTGGGCGGTCAGCGGGAGGCCATCGCATCTGCAACGCCGCACCGAAAGGAATCGGTGAGGTTGAAGTCCGGTCTGCGCCGGAAACGTGCCTCGATCCTCCGGGACCAGCCGGTGCGTCGGCGCACTCTTGCGAGTTTCGCGCCCGACACCCGTCCGTGCCGCGCGGTGACGTACCTTTGCGTCCGGCCGCCCAGGCCGGAAACGAAGCACCGCAACAGCCGTACTCAGCGGTTCCAGGTGAAACGCAGATTGTCAGTAGGACGCCCTAATAGTCGGGCAGCGAAAACTGGCAGGGATTGGTATCGGGCGTGTTCCACAACGCGAATTGGGTTCGCAGCTTCATAGAGACCTCGCTCCCGGAGCCTCAAAACCACAGAGGGGAAATCCCGCCGGGGAGTAACTCCGGTTGCACTACCAGTATAGACGCCTGCGGCAGGGTAGAAGTTGCGAGGGAGAAAAGCTTGCCGAATCAGCAACTTGAAAGCTCGGATCGTCGCATTGAGGCAACTTGTCGTATCTTTCGAAGCCAGATTCGAACCACAGAGGCACGGAGGCACAGAGGAGGCTTACAAATTCAACAGGCTGTCGGATTTAGGATTTCCTGGTTACAACTCAGAAATCTAGCGATCGGCCCACGCCGAATCCCTGTTCATCTCTGTGCCTCTGTGTCTCTGTGGTGAGAGACGGTCGGACATTCCAAAACAACCATCCCGGAGCCCCGAGTTGTAGAATCGGAGTTTACGGTTCGCACTGCATTCATCATGTCTGACGCTATCCTTACGCCCTCGTCCACTACCGCCCCGAAGACCGGGCAACCGGCCGGAACCGCCGTGCGCGTGCGCTTTGCGCCGTCGCCGACCGGCTATCTCCACGTCGGCGGAGCCCGCACCGCGCTCTTCAACTGGCTCTATGCCCGTCACGTGGGTGGCACGCTGATCCTCCGCATCGAAGACACCGACTTCGAGCGCTCCACCTCCGAGATGGTTGACGGCATCATCCAGGGACTCTCCTGGCTCGGCATCAACTGGGACGAAGGTCCGTTCTTCCAGTCGCAGCGCATGGACCTGTACGCGCACACCGCCCGGAAACTGGTGGAGAGCGGACACGCCTACTATTGCTTCTGCAAGAAGGAAGAGCTGGACGAGTACCGCGCCAAGGCTGCGGCCGAGGGACGCACGCCGATGTACCCCGAAACCTGCCGCAAGATCGACCCCGCCGAGGCCCAGCGCCGCAAGGACGCCGGTGAACCGGCAGCAGTGCGCTTCAAGGTTCCCGAGAGCGGAGTGACGGCGTTCGATGACGCCGTCTTCGGCAAGGTCGAGTTCGCCAACGAGGAACTGGAGGACTTCGTTCTGCTGCGCTCGGATGGCGTGCCGACCTACCACCTGTCGGTAGTGGCCGACGACATCGACATGCGCATGACGCACATCATCCGCGGCGCAGACCACCTGTCGAACACTCCGAAGCAGAAGATGCTCTACGAAGCGCTCGGAGCGCCGCAGCCGGTCTTCGCGCACGTGCCGCTCATCCTCGGTGCGGACAAGACGCGCCTGAGCAAGCGTCACGGGGCAACCAGCGTCATGGCCTACCGCGACGAGGGCATCGTGCCGGAGGCCTTCCGCAACTTCCTCGCCCTGCTCGGCTGGACCCCCAAAGACACACAGAAGGAAGTGTTGGGCGACCGGGAACTGATCGAGCTGTTCTCGCTCGATGGCATCGCGCACTCCAACGCGGTCTTCGACCGCCCTAAGCTCGACTGGTTCAACACCGAGTACATCCGCGCCTACGCGGCGGATAAGCTGCTGCCTCTGGTCGAGGAAGAATGGCGGAAGTCGGGCGTGACGCCGTACTCCAGCGACGGCCAGCACCTGCTTTCGACCATCGAACTGCTGAAGCCGCGCGCCCGCAGCCTCAAGGACTTCGCGGGAGGCTTCCGCGCCTACTTCACCGACGCGTACGAGAACGATCCCGCGGCGGTAGAGAAGTTTCTGAAAGACACCACGGTTCGCGAGCAACTCACGGAACTCGCGTCACGCTACGAGCAGGCAGCGGAGTGGACGGAGCAGAGTACGGAACAGGTCCTGCGCGACTTCGCCGCCGAAAAAGGCGTGAAGGCCGGAGCGCTGATCAACGGCTCGCGCGTGGCCATCACCGGCCAGGCGGTAGCACCGAGCCTGTTTGCCGTGATGGCAAACCTCGGCCAGGAACGGACGGTCGCCAGAATGAAGCGCGTGAAGTCGCTGTAGCTGAGCTGCTCGGTAAGAGCCGCTGAGCTACTGAGGTTCTGAGCTGCTAAGCTACTGAGCTTCTAAGCTACTCAGCTTCTAAGCCCAGCGCCGGAGGCGCGGCCCGTTTCCCAGCCCAGCGCTTCAGCGCTGGGACAGGGAGAACGAGTCCCGCTGTTTCTCTCCTAGTCGACGCTTCCGTGCAGATCCATCACCCCCTCGGCGCGATCACACACTCGCCTACCCCAAGCGCCGGAGGCGCTGTCGTTCGCTAACCCAGTGCTTCAGCGCTGGGTCAGGGGACGAAATGAGAACGAGTCCCGCTGTTTCTCTCCGGGTTAGGCGCTTCCGTGCAGATCCATCACCCCTCGGCGCATCACATACTCGCCTAACCCAAGCGCCGGAGGCGCGATCCGTTCGCTAGCCCAGCGCTTCAGCGCTGGGAAAAAGCCGAAATGGAAACGAGTCCCGGAGGGACGACTGTTTTCTCCCCCGAGCTCTCGGTCGGAAACATAGAGTGTACGTATGTCCCACACGTACACGGACGTTCTCCTTCACATCGTCTTCAGCACCAAGGAACGCCGACGTTTCTCTTCCGACAAGATGGAACGCTTGCGGGCGTATCTCGGCGGAATTGCGAAGAAGAACCGCGCTGAGCTGATGGCGGTCGGCGGGACAGAGGATCACGTACACATGCTCATCGCGGTTCCAACAACGATGACGATCGCCAAGTTCGTTCAGTTGAGCAAGGGTGGGGCTTCGAAGTGGTTCAATGACACGTTCAGCGATGAACGGTTCGCCTGGCAGGAAGGCTTCGCCGTTTTCTCGGTCAGCCGTTCGCACGCAGACTCGGTCGTGGACTACATCCGAAGCCAATCGGAACACCACGCGAGGAGAGACTTCGCATCGGAGTACCAGGCGTTGCTTCGAAAGCACGGAATCGCGTTCGATCCGAAGTACGTTCTGGGATAACGGTCGTCCCTCCGGGACTTCCCGTCGGTCTTCACTCCAACCCAGCGCTAAAGCGCTGGGCTACAGAACAGACGCGCCTCCGGCGCGCACGCCGAATAGTTGTTGGGAGTTAGGCGCAAGCACTCCGCTGCTCAAAGGCCGCTCGCAAGGTCGGCCTTTTTGCTCTTACCTCTGCTCCCTCCGTGTCCTCTGTGGTGAACGCCTACCTCCGCCTCACGTAGATTACCTTCTCGACCTCGGCCACCACGTCGCCCTGTGCGTCTTTGATCTGGGCCACGAACACGGGCTCGTACTTCTCCGCCGTGGTGAGGGCGCGACGGATCTCGTCGATCCTCTCCTGCGTCAGCCGGAACTCCGCTCGCACCGTTCCCCTGCCGGGCTTGCGGAAGCGGATCGTGGCCGTCTTGTCCCACACGATGTATTCGCGGCCTAGATTCTCCACCAGCATCAGCATGTAGAAGGGGTCGGTCATGGTGAACAACGATCCCCCGAAGTGCGTGCCCACGTAGTTCGCGTTCCAGAACCGCAGTTTCATCTCGACGTCGATCTCGCGCAGGCCGTCGGACATTCGCCGTACGCGGATGCCTGCGCCGAGCAGTGGAGGCCACCAGTTCATGGCCCAGAGCAGTCGCTTCCTGATTCGCTTGCCCATGTCGTTCCGTCAAACCAGCTCCGCAAAACCTACCAGAGTTGCGGCCCATTCGGCGAACCTGTTTTCCGTGCTTCCCATCTAAGCGCCTGGGAGACCACCGCGGATGAATGCACTCGATCTACTGAAACACGATCACGACAAGATGAAGGAGCTGCTGAACCAGCTCGAGCAGGTCAAAGAAGACAATCCCGATGAGCGTGAGAGCCTGTTTGCGCTAGTCCGGCGCGATCTCACGGTTCACGAAATCATCGAGGAGGAGATCCTCTACCCGGCTTTTGAGGAGCAGGCCAAACTGAAGGAAATCGTGCTCGAGGGCTACGAGGAGCATCACTTCGCCGATATCGTCGTCGAGGAGATCGACGGCGTCCCTCCGGAAGACGAGACCTGGGGCGCGAAGCTCACCGTGCTCAAAGAGAATGTCGAGCACCACATCGAAGAGGAAGAAGCCAGGATGTTCAAGACAGCTCGCGAACTCTTCAGCGAAGAGGAACTCAACCAGCTTGGCGAGCGCCTTGCCGCACGCAAGAAGCAGGTCGAGAACAAGTCTGCCGACGACCTTCAGGAAACCCGTGACGCAGCCTAGGCCGATCCTTGTGGGAGCCTGTCGCGCGACCGGCTCCCCCTGGCCCCAACCTTCGGCACACGCCAACGCTGATGCGACACTTTCACCCGTATCGCGTGTTCTAAACGTATTCAGCACGCCCCGCGGAGGTCTGTTTGAAAAAGTTGGCTCTACTCGCACTGCTCGCCACGGTCGCGGTTGGAACCGCCGGCGCGCAGCAACTCGA
>DASPLH010000011.1:0-7035 GCA_035627675.1 Clostridia bacterium
AACCTCTCGAAACGTCCAAACGTTCGAAACCTTCGAAGTTATACAATAGCCAGTTTTGTCCGAGCGCCTGACGGCCCTCGCAGACTGCTGGTTCCCTATGCCTGCCCTTCATATCAACGGAAACGACCTCACACTCGAAGACCTCTCGCAAGTTGTCCACGACCGCCGCCCTGTGCTGCTCGCGCCCGATGCCCGGCAGGCGGTGGAAGCCGCGCGCGCCGTGGTCGATGACATCCTGGCCGGAGACCGCGTCGCATATGCCATCACCACGGGCGTCGGCAAGCTGGCGGACGTCCGCATTTCTCCCGAGCAGGCGAAAAAGCTCCAGATCAACCTTGTGCGTTCGCATGCGGTCGGCGTCGGCGAACCGCTGAGCGAGACCGAATCGCGGGCCATGATGCTGTTGCGCGCCAACTCGCTGGCGAAGGGCTTCAGCGGCGTGCGTCCTGTAGTGATCGACATCCTCTGCGAGATGCTGAACCGCGGCGTGCACCCGGTCATCCCGTCGCAGGGATCGGTAGGCGCGTCCGGCGACCTCGCTCCCCTCTCTCATCTCGCCCAGGTCATGATCGGCGAGGGCGAAGCCTGGTTCGATGGGCGGCGAATGAGCGGCGCGGCGGCGCTGAAGCAGGCCGGCGTACAGCCGCTCGAACTCGCCGCCAAGGAAGCCATCTCTCTGATCAATGGAACGCAGGCGATGCTTGCCGTGGGCACGCTGGCGCTGATCCAGGCGGAGACGCTGGCGGACACGGCCGACGTGATCGGATCGATATCTCTCGATGCCTTACAGGGCACGGACGTCGCGTTCGATTCCCGCATCCACAAGGCTCGTCCTCACGCGGGGCAGGTTTTGGTGGCGGCGAACCTGCGGAAGATGATCGAGGGCTCGAAGCTGCGCGAGCGTCACCGCGAATGCACCCGCGTGCAGGACGCCTACTCGCTGCGCTGCATGCCGCAGGTTCACGGAGCCGTGCGCGACGCGCTGGCCTACGCGCGCGAGGTGTTCGAAATCGAGATGAATTCGGCGGTCGATAACCCGCTGGTGTTCGTCGCCGAGCACAGGATTGGCGCTCCGAAACCCAAGCCTGGCCAGGTGGCGCATGGAGACGTCATCTCGGGCGGCAACTTCCACGGCCAGCCCGTGGCCTTCGCTCTGGACTTTCTTGCGATTGTCCTGACGGCCCTGGCGGGCATCAGCGAGCGCCGTCTCGAACGCCTCGTGAACCCGCAGCTTAGCGAGGGACTGCCGGCGTTTCTCGCGCCCGAGGCCGGACTTAATTCCGGCTTCATGATGCCGCAGGTCACGGCAGCCGCACTGGTCAGCGAGAACAAGGTGCTCGCGCATCCCGCGTCCGTGGACTCGATTCCGACCTCGGCCAACAAGGAAGACTACGTCTCGATGGGCATGACCGGAGCGATCAAGCTGAAGAGGGTGGTCGCGAACACGACCCACGTGCTCGCCATCGAGACGCTTGCGGCGGCGCAGGCCGTCGATATCCTTGCGCCCTGGATGCCGAGTCCGAGGGCGCAGAAGGCGCTGCAACATGTGCGGGCGGTGTCGCCGCGGATGGGAGAGGACCGTTCCCTGGCTCCCGACTTCGCGCGCGTTGCGCAGGTGATCTCCGATGGGAAGATCGCCGAGGCGCTGAAGTAGTCGGTCGGCGGTCGTCAGCCGTCAGCACTCAGCAGTCAGCATTCTTCCCTTCGGCTTCGCCATGCAAGCGAACGGCGGGTGCCCCACCTTCGCGGAGCGAAGGCGGAGCTAAGGTGGGGTAGTTCCCTCACATCACGAAATTGTCGAGATGTTGTGTGAGCATGCAAAAAGGCGCGGCCAGTGGTCGCGCCTTTGTCTTGCTCTTGAGTTCCTAATTGCTGACGACCGACGACTGCCGACCGCCTTACTGCAGTCTTGGAATGATCTTCATCACGTCGTTGAAGATCACCATTCCGGCGAACAGGATCAGGCAGACGAATGCCGCCTGGTAGATGCGTTCCTTGATCGGCTGGCTGATGTCGCGTCGCATCAGCGACTCGATCAGGAGCAGCAGGATCAACCCGCCGTCGAGAATCGGGATGGGGAACAGGTTGAAGATGCCGAGGTTCAGGCTGATGGCAGCCATCAGGCCCAGCAGCGGAGTCCAGCCATCCTGCCGCGCCGCTTCTCCCGAAACGCGCGCGATCCCGATGGGACCTTCCATCTGCTTGATCGAAACCTTGCGCTGAACCATCCGCTTGACCATTTCCATGATCAGCAGCGAGTTCCGCTTGTTCTGCTCGATGGACTTGCTCAGGGCGGCCACGGGGCCGAGGCGGTCCACGTGCTGCGGCTCAGATCCGAAGCCGAGGCGGTATTCGTTGCGTTCCGGGTCGAGCGCCGGAGTCAGGCTGATCTTATGTTCCTGGCCTTCGCGCAGGAGCGTGACCTGTACGGGCTGATCCTTGCTCTGCTGGAGGTAGCTCTTCAGCAGCCCAGTGGAGCGCACCGGCTTGTCGTTGATGGCAACGATGTCGTCGCCGAGCTTGATGCCGGCCTTCGCGGCAGGCATGTTCTCTTCGAGGAACGTGACCGTGACCGGCTGATCGGGGACCCAGCCGGGATTGCCGATCTGCTCCTGCCCCATGGATTCGGGGACGATCGTCTTTTCGAACCTCTGGTTCAACCGCTGGATGGTGATCGAAACCGGCTGATTGGGGCTGAGCATCACGCTCGGAATCACGTCTTCCCAGGTCGGGTTGGTCGTGTTTCCGATGCGGATGATGCGGTCGCCAGGCTCGATTCCGGCCTTCTTCGCGGCACTGCCATCGAGCACCCAGCCGATGACGGCGGGCTGGTCGAGGTAGATGGGATGTTCGTAATGAACCATGTACACGCCGGTCAGCAGTGCGACTGCGAGAGCGATGTTCATGGCCGGTCCGGCCACCGCGATGATGAGCCGCTGCCAGCGCGGATGCGATGTGAACTCCTCGGGACTGCCCTCGTGGCGATCCATCGGGTTCTCGCCCGTCATTTTGACGTAGCCGCCGAAGGGGAGCGCCGAAATGCGGTAGTCGGTGTCGCCGCGCTTGAAGCCGATCAGCCGTTTACCGAAGCCGATCGAGAAGACTTCAACGCGGACGCCGAAATACTTGGCCGCCAGAAAGTGTCCGAGCTCGTGAACCAGGATCATGATCCCGAGCACAAACACCATGGAGACGACGCTGTAGAGAAAAGCTGTTGCCATAATAGAGACTGCGGACGTTCCTCAGGCCGTTACGTACGGCGGATTGTTCGGCTGGTTCTGGACGAGTTGGCGGGCCAAACGGCGGGCGTCGGCATCCATGGCCAGGACCTCTTCAATAGATTCCGGTTTACGTGCTGGCGTTTCATCCAAAACATGCTGAATCGTCGCCGGAATCCCGTGGAAGGGGATTTCCCCTTCTAGAAAAGCTGCTACGGCGACCTCGTCGGCGGCGTTCAGGGCCACTGTCCTGGCTCCACCCTCGGCAACGGCCTCATAAGCCAGCCGCAGACATGGAAACTTCTCCAAGTCCGGGGGCTGGAAGTCCAGTTGTCTGAGGGAGAGAACGTCAAACCGCAGGTCCGATTCGATCCGGTCGGGATAGGTCAGAGCGTAGAGGATCGGCAGCCGCATGTCCGTTACGCTGACCTGTGCCAGCAGGCTGCCGTCCACGAACTCGACCATCGAGTGCACCGCCGACTGCGGGTGCACGATGACCTTCACCCGCTCCGGCGCCACATCGAACAGCCGCACGGCCTCGATCACCTCGAAACCCTTGTTCATGAGCGTGGCCGAGTCGATCGTGATGCGCCGGCCCATTTTCCACGTCGGATGTTTCAACGCCTGCTCGACCGTGATCGTGGCGAAGTCCGACGCGGGAGTGTTCAGGAAGGGGCCGCCCGAGGCGGTGAGCCATACGCGCTCCACCTCGTTCATGCGCCCGCCGCGGAGACACTGGTGCACGGCGTTGTGCTCGCTGTCGATGGGCAGCAGCGGCTTTCCCTGGCGGCGCGCCTCGGCCGTAATCAACTCGCCGGCCGCTACGAGGCACTCCTTATTCGCAAGCCCGATAGACTTGCCCGCCTTCACGGCCTCATAGGTGGCTTTGAGCCCGGCGACACCCACAATCGCGCTTACGACGAAATCTGCGTCCCGGTGCGTAGCAACCCGTACGGTGCCGGCCTGTCCGTAAACGACCTCGGTCTCGGACGCACCGGCCTGCCGGAGGCGTCGCCCGATCTGCTCGGCGCCCTGCTCGTCGGCCACGGAAAGCACGCGCGGACGCCAACGCAAAACCTGTTCGAACGCGAGATCCAGATTGGAGCCGGCGGCGAGGGTCACGACCTGGAACCGGTCAGGATAGGCCTCGACGATTTTGAGCGTGCTGCAACCGATCGATCCGGTCGAGCCCAAGATGGCTATTTTCTTCATTCGGGGAACCTATAGGATATCGCGTCGAACCCGAGTAGCGGTATTGATTTCAGGAAATTACGTTGCAAACAGTCCTTCGCGCCGCCTGCAACTCTGGCGTACTTACAGGAAGCTCAGGAACTTGTCGCCAGCCCAGCCGAACAGGATCGCCGCCACCGGCGAGGCAAACAGCAGGGCGTCAATGCGGTCGAGGATGCCGCCGTGCCCCGGCAGCATCGTGCCGGAATCCTTCACCCCGGCCCCGCGCTTGATCAGCGACTCGAACAAGTCTCCCAACTGTGCCGCCACGTTGATCAGGACCGCAAAGACCACGATGATCGCCAGTCGCGGACGCGTGAGCACGGCGTAGTCGCCTCCCGCCGCGGGCAGCACGCCGTGTGCATAGAGCCACTGCTGGATGTGGGGCGCGGCGTACGTAAACAGGATGGCCACGAGTACGGCTCCGAGGACGCTTGCGATCCCTCCCTCCCACGTCTTCTTCGGGCTGACGCGGGCGGCGAGCTTGTGGCGTCCCATGCTGCGACCCACGTAGTACGCGGCCGTATCGCCCACCCATACGCAGAAGAACGTGAACAACACAGGGAACCACCCCTCCGGCATGTTGCGCATGAAGCCCAGCGTCGCCAGGCTGAGCCCGACGTACGGAACTCCGAAGAACGACATCGCGGCGCCGGGGAGCACCTTGCCGAGATCGGGTTCGGTCATCCCCGCCAGCAGGTAAACCGAAGGCGCAACGATCAACACTACGACCGAGACGACCAGGAAGGTGAGCACCGAGGTCATCGTCTGCCCGACGAGAAACAGCAGCAGGCTGGCATAGATCAAGGCCGTTACGGCATAGGTCGTGAGCCGGAACGTCGTGTATTGATATGCGGCAATGATCTGGAGGTATTCGGTGAGCGCCAGGATGGCGACACAACCGACCAGTCCGGCGAAAAACCAGTCTGGCGCGCGGAATACCGCGAGCAGCACCAGTGGAATGAGTACAACCGCGGTAAGGACGCGCTTCATAGCTTGCTGAGCAGACGGCTACTTCGCGTGGGCCGGGGCGTGTTCCGCGCCGAGTCCGCCGTAACGGCGCTCGCGCTTCTGATACTCGCCAATGGCTTCGAGCAGGTCCACGCCGCTGAAATCGGGCCACAATTTCTGCGTCACATAGATCTCGGCGTACGCGAGCTGCCACAACAGGAAGTTGCTCAAGCGCATTTCGCCGCTCGTGCGAATCACGAGATCCGGGTCGGGCAGGTGGCTGGTGTACAGGTGCTGCGAGATCAGCTCTTCGTCGATCTTGAGGTGGCCGACGCCACCGTTGGCAGCAGCTTTCGTGACGATCGCCTGGACGGCGTCCACCAACTCGGTGCGCGCGCCATAATTGAGCGCGAGCGTCAGAACCATCCCCGTGTTCTGAGCCGTCGAGGCTTCGGCCCACTCCATCCGCTCCTGCACTTCAGGAGGCAGTTCGTGCTTGCGGCCGATGTACTGGAGACGGACGTTGTTCCGGTTCATCAGCGGCACCTCGTTCTTTAGGTACTGCCGCAGGAGTGCCATCAGGAAGCTGGTCTCGGTCTTGGGACGGCGCTTCCAGTTCTCAACCGAGAAGGCGTAGAGGGTCAGGGACGGGAGATGTATGTTCGCCGCCGTCGTGACAACATCGCGCACGGCTTCGACACCGCGGCGGTGGCCGGCGATGCGCGGCAGATGACGCCGCCGTGCCCATCGGCCGTTCCCGTCCATGATGATGGCGATGTGTTGCGGAAGCCGCTTTGGGTCGAGCTGATGGAAAGCCTCTGCTTCCCTTCGGCTCAGACCTGCGGGCGCGGTTGTGTGCAAAGTTAAGCCCCTACAAACTGTTGAAACTAGCACACCTTAAGCGCTGGAGCAATCAGACTACCGCGAGGGGGTTTCGAAGCTTTCGGACCCTCCGAAACCTTGCGACGCTTTCAGGCTGCACGGTGCGTCCGCACGACGTTGAACTTC
Organism: Clostridia bacterium; assembly: GCA_035627675.1. GTDB lineage: Bacteria > Acidobacteriota > Terriglobia > Terriglobales > Acidobacteriaceae > DASPLH01. Next base: position 6,408 of record DASPLH010000011.1, read on the forward strand.
TCGTTCCGCCGGTCGAACCGGAGATCGAAGCGCTCGCAGCAGTGGTCGCAGAGCCAAGCCGCCTTCTGCAAGAGGCGATTGGCTGCGTTGGTGTTCCTGGTCGGACGTACGAACAACTTCCCTTCCCCCAATCGCCGGAATTCCGTGTCGCACTCGGGATTAGCACATTTGGAAACCGTGGGTTCTGACATCGGGCACCCTGTCTCGCAGAACGGAAAAGCCCGCCGATGGGCGAGCTTTTCTCTTGAACATGATCTTTCAGCCAGTAGGCGGGCTACCGCTTACCGTATGGGACGGCAGGCTTTGAGAGCGAGGTTGCCTGGGTGGGTCGGCACGGCAGCAGAAAGGGGAACGCCGCGATCGGGGGATCGCGGCGTGTTGGTGTTGAGACCTCGTGCCTGCGGCTAGGCCGTGCGGCGCGGCATCACTGTGAGTTCGCGGACCTGGTTCAGCACCGACGTCAGCTGCATGGCGTTCAGCTTGCCGACATAAGGGATCATCTCGGCGATGAACTCGTCGCCCATCAACTCACGAATTTCGTCTTCCAGCGTGCGCCCGGTCGTGGACAGCAGATCACGGACGCGAACATGTAAAGCCTGAGCCAGACGTTCGAGCGACGACAGCGTCG
>DASPLH010000012.1:0-38608 GCA_035627675.1 Clostridia bacterium
GACGAACGCCAGTACAACCTGCCTCCCAAGCCGGAGGTGCCCACCAGGTATCTTGCCGCGGGATGGCGCTCGTCCGCCGTCGCCGCCGGACTGATGTTCTTCGGCACGCTGGCCGCATTCCTGGCGGCAGGCCGCAGGTGAACGGAAGATGAGCGAAAAGCCCCTGCCCGCGCCCAAGCGCGATCCGCGGTATCGGCGGCCCACTGAGCAGAGCGAAGCCCGCCTGCTCGAAATCCGGCGCGAGGCCGAACGCACGGGCCGCGTCTCGGCGGCGGGAGCGCGCGTTCCCGGCGCTCCCTTCCCCGTCGCGTCGCCCGAGCACGGATACTACGGCGTGCCCATGCTCAAACAGCCGCAGTGGACGTGGGAGATTCCGATCTACTTCTTCGTGGGTGGCGCGGCTGGATCGGCCGCGGTCGTGGGCACGGTCGCGAACTGGACCGACGCTGATGCACGCCTGGCGCGCGACGCCCGCTACGTGGCCGCCGCGGGAGCGGCGCTCTCCTCCGCGCTGCTGATCTCCGACCTCGGACGCCACGGGCGTTTCCTCAACATGCTTCGAGTGTTCAAGCCGCAAAGCCCCATTTCCGTCGGCTCCTGGACACTCGCAGTGTTCGGCGCCGCGTCGGGCGCCGCAGCGCTCGCACAGCTCGTCTCCGACATGCTCGGCATTCGCTCGGTCCGTGTGCTCGGCAACGTGGCCGAGGTGTTCTCCTGCGCCTTCGGGCTGCCGTTCTCCAACTACACGGGCGTGCTCATCGGCGCAACGGTCATTCCGGTGTGGAACCACAACGTCGGGACGCTGCCGCTGCACTTCGGCATGTCGGGACTGAATTCATGCGTGTCGATCCTGGAGCTGATGGGCCACGAGAACAAGGCGCTCAATGTCATCGGCCTGGGTGCGTCGGCGCTCGAGACCTGGGAGGGATACCACCTGGAATTCACCCGCGACCCTCGCGTGAACGAACCGTTGAAGCGCGGCGTCAGCGGCTGGATTACGCGCGTGGGAGGCGTGCTCTCCGGGCCCGTGCCTCTCCTGCTGCGTACGGCGGCCGCGTTCGCCGGCAACCGGCGTGGGCAACAACTGCGCCGCTGGGCCGCCATTTCGAGCGTGACGGGGTCGATGCTGACGCGCTGGGGATGGTTCCGCGCAGGCTTCGCCTCGGCGAAGGACTGGCGACTCCCACTGGAACTGAAGCAGCAGCCGCGACAAATGTCGGAGATGCAGTCGAGAGAGGAGTTCCCGCGAGTGAAGGCGTCGGGAGAGTGAGCAATCAGCAATCAGCATTCAGCGATCAGCATTCAGTGTTCAACGTTGCCGGGTGCCCCACCTTCGCGGAGCCAGAGGCGTAGCTAAGGTGGGTTGTTGCTCACCGTTTGTGTGGCGATCTGGACCCGCTCCGCAGGGGCTGAAGCCCCTCGGGGTCCGATGACGTTCGGCACGCCTGAAGGCGTGCCCTGATACTAGTCTCGTCGTCTCAGACCTCAGCACCTCAGCCGCTCAGCAGCTCAGCAGCTTCTTCTCTCAGCAGCTTCTTCTCAATGATACGGATAGAAGACGAAAAACAGCAGCGACAGCGCGGTAAGAACCCAGAGTCCCGCGCGAACTTCTTTCAATCTTCCGCTGACGAGCTTGCAGAAGGGGTAGAGAACGAACCCGGCGGTGATCCCGACGGCGATGTTGAAGGTAAAGCACATGAGGACGACGACGCCGAACGCCGGAATCGATTCCGTGTAGTCGTCGAAATTGATCTTCGTGATGGGCGCCAGCATGAACAGTCCCACGATGATCAACGCCGGACCATACGCCTGCGCGGGGATGGCGGCCACGAACGGCGCAAAGAACAGCGCGCCGATGAAGCACACGGCCGTCACCAGCGAGGTGAGCCCCGTGCGTCCCCCGGCTTCGATGCCCGTAGCGGACTCGACGAAGGCTCCGGAAGTCGAGGTTCCCAGCATCGGCGAGACGGTGGTTGCGATGGCATCCACCATCATCGGGCGCTCGATCTGCGGCAGGTTCCCATTGGCGTCCAGGAAGCCCGCTCGCGCCGAAAGGCCGATCAGCGTACCCATCGTGTCCACGAAGGCCATGATGAAGATTGTCAGCGCAATGGGGAACGCCTTCCAGGTGAGCGCCGCGCGCACATCCATCTGCATGAGGATCGGCGAAATGCTTGGCGGCAGGCTGATGAACTCGTGCGGCCAGGGCGCAACCTTCGCCGCATACGCCACGAACGCCGTCACCACAATGCCGAGCAGAATTGCGCCCGGGATCTTGCGGATGATCAGCACGCTGATGAGCAGGAATCCGAAGATCGCCACCAGCACCGGCGCGGACGTCAGCGCGCCCGTTCGCACCGGGGCTCCCGGAGTGCCCAGCGCGACGATTCCCGTCTGATTGAGACCAATGAATGTAAGGAAGAGCCCGATTCCGACAGCGAAGCTGTAGCGCAGCGACGTGGGAACGCTCTCGACGATGCGGCTGCGGACTCGGAAGAACGTGAGGACGATGAACGCCACGCCCGCGACGAAGATGGCTCCCAGCGCGGTTTGCCACGGGAAGCCGAGGGACTGGCAGACGGTGAACGCGATGAAGGCGTTCTCGCCCATGTAGGGAGCAATCGCGAACGGCCGGTTCGCGTACACGGCCATGAGCGCGCACCCGAGGAAGGCTGCCAGCACGGTCGCGACCATCGACGGTTGCGCCGGTATTCCGGCCACCGCAAGGATCGCGGGGTTCACCACGATGATGTACGACATCGTGGTGAACGTGGTGAGTCCGGCGACGATTTCGCGGCTGACGGTGGACCCGTGCTGGCCGACGCGGAAGAACGTTTGTAGGGCGTTCACTCTTGCAATGTACCGTGCTCTCGTTGTGCCGCGCCACACTACCCGCGGCGAGACAATGCCTTAGTACCTCAAAGGAAAAAGCGCCCTCACGGCGAGAGCGCTTTCGAGTTGCGTCACTCCTATTTCGGCGTGCTCAGGTAGCCGCTCACGGTGTTCTTGCTGACCGAGAAGACAACCAGTTCGTAGAGTGCCCGGTCGCGCCCGGTATAGAACTGGAGGGGTTCCTTGGCGGTGCGGTCTTTCTTTTCGATGGTGGTGTCGTCCGCAAGCACGTTCAGCGTGAACTTGTTCTTCTTCGGGTCGGCCTTCTTCAGCTCCAGGCTGATCGTGCCCACCGGGGTGCGCGAGTTCTTCCGCAGCGTGAACTCGATGTAGTTCCGGTCGCCCTTGTGCTTCAGGAATTCGAGTTCGTTGGCGTTGCGGGCGATGAGGCCGCTTTGAACGCCGAGGTCGCCGATTGCCTTCTCCAGCTTAGCCTTGGTCGCCTCGAGATCGGTCTTGGTGCTGGCGATCTCCGTCTTGGCGCCGCCCAACTCGCTTTTCACGCTCGTGACCTCCCCGGTCACGCCCACCAGCGCCGCCTGCTGCTTCTTCTGTTCTTCCGTAAGGCGGGACTCGGTCATCTGCTGCTGACGGCGCAGTTCGGCCGAGCGCTTGGCGATTTCCTCCTGGGTCAATCCCACACGGGAGCTCAGTTCTTCGGCGGTGTCCTCGATGTTCTTGGCCGTGATGTGCAGCTTCTGCTGGATTTCCTTAGTTGCGACGTCCTGGGTCTTGTCCTTGGTTTCCAGGGCCGTGATGCGGCCGCGCATATCCAGCATGAGGTACGAAGACGCAACAACGTAGATCGCGGCTACGGCCAGCAACACGTAACGCACCACTCCGCCGCCTTGGGGCGTAGTTTCGTCAGACATGAAAGCTCCTTGTGCGAGTGACTGTTCAGGATTGTTGCAGTACATCCTGCGGCAGTCAATCCTGCATCTCACCTGTCAAACCAGCTCCGATTTCAGAGGGATTTCACCTGATCCAAAGGGATTAAGGCAAGATTTCCGGCCAGCTCTGTCCGGAATTGCTGGGCTTTGGTTACCACTTTGCTAACATACACTTCTGAGCAGCAGCACTCCCCGGCGCCTTAGAGGACGAGGAGCGCGCAACTGCCGTAGCTTCAGTCGCTTGTAAGACACTGGATGGAAGCTAACGAAACTCTGAGAGAAGGCGCGGGGTAGCGGCAATTCCACGTCTGAGCACGAATTTACACAGATTGATAATGCCGCAGCACGAACCGGGGAGAGATCAATGAAGTACATCAAGGTAGTTCTGTTGCTGGCTTTTGCGTTGGTGGCGCTCGTCGCCGCGCAGACGGTTCGACAGCCTGCAACAAATCCGGGGGGAACGACACCAGCGCCGAATACATCCGTAAATCCGACGCCGCAGAGTTCGATGGTCCGGATCCTTACCCCCGTGGCAGGTCAGAGCGTCGCTTCGAACTTCGTGGACGTCCGCTATGAGATCGTGAACCCGGTGGGAGCCCCCGGGACGCCCAACTTCCTCGTCCAACTCGACGGCGGAGATGCGGTACACACGACCAGCACTTCTTACACCTTCACTGGCCTGCAGCCCGGGGCGCACACCGTCACCGTGACGCTGGTGGACGCCAATGACACGCCGGTGAGCGGCGGACGCGCCGCCGTGCAATTCGCCGTGCCGGCTGCCGGAGCGAACCAGGGGCCTGGCGCCGCCAATGCCCCCGAGCTTCCCAACGTGGAAGAGCAGCGTGCAGGATTGCCATCAGGCACGAGTTCCCTGCCGCTGATTTCCCTGATCGGGTTCGGCGTGCTGATCGGCGGAGTGGCTTCGGCATTGAAGACACGCCACTAAGGGCTCGACGGCTCAGGAATGAACAAGGGCGGCCAGCGGCCGCCCTTTCGCTCGTTCGGAGACTGAGATTCAAGTTCTTGACGTGGCTAAATGTCTACTGTTGGTCACGCAAGAAAGCTGGAAGTGTAGTCGATAAGGAGAACCTGATGACTGAAAAGCCAACGTACGAACAAGCACAACTCCACCTTCAGATTTTCGAAATGCGGCGCGAGCCACGCCTGCGGCAAGCCCGCGACTGGTTCTTCCAAAACTTCTTTGCCGACAATCTTGATGAAGCGATGCGAATCGCGCCGATGGGCACGGAACAAGGGACATCTTTCATGATGGTCTGCAGCTATTGGGACCAGGCCTGTGCGTTGCTCAATTACGGATTGCTCCACGAGGACCTGTTCTTTGAGACCAACGGCGAGTTCTATGGAGTATGGGATCGCCTCAAGGAAGGGGTCGAGGAGGCACGTGAGCGATTCGCGAACAAGACGTTCCTGGTCCACATGGAAGACGCCGCCCGGAGATACGAAAGCTGGATTGAAACGCGCTCGCCAGGTCACATCGCTGCGATGCGTCAGTTTACGAAGCAAATGCGCTCACAGCAGTTGGGAAAAGCGGCATAACACCTCTGCTCGGATTTCAGCGACAATCTTGATGAGCCTGTGGCCGTCGGTGCGAGAGCATGAACCCTGTCGCGGGCTCACCTCCTCACATCCCGAGAACCACTCGAGCAGGAGAAGCTCGGTGGCGGCCACCCGCAAGAGCGGCGCGCAGCTTCATTTGGTCGCGATGCTGAAGTCGATCTCAACCTCGTCCTTGACCTTGATCGTCCCGCCGGCGATGGAAACGGGCTTCATCCCATAATGCGTCTGTCTCAGTTTGCCCGAGCCGGTGTAGAGGTCGCCCACTTTCCTTACCATGACAGTCACCCGCTGAACGGTGCCGTGGAGCGATAGCTCGCCCCCGACTTCTGCTGACTCGGGCGTGAGTTGCTTGAAGGATGTGGAACGGAAGGAGATCGTTGGATACTTCTCCGCGTCCAGCAGCTTGTCACTCAACATCGTCTTGCGGATCTCAATCCGGTTCTTCTCCGACTCTTCCGGACTCAGCACCTGCATCTCGTTCGTGCGCACGGTCAGCTCCACTATGTTCCGGCCTTCGTCGATCGTCCCCGAGCTGATCGGCGCTTCGATCACATGATTGTGTCCAGCGAAAGAAGAGAAGAGCCCGGATTTGTAAGCGCGGATCTCGATCCGCGAGTTCGCTAAGTCGATGTGTTTGATCTCCTGGGCAAGGAGCGATGCAGTAAAGCAAAGTGCAACCGCGAGTCTTCTCATGGTCAGAACCTCAGGATTGATAGCCCTAAGCCGATCAGATTGTTCCGGTATCTAAGTGCTCTCTGTGTGCCATCCCTCGGCGATGCGCTGCAGTCTAATACCTGACATGCGGGGGTGAAGCATGAAACGCGTCAAATGGTTGCTGGTTCCCGTCATGTTGCAGGGCGTGATGTTGGCGGAGGGCGGCGTCAAGAACTTTAAGGAGATCCTGACAGGCTACGAAGAAGTGCCGGCGATCTCCACGTCTGCGCGCGGAACCTTTCACGCGCGCATCAGCAACGACGGATCGTCCATCGAGTATGCCCTCAGCTACTCTGCGCTGGAAGGAGATGTGCAGCAGGCGCATATCCATTTCGGTCAAGCTTCAGTGAATGGTGGAGTCAGCGTCTTTCTCTGCACGAATCTAGGAAATGGCCCCGCCGGCACGCAGGCTTGCCCTCCAGGCCCGGTGACTATCACCGGCACGATCACCGCAGACGATGTGATCGGTCCCACAGCTCAGGGGATTGCGCCGGGAGAATTCGCCGAACTGCTTGCCGCCATTCGTGCGGGCTGCACCTATGCGAACGTGCACAGCTCGCTGTTCCCGGCTGGCGAGATCCGCGGTCAGATCGATCGGGGGAAACAGGCGAAGTGCGGCCTCACGCGTGACCACGGCTCTCACAACGTTGCCCGATAAGAGCTGAGGGCGCCCGTCTGGGGTGCTCCTCGTTGAGGAGTTCAGCACTCGCGCCTGGAGCGAGACAAGCTGAGGGGAACCGCCATTGCGTTCCATTTGGTTCTGAGAACCGGGAACTGCGAACTACCTCTGTCCCCACTTCAGCTTGTTGCGCAGCACTTCGAAGAACGTCCGGCGCATCCTCAGCAATCGGACCTTGTGCGCTGCGCGGCGGCACACCAGCCGGTCCCCGTGCTCCAGCGGTTCGCCCACCTGCCCGTCAATCGACAGAAACCCTTTTTCGCCGCCGCTCTCGATGATGACCTCGATTGTGGCATCGTCCCGCACCACCAGCGGTCGCTGCGTGAACGAGTGCGGACACACGGGCGTGATCACAAAGGCATCCACCTGCGGCATCAGCACCGGGCCTCCGGCGGCCAGCGAATACGCGGTTGAGCCCGTAGGGGTGCTGATAATCACGCCATCGGCTTTCGTCGTGTAAACGTATTCGCCGTTGATCCGCACGTCGAACGCGACCAGCCGGGCGATGGCGCTCTTGTTGACCACCGCCTCGTTGAGCGCGAAATACGAGTCTATGGCCTTCCCGTTACGTATCAGGTCGCATTCGAGAACCGCTCGCTCGTGCACGTGGCAGTGCCCGAGTTCCAGGGCCTCGAGCGTGCTGTAAAGCTCGCCCAGCGGCACTTCCGTCAGGAAGCCCAGCGAACCAAGATTTACCGCGAGGATCGGAGTGCCGGCCCGCGATACCGCTCGCGCGGCAGCCAGCAGCGTGCCGTCGCCCCCAAGCACGATGACGAAATCCGGGCGACGATCCGCGATCTGCTTGCGCGGCACCACGTTTTCGTTGGAGCCGTACACCGCCGTCTCCTCGTCCATGAGGACCGTGTACTGGCGTTCGCAGAGCCAGACGACGAGTTGACGAACGATTTCGCCCAGCTCAGGCTTCGAAGGTTTCGAGATGATGGCTACGGTTTTCACAAGTATCTATCGGATCACCGCGTGAAGCAGGAATTCGCGGTTTCCTTCTGTCCCAAGTATCGGCGAGTCGATCACTTCGATTCCCGCTCCGCCCAGTTCTTCGACGGCCCTTCGCACCCGCTCAACGGCGCCGAGTTGCGCGGCTTCGTCGCGAACGATGCCACCCTTCCCCACCTGCTCGCGCCCGGCCTCGAACTGCGGTTTGACCAGCACGACGATCTCCCGCCGCGGGATCTCCGCCTGCGGGCGCCCCTGCCAGATGGCGCGAACTACTGCGGGAAGCACGAGTGTAGCAGAGATAAATGACACATCCATGGCCACGAATGCGACGGTTTCCGGCACCTGTTCCGCTTCGAGATAGCGCGCGTTGGTCTTCTCCAGCAGCCGGACGCGGGCATCGGCCCTCAGCTTCGCATCGATCTGGCCGTAGCCGGTATCGATCGCTACCACCCTGGCGGCGCCGTGCTGCAAGAGGCAGTCGGTGAAGCCTCCGGTCGAAGCTCCCACGTCCGCGCACGTGAGTCCCGTGACGTCGATGCGCCAGTGCTCGAGCGCGCGTTCGAGTTTCAGGCCTCCGCGGCTCACGTAGCGAAGATCGTCGCCCAGCAGCCGGATCGCGGCGTCGTCCGCGACCGCCGTTCCCGACTTTTCGATCTTCTGCTCGTTGACCATGACGCGTCCGGCAAGGATCATCGCCTGTGCGCGCTCGCGGGTAGGAGCCAGTCCACGCTCCACCAGCAGTTTGTCGATCCGCAGTTTCATGGGTCGGATAAGGCTATCGTACTCGCAACCTGCCACGGCCAGGTGTGATTCTTGTTACAGTAGAGGAGACCCCCCGCAGGCACAGCCAGCCGTATAGAGAGGATAGGTTTCTTGAGTCAGTCCATCCGCAACATCGCCATCATCGCGCACGTCGATCATGGCAAGACTACCCTTGTCGATGCCATGCTCCGCCAGAGCGGCACGTTCCGCGCCAACCAGGAAGTGGCGGATCGCGTCATGGATTCCAACGAACTCGAGCGCGAGCGCGGTATCACGATCCTGGCCAAGAACACCGCCGTCTTCTACCACGATATTAAGATCAACATCGTAGATACGCCCGGCCACAGCGACTTCGGCGGCGAAGTCGAGCGCGCCCTCAAGATGGTGGACGGCGTCATGCTGCTGGTGGACGCCAGCGAAGGTCCTCTGCCGCAGACCCGCTACGTGCTGAGCAAGGCCCTGGAAGCCAAGCTTCCGCCCATCGTCGTCATTAACAAGATCGACCGCCCCGACGCGCGCGCCCAGGAAGTCCTCAACGAGATCTACGACCTGTTCATCGATCTCGACGCCGAAGAATCGCAGCTCGAGTTCCCCGTGCTCTACACCAACGGCAAGCTCGGCACGGCTACCTGCGACATCGCAAAGCCCGGACAGGACCTCCAGCCGTTGTTCGAGGCGATCGTAAAGACCATCCCGGAGCCGACAGGCGACCCGGCAGGGGTACTTCAGATCCTCGTCGCGAACCTCGACTACAGCGACTACCTCGGACGCCTGGCGATTGCGCGCGTCGCCAACGGCACGCTGCGCAACGGCGAGGAAGTTGCCATTGCAAAACTCGACGGGCACTTCGAAAAGACGAAGATCACGAAGCTGTTTTCGTTCAGCGGACTGAAGCGCACGGACATCAACCAGACCGAACTTGGCGACATCGTTGCCATCGCGGGCGTTACCGGAATCACCATCGGCGAAACCATCACCAACGTCGAGAACCCGGCGCCGCTGCCGAGGATCGTCATCGACGAACCGACGATCGCGATGCAGTTCACGGTGAACACGTCTCCGTTCTCCGGACGCGAGGGCCAGTATGTCACTTCGCGCAACCTGCGCGACCGGCTCGACAAGGAGCTGCTGACCAACGTTTCCATCCGCGTCGAAGACACCGGCAGCCCTGAGACGTTCAAGGTCATGGGACGCGGCGAGCTCCAGCTTTCGATCCTGCTGGAGATGATGCGGCGCGAAGGTTACGAACTGGCCGTGGGCAAGCCCGAGATCGTCACCAAGACCATCGACGGCAAGCTGATGGAGCCCGTCGAGCACCTGACCATCGACATCCCCGAAGAGTTCGTCGGCGTCGTCATCGAACAGCTTGGCCGCCGCAAGGCCGAGATGCAGAAGATGCACAACCATGGCTTCGGCCGCGTGCGCCTGGAGTTCCGCGTGCCCAGCCGCGGACTGATCGGGCTTCGCAGCCAGCTGCTCACGGATACGCGCGGCACCATCGTCATGAACTCGCTGTTTGCCGGCTACACCGAGTGGCAGGGAGAGATCCCGCACCGGTTGACCGGAGTGCTGGCCGCGGATCGTCCCGGTGCGACGACCGCCTACGCGCTTTGGGGCCTCCAGGAACGCGGCGCACTCTTTGTCGGTCCTGGCACCGAGGTTTACGAGGGCATGATCGTCGGCGAGAACTCGCGCGACAACGACCTCGACGTGAATTGCGTGCGCGAGAAGAAGCTGACCAACATGCGTTCGTCAACCGCTGACGACGCCATCCGCCTCGTGCCTTATCGCCCCCTGAACCTCGAACAGGCAATCGAGTTCATCGCCGACGACGAGCTGGTGGAGGTCACGCCAAAGTCGCTGCGGCTTCGCAAGAAGATTCTCCAGGCGAATCGCCGTCCCAGGAAGAACGCTCAGCCCGAAGAGTAGCCACTACTCCCGTGCATGTCATGTTGAGCGGAGCGCCGCAGGCGCGGAGCCGAAACACTTGCGTCCCTCTTCCGGTGTTCTGGTTTAAGAAGGACGGCAACTCCGGCCTGGACGGCGTTCCGCTCCAAAGCCTCTGTTGATTGGTGGAGCCCGGCCTGAAGTTCCAAGAGGATCCATCGCGGTGAGCAAGGAGAGACCGCGGTGCCGGCGAGCGCGAGCCGCGCCGGGCTTCTTGCTTTTACAAACACTCCGCGCCATCGCTCATCCAACACGCCATGCGATACATCGCGCTGGCCACCGACTACGACGGCACGATTGCGAGCAAAGGCCGTGTTCCTCAATCGACCATTGAGGCCCTGGAGCGCCTACGGGCCAGCGGACGCCGCGTCCTGCTGGTCACAGGACGCGAGCTGCCGGACCTGAAGACGGTCTTCGATCGACTCGACCTCTTCGACCGCGTGGTGGCCGAAAACGGGGCTCTGCTCTACCGGCCCGCGCGACACGACCAGCAAGCGCTCGCCGAGCATGCACCGGAGCAGTTCCTCCAGCTGCTCCGGGACCGCAATGTCCCCTTCAGCGTCGGATGCGGCATAGTCGCTACGGTCGAACCCCACCAGCAGGCCGTGCTCGATGCCATCAGGGAACTCGGCATCGAGTGGCACGTCATCTTCAATAAGGGGGCCGTCATGGCGCTCCCGTCGGGCGTCAACAAGGCGACGGGACTGCGCTGCGCGCTGGAAGAACTCGGCATCTCCGAACACAACGTCGCGGCCATAGGCGACGCCGAAAACGATCATGCGCTGCTTGCGCTGTGCGAGTTCGGTGTGGCGGTCGAGAACGCTGTCCCCTCGCTGAAGGAGCGCGCAGACCTCGTGACCAAAGGCGCTCGCGGCGAAGGCGTCGAACAACTGGTCGAACTGCTGCTCAACGACGACCTGGAGAGCTATGACCACCGGCAACGGCACAAGATCCTCGTCGGACATCGCGTGAAAAACGTGGTTGCGCCCGAAGACCGGCAGGGCGATCCCGTGTATGTCGCCGCGTCGCGCGGCTCGGTGCTTTTCTCCGGACCATCGGGCAGCGGCAAATCGACGGCCGCCAGCGGCGTGATCGAGCGCTTCGGAGAAGCGGGCTACCAGTTCTGCCTCATCGATCCTGAGGGCGACTACGAAGGTTTCCCCAAGGCGCTGGTGCTCGGCACTTCCACGAATGCGCCGAACGCCTCCGAGGTTTTGCAGGCCCTCGAGAAACCCTCGCAGAACGTGGTCGTCAACCTGATCGGAATTCCTCTCTCCGACCGGCCGATGTATTTCGCCGGCCTCATGCCGCTGCTGCTGGAGATGCGCACCCGCAGCGCGCGTCCGCACTGGATCATCGTTGACGAGACGCATCACCTGCTGCCGTCGGCCTGGGTGCCCGCTCCCGTCACGGTTCCACGCGCACTCGGCGGGCTGATCATGATCACCGTTCATCCCGACTGGGTGGCCAAGCCTGCGCTGCAGGAGGTCCAGACCATCGTCGCCGTCGGCAAAGAAGCTCAGAACACGTTCGACAACTTCGCCCGCACGGTGGATGTCCAGGCTCCGCGACTGGAGCATTCGGACCTGCCCGGTGGAATCGCTGCCATCTGGACTCGCAATGGCAAGGATGATGTCGCGATCGTGCGTGCGGAACCCGCGAAGTTCGAGCGCAAGCGCCACACGCGCAAGTACGCCGAGGGCGAGCTGCCACCCGACCGTTCGTTCTACTTCCGCGGAGCCGAGGGCAAACTCAATCTTCGCGCGCAGAACCTCAACATGTTCTTGCAGCTTGCCGACGGCGTTGACGACGAGACGTGGCGCTACCACCTGCAACGCGGAGAGTACTCCGACTGGTTCCGCCGCTGCATCAAGGATCCGAGCCTCGCGCAGGAAGTGGAGGAGATGGAGAAGGAAGCATCCGATCAAGCATCCAACACTCGCGAGCGCGTGAAGCAGGCGATCCAGCAACGTTACGCCGCGTGAAGCTACTGAGCTGCTAAGCTGCTGAGCTACTGAGCGACTAGCTGAGCTTGGTGGCCCACATCTGCGCAGCGAAGCGGAGCAAATGTGGGGCGAGCGGTTTCGTATCAGGGCACGCCTTCAGGCGTGCCGATTGAGCGCCGCCTCAGCGCGGCTTTAGCCGCTGCACAGGGATTGAAGCCGTGCCCTTGATGCAAGCCACGGCGTTTCGCCGCTTCGCGTATCGCGACTCCGCAACTCCCGCGTCTTCACTTCTCGAAACTTTGAAACTCGAAACTTGAAACTATCAGTACCGTCGCCGACGCGTCGTTGCTCCACCGAGCAGAGAGCCAAGCAGTCCACGCATCAACGAACGTCCGGCCTGGCTCGCCATGGCGCGGGCCGCGCTGGTGGCAATCTTCCCTGCGACGTCCGCTACCTGGCTGCGCTCCTCGCGCCGCGCCGGTGCCGGAGCGCGCCGCGGAGCCGACGGTACCTCTTCTTGCTCGGGAACGCTTTCGACGCGCTGCCTCAGGCGTTCGTAGGCGGATTCGCGGTCCACCGCCGCCTCATATGTTCCCGCAACGATCGAGTTTTGCAGGACCGCCCTGCGCTCCTCTGCCGTCAAGGGCGTCAGCCTGCTGTGCGGAGGCACGACCAGTGCGCGCTCCACCGGCTCAGGAGTGCCGTCCGCGTCGAGGCAGGACACCAGCGCCTCGCCAACTCCGAGTTCGGTGATTGCCGTCTCGACATCGAGATCGCGGTTCGCGCGAAAGGTCTGCGCCGCCGTTCGCACGGCCTTCTGGTCCTTCGGCGTGAATGCCCGCAGCGCATGTTGCACGCGGTTGCCGAGCTGACCCAAGACTTCGTCGGGCACATCCGTCGGACTCTGGGTCACGAAGTAGATGCCGACGCCTTTCGAGCGAATCAGCCGCACCAGTTGTTCGATCTTGTCGAGCAGCGCCTTCGGTGCGTCGTCAAACAGCAGGTGCGCCTCGTCGAAGAAGAACACCACCTTCGGCTTCTCCGGGTCGCCCACTTCGGGCATGCGCTCGAAAAGCTCCGAGATCAGCCACAGCAGCAGCGTTGCATAGATTTTGGGCGTGTGCAGCAGCTTGTCGGCAACGAGGATATTGATCAGGCCGCGTCCGTCGCGGTCTGTCTGCATCAGGTCGTCGATGTCGAGGGCCGGTTCGCCGAACAGTTGCTCGGCTCCCTGCTGTTCCAGTTCGAGCAGGGCGCGCTGGATCGCGCCAACACTTGCGGCCGATACGTTGCCATACGCGGCCCTGATCTGCCTGGAGTTGTCGGAGACGTGCTGAAGCGTCGCCCGGAGGTCTTTCAGATCGAGCAGCAGAAGGCCGTGATCGTCGGCGTACTTGAAGACCAGCGTGAGCACGCCGGACTGTGTCTCGTTCAGGTTGAGCAGCCGTGCGAGCAACATCGGTCCCATGTCGCTTACGGTCGCCCTTACGGGATGCCCCTGCTCGCCGAATACATCCCAGAATGTCACCGGAAAGCTTTCGCCCTTCCAGTCCGCGATCTCGAGTTTCTCGATGCGCTGCCGGATGCGGTCGCTTGCCTCGCCGGCCTGCGCCATTCCGGAGAGGTCGCCTTTTACGTCGGCCATGAAGACGGGGACGCCGATGCGGCTGAATTGCTCGGCCATGACTCGAAGGCTCACGGTCTTGCCCGTGCCGGTCGCACCGGCGATCAAACCGTGACGGTTCGCCAGGTGGGGCAGCAGATGGAGAGGGCGTTGCCCTTTGCCGATGAGGAGTGATTCAGCCATTCCGGGCTCCTGACAAGCATGAGTTCCACTCGACGACAGCCTAGCAGAGTCGAGCCCCGCTCGCTTCCACTAGCTCTTTTTGTGTAAGGCAAATGATTCCGTTCGAAATGCTCTGCGTGATTTCACGCTATGGCAGAATGCTTGTACATCACCGCCGGATACGGGTGACCAACTTGGGGGAGGGGGTCGTTTGGTCCGGCGTTGATGGTCTGCACTGCTTTCCCGCTCCTCGTCCTTTTTCCACTTCGCGTCATGCTCACACGCGCACGTGACCCCCGTCATGGCGGCGATTCCGCGTTCGGTTGATGCTCCCTCCGGCGGATTCCCTATCACTCCGCCCCCGGAGGTCCGGTTTTAATGAGCATCACCAAACGCGAGGCCCTCGACTACCACTTTGGTGCGCGTCCAGGGAAGATCGAAGTCACGCCCACAAAGCCGTGCCGCACGCAGCGCGATCTCAGTCTGGCCTACACGCCCGGCGTGGCCGAGCCCTGTCTCGACATCGAGCAGAACCCGCAAGACGCCTACAAGTACACGGCTCGCGGCAATCTCGTCGCGGTGATCAGCAACGGCACGGCCGTCCTCGGACTTGGCCACATCGGGGCGCTCGCCGGCAAGCCCGTCATGGAAGGCAAGGGCGTGCTGTTCAAGAGATTTGCGGACATCGATGTGTTTGACCTCGAAGTGGACAGCACCGACCCGGACGAGGTCGTGCGCTTCTGCCAGCTGGTGGAGCCCACCTTCGGCGGCATCAACCTGGAAGACATCAAGGCGCCCGAGTGCTTCTACATCGAGGAGAAGCTGCGCGCGACGATGAAGATCCCGGTCTTCCACGACGACCAGCATGGGACGGCCATCATCTCCGGCGCCGCCCTGCTGAACGCGCTGGAGGTCGTCGGCAAGGAGATCTCCGAGGTGAAGGTCGTGTTCAACGGGGCCGGGGCCTCCGGCATCGCCTGTGCCGAACACTACGTGCGTCTGGGCGTGCGCAAAGAAAACCTGATCCTTTGCGACACCAAGGGTGTCGTTTACAAGGGCCGCAAAGAGGGCATGAATTCTTACAAGGAGCGGCTCGCGAACGACACCAAATCCCGCACGCTGGCCGAAGCGATCGCCGGCGCGGACGTGTTTGTCGGCTGCTCGGTCAAGGGTGCAGTCACGCAGGACATGGTCCGCTCCATGGGAAGCAAGCCGATCATCTTCGCCATGGCGAACCCCGATCCGGAGATCACCTACGACGAGGCGCGGGCTGCGCGTCCGGACTGCATCATCGCCACGGGCCGTTCCGACTATCCCAACCAGGTCAACAACGTCCTCGGATTCCCGTTCATATTTCGCGGCGCCCTGGACGTGCGCGCAACCGCCATCAATGAAGAGATGAAGCTGGCGGCAACACGCGCCCTTGCCGCACTGGCGAAAGAGGACGTGCCGGACTCGGTCTGCCGCGCTTACGGGGTAGAGCGGCTGCGCTTCGGCCCGGATTACCTGATTCCCAAGCCGTTCGACCCGCGCGTTCTGGTCTGGGAAGCCACGGCCGTGGCGCGCGCCGCGATGGAAACCGGCGTGGCGCAACACCCGGTGGACCTCGCGGTGTATCGCGAGCAGCTCGAGAGCCGTCTCGGCAAGGCGCACGAAGTCTCGCGCATGATGATCAACAAGGCCCGCAGCGCTCCGAAGCGTGTCGTCTTCCCTGAAGGCGACCACGAGAAGATCCTGCGCGCGGCGCACATCCTGGTGGACGAAAAGATCGCGCAACCGATCCTTCTCGGTCGCGAAGCCGACATTCGCCGCACCGCATTCCTCGCCGGTGTTCCGCTCGACGGGCTCACGATCGTCGAACCTGGCGTATCCGGAAAACGGGACGCGTACATCCAGGAGCTCTACGGCATTCGCCGGCGGCGTGGTGTAACCCTGCGCGAAGCCGCGGAACTCATCGACAACCACAACGTCTGGGGCTCGATGATGGTGCGCATGGACGACGCCGACGCGCTCGTCTCCGGCGTGACACAGCACTATCCCGACGTCATCCGTCCCGCGCTCCAGGTGATCGGCGTTCGCGAGGGCCTGAGAAAGGTCTGTGCGACCTACGCCATTATCACCAAGCGCGGAGACATGTATTTCCTCGCCGACGTGGCGGTCAACATCGAACCCACGCCCGAGGACCTCGCCGAGATTGCCCTGTGCACGGCGCAGGAGGCACGCCGCTTCAACGTGGATCCTCGGGTCGCGCTCCTGTCATTCTCCAATTTCGGCAGCACGCGCCACCCGCTGTGCGAGAAGATGGCCGCGGCCGTGAAGCTCATTCACCGCGCCGACCCGACGCTGATGGTGGACGGCGAGGTGATGGCCGATACGGCCGTGGTGCCGGAGATCATCGAGCAGACATACTCGTTCTCCACCCTGCGGGGCGGCGCCAACGTGCTCATCTTCCCTGACCTTCAGTCGGGCAACATCGCTTACAAGCTGCTGATGAGGCTCGGGGGAGCCGAGGCGATGGGACCGATCCTGATGGGCATGCGGAAGCCTGTTCACGTGCTGCAACGCGGCGCCGAGGTCGAGGAGATCGTCAACATCGCGGCCGTGGCGGTGGTGGATGCGCAGGAGGCTGCCGAGCGCGGAACGCTGCCCCTCGAGACGGCTGCCGCCATGTCTCGTTAGCCATGAACCCGCACGGGACGCGCTTTGGCGCGTCCCGTGAACCCTCCGCCCCCGCTATAATCTTGACATCCCGGGTCCCTACATAGTGTCTGGCGCCAATCGAACAATCCGCAGGATGTTGGCATATGCGGGCGCCGTTGCCGTCTCCGTCATTGCGCTGGCAATCACGCTCGCGATCCCCATCATCCAGCGAAACGCGCCCATCTCTCTTTTCTTCGCCGCCGTTGCTTTAGCAGCGCGCATGGGCCGCGGACCCGCATTGTTGTGCACCGGATTGAACGCCCTGCTTGCGGATTACTTCATCCTCAACCCGACACACCACGGCTTCACGCTGGGCTTGCGCGAACTCGTCATCGTCGCGGTGTTCCTGTTGATCTCGGGTGTGATCACAAGCGCGGTCGAGTCGAAGACGGATGCGCAGCGCGAGGCAAAGCAGGCGTTCGACCAGCTGTCGCAGATGATCGAAGGCTCCGATGACGCGATCATCACCAGCACGTTCGACGGGATCTTCACATCCTGGAACGCAGCCGCCGAGCGCATGTACGGGTACACCAAGCAGGAAGCCATCGGGCAGCACGTATCGCTGCTGGTCCCGCCGGAGGTCATCCAGGAGGTCACCGATGAGGTGGAACGCATCAAGCGTGGCGAGCGCGTCCCGCCGCACCGCACCCGTCGCGTTGCCAAAGACGGCCGCCCGTTGATGGTCTCGGCCTCGGTGTCCCCGGTGTACGACGCGGACGGCAAGGTCTCCGGCGTGCTGCGGATCGTGCGCAACGTGACCGAACAGTACGAGACGGAACTACTGCTGCAGGAGGCGCTGTCGGACCGCGAACGTTCGCTCGCACTGCTGTCGTCGTTCATGAACAGCGCCACGATCGGCTTCTCGCTCCATGACAGCGACACCCGCTTCCTCCAGATCAACGACGAGTTGGCGGCGCTCAACCGCATGCCTCGCGAGGCAGTCCTCGGCAAGAGAGTGGAGGAAGCGTTGCCGGTTGTCGGAAAGATCGTGGCGGAGAATCTCAGGCACGTCATCGAGACTGGCGAGGTTCTCACCGTCGAGGTAGAGGGCGACGTCACCGATCCGAACCGCGAACGCTTCTGGCTCGCTCGCTACTTCCCTGTCCGCACACCCTCGGGAGACCTGCTGGGAGTGGGCACAGCCGTCATCGATATCACCGAGCAGAAGCGCGCGGCACAGCGTCTTCAAGTTCAGGGCGAACTGCTCAATCTCGCGTCCCAGCCCATCTTGATCCGGGACCTCGAGGATCGAATCACCTACTGGAATCGCGGGGCCGAAGAACTCTACGGATTCAAGCCGGATGAAGCGCTCGGGCAGGTCAGTCACGATCTGCTCAAGACTGACTTCGGACCCGACCGCGACCAGATGATCTCGGAGTTCCAGAAGACGGGCCGCTGGCAGGGAGAACTGATCCACACCACCCGCTCCGGAGAGAGGGTGAACGTCATTAGCCGCTGGAACCGCTATGACGGCGCGCTTGGCCCCATGATCCTCGAGGCCAACTTCGACATCACCGCTCTAAGGCGCACCGAGCGCGAACGCGAAACGATTCTCGAGCGCTTCATCGTCGCGCAGCGCTTCGGCAACGTTGGCGCCTGGGAATGGGACATCCAGAGCGGCAGCGTCTGGTGGTCCGATGGCATACGGTCCATCCACGGACTGGCGCCCAACATCCCGCCCACGGTCGATGCATGGATGGCGGTGGTGAGGTCCGAGGATCGCGCCGGCATCTCGGCGGCGCTGGAGAGATCGCTGGCCGGACTTCAGCCCTACCACGTCGATTACCGCATCATGGTTGACGGGGGACAGGACCGGTGGATATCGGCTCGCGGACAAGTCGTGCGCGACCACGCCGGCCGTCCGGTGAAGATGATCGGAGTCGGCGTGGACGTGACGGAACAACGAAAATCCGAGCACGCCCTGCGCAACGCCGAGAAACTTGCGGCTGCCGGAAGGCTTGCCGCAACCGTCGCACATGAGATCAACAACCCGCTGGAGGCGGCTACCAACCTCTTGTTTCTCGCCGCACACGACGGCAGCCTCAGCGAGCAGGCCCGCGCATACCTCGAGATCGCCGAACAGGAGTTGCGCCGCGTCGCCCACATCGCAACGCAGACGCTCGGCTTCTACCGGGACAGCAGCAGCCCATCGCTCATCCGGCCTCCGGAGATCGTGGGGCGCCTGCTCGAGCTCTATGCGCGCAAGATTTCCGCCCGATCGGTGGAGGTCGTAAGACAGCTCGATCCCGACGCGGTCATCATGGGCTACGCCGGCGAATTTACCCAGGTGATCTCAAACCTGATCTCGAACGCTCTCGACGCAATGGAACGGGGCGGCACCCTCGCCGTTCGGACTCGCAGAGTTGGAGACCGCGTCAGGATCACCGTCGCCGATACAGGCCCGGGAATCCCCCCCGAGCATCTGCCGCACATCTTCGAGCCGTTCTTCACAACCAAGAAGGACATCGGCACCGGACTCGGGCTCTGGGTCACCCGCAGCATCATCGACAAGCACAACGCCTCCATCCAGGTGCGGAGCCGCTTCTCGGGAGCGCGCACCGGGACCGTATTCGTGCTCACGTTCGAGGCCCGGACTCCGGTTTCAACGGCGAGCGAAGTCTCCGGACCGTAAGTCTCCGGGCAAAACAAAACCCAGCCGATGAGCTGGGTTTGTCGTAAAGATGTATGCGGCTGACCGCCAGGCCGGCTGGTATGCCGGCGCGTGCACAGGTACACCCGCGACTGGCTTAGCTGGACAGCTTGACTACGTTGCCCGCTTGCGGCCCCTTCTGACCTTCGACGATTTCAAACTCTACCGGATCGCCTTCCTGGAGACTCTTGTAGCCTTCGCTGGTAATCGCGCTGTAGTGCACGAAAACATCCGGCCCGTCTTCACGGCCAATAAATCCGAATCCTTTGGCGTTGTTGAACCACTTAACGGTTCCTTTCATGCGAGACACTTGCTGTTCCTCCGTGCTTCTTGCTCCGAGCTGAAATGGGACAGCTCGGCCCAGGCCACGTAACGTGACACTCGTCTCAACGGAAGTTCACCTTGCTGACGTCCGGATGAAATGGAGAGGGTGTTACCGAATCCTAGTAAACGTATTTTCCCACGTTTCACATCATTGTCAAGTTGGTAACTAGCTGGAAATGCAGATGGCACGCGGGGTTCAGGCCATTCCTTCTACTATCGTTGCCTGTTACTCTGCTCTCGATGGCGAAGAAAACTTCCAGGTACACGCCCATTCCACAGCAGGACCCTTCCGTGCGCGTCGTAAGCAGCCGGATCACCTATGAAGCGCCCGTCTTCTACGTCACCTCGGAGCAGGTCGTCGAGCCGAGCGGAAAGCAGGTCCGTCGCGACCTCATCCGTCATCCCGGCTCGGTCGTGATCATGGCCCTGGACGAAAGCCGCGAAAACGCACCGCGGGTCCTGCTCATCCGGCAATATCGATACGCCGCAGGGCAAAGCCTCTGGGAATTCCCCGCCGGGCGCATCGACGAGGGCGAGTCTGCGCTGGCGGCCGCCAAGCGCGAACTGGCCGAAGAGACCGGATACTCCGCTCGCGAGTGGAAGCAGGCTCTGTTCTTCTACGCCAGCCCCGGTTTCATGGACGAAACGATGGCGATCTATCTCGCGCGCGACCTGGTTCGCGGCCGGGCCACTCCCGAGGACGACGAAGAGATCTCCTCGCGGCTGTTCCCCATCGAGGCAGCCGTCAAGCTGGTCATGAACGGCAAAATCCCCGACGGAAAGACAATCGCAGGCGTGCTCTGGCTGGCGCAAAAATTCTCCGCGCAAAAGCTGAAACGCAATTGATTCTGCGTCCGAGCGAAGCGCAAGTTTGACCCGCACCTGCCCGCAGTTGATGGTGCCCCACATCTGCCCGCAAAGCGGGCAAATGTGGGATCCACACCTTCCTCACCCACACTCGCGTCCGAGCGAAGCGAGGCCGCGTATGCCGTTAGCCCAAGGGCGTTTCGCGAAGCAATAAGCCCTTGGAACGACGCACCACAATCACCAGCCCGAGGGCGCGCAGCGCCCGAGGCCTTCACGTGATACTTCAACGAAAAAAAAACGCGCCCGGAAGGGGCGCGTTTCCATTCTCACCGGATCGTGGTTCGAAGCCGGTGTTGAAGTATTCCTTTACAGCTTCTCGTAGAACTCGCACGCCGAGCACGAGATGTAAACGCCGCCCGGAACATCGCGCTCGCGGTCCTTCACGCGCTTCACGATGCGGGTGGGCTTGGCGCACTTCGGACAACTCGTGCTCTTGGTCGTGTCCATTACCTTCTTACGATCAGCTGTCTTTGCAATCTTTGCCATGTGTGTCTCCTGCTGGCGCCGTGCGCCTTGATCTGCTCTGGCCGGACATGGGTAACCGCAGGCGAGCCTCGCGACTCGGCGGCCGTCTGCCCGGAAACCACCCAGGAAGCTTTCGCTTGCACCGGAACCCGATATCAGGAAATCAATCGCCGCCAGCGGAAAGCGGCTCCAATAGACACGGGTAGCTCCTCGATTCTACACGAGCAGGGGTAAGTCGCGAAGACACGCAGTCGCGGAGTCACGCAGGCATGAGTGGAGCGGCGGGAGGCCCATTCAAGCCCCGCAGTTGGGCTTGAGTGGGGCAGTTCAAAGCTGGCAAAGCATCCTTGCTTCGTTCTGAACTAAAATACCCCACTCAAGCAACAGCAATTTCGTCAAAATGCATAGACCCTGAACGCCAGTGAAGAGGAGTTCAGGGTGACACTTCGCAGAGAGCAGACTCTCCCGCTCGACACTCGAAATTCGAACAAACTCGAAACTGCGCAGGCCAGCTCTTCCAGAACTGAAATACCCCACTCAAGCAAAAGAAGCTTGAGTGGGCCACCAGCGAAAACACAATTCAGGGGGCACGCCAGCACCTCAGTACCTCAGTACCTCAGCACCTCAGCGCCTCAGTACCTGTACGCGTAAGAGCGAACGCGACTCGCGACTCCGCGACTCCGCGACCCAGCCCCCGAGCCCCATCCGTGTTCCTCCGTGCCCATCCAGTTCGGGAGCTATTCTCACACTCTGCTCAGAGCACGAAAAGACAATTCCCATGGAGTGCACCTCAGCAAACCTCAGCACCTCAGCACCTGTACGCGTAAGAGCAAACGTGTCTCCGCGTCTTCGCGACTCTCAAAGAAAAAGCCCCGGCCGAAACCGGGGCTCTCTGAATAACAATTCTTTCTAAAACAGGTTCCACAGGAACTGGTTGTAAACGTCGTGGTGGTACTGAACCTCCGGAGCCTTCACAAACGTTCCGAGCAACCTCGGGCAGCGGTCCGCCGAGGCCTGCTTCAGTTCGGTATAGCGGTTCTTCACGTCCTCGCCGAACAGCTTCGAGGTCCACTCCGCAGCGCGGAAGTTGTCGATGGCGGTGTAGATGTTGTCCGGCAGGTAGCGTTCGGCCTGGCGCAGGTTCTTGATCTTCGCCGTCTGACCTTCAAGTCCGGTCTTAAAGATCGAGTACATCACCATGTAAGGATTGGCGTCCGGAGCCACCGAGCGAACCTCGATTCGCGCGCTCTTCTCGTTGCCGAGCGGGATGCGCACCATCGAACCACGGTCGGTCGCCGAAGCCTTGATCTGGTTCGGAGCCTCGAAGTGGGGATCGAGTCGGCGGTATGCGTTGACGCTGGCGTTCCACGCGAGACACAGGTCGTTGCCGTGCGTCAGCAGGCGATCGACGAACTCCCACGCGAACGGGCTCATCTTCTCCTCGCCGTTCGCGTCCCAGAAACAGTTCTTGCCGTTGGTGCTGACCGAGACGTTCGTGTGCATGCCGTTGCCGTTCACGCCCACGACCGGCTTCGGCAGGAAGCTCGCGGTCAAGCCCATCTTCGTCGCCACCTGGCGGCAGATCAGCTTGTAGAGCTGGATCTGGTCGGCGGCCCCCACCACTTCGGCGTAGCTGTAGTTGATCTCGAACTGCGAGGGCGCGACTTCCGGGTGGTCCTTCTCGTTCTGGAAGCCCATGGCGCGCTGCACTTCGGCCGTCGTGTCGATGAATGTGCGCAGCGGGTCGCCGGGCAGCGAGTGGTAGTAGCCGCCGGTGTTCACGTACTCGAACTTATTCGTCTCGTGGTAGCACTGCTCGGCGTCGATTCCCTTGAAGAGGAAGCCTTCGATCTCGTTGGCGGCGTTCAGCGTGTAGCCGTGCTTTTCGTGCAGCTCCTGCGCATAGTTCTTCAGCACGCTGCGGAGGTCGGCCGGATACGCGGCGCCGCTCTTGTCGATCACGTCGCCGAACACCAGCACCTTGCCCGGCCCGAAGATGTCCGCCGGAGCCCAGTAGAAGGCGCTCCAGTCGATGGCCAGCCGCAAGTCGCTCTCCCGCTGGGCGGTAAAGCCGCGAATCGAAGAGCCGTCAAACGTAAGGTTGTCGAAGCTGCCGATGAGGAACTTCTTGTCGTAATCGAGCATGTGCAGGCGGCCTTCCAGGTCGCTGAACAGCACGGTCACGGCTTTGATCCGCTTCTCGTCCCTCAGGTACTTGATCCGCTCCTCCTGGATCTTGTGGCAGGGGACGCGGTTCTTCCGCTCTTCCTTCGCTTTCAGATTTAGCTCTTCCAGCTCTTCGTACGAGAGCGCAAGAAAACTTCGCAGTTCGGTCGGCATGAATCTCCTCGTGATCGGGGCTAGCGGACAACTTGGGGTACTCGTAGGCTATCCGGAACTCTCGCCGCAGGCCAATTGAAAGTAATTATGGCGGTATACAAGAAATTTATGGCGGGACGCCGCGCACGTCGTACCGGCTACGGCAACAGCGTCCGGCTCAGCACCATGTGCGCAATACTGAAATAGATGACCAGGCCGGTGACGTCCACCAGCGTGGCCACGAACGGCGCCGAACTCGCCGCCGGATCGAATCCCAGCCGCCTCATCAGGAACGGCAACATGCTCCCGGTCATTGTCCCGAACAACACGACTCCGATCAGGCTCAGGAAGATCGTCGTCGCCACCAGCAGGTAATGCGGACCGTAATCCGTCAGGCGCAGATTCTGCCACAGCACCACGCGGAGAAAGCCGATCGCGCCGAGCAACGTTCCCAATGCGATGCCCGAGGCTAACTCCCTGCGGAACACGATCCACCAGTCGCGCAGCCGCACATCTTCCAGGGCGAGAGACCGGATCATCAATGACGCCGCCTGCGAACCCGAATTGCCGCCGCTGCTGATGATCAGCGGTATGAACAGGGCCAAAACAACCGCCGCCGCAATCTCCTGCTCGAAATAGCTCATCGCGGTCGCCGTCAGCATCTCGCCCAGGAAGAGCGCCGACAGCCAGCCGCCGCGCTTGCGCACCATCGAAGCGAAACTCACGTCCAGGTACGGCGCTTCGAGAGCTTCCATGCCGCCCATCTTCTGGATGTCTTCCGTGGCTTCCTGCTCGGCGACATCCAGGATGTCATCCACCGTCACAATGCCCAGCAAAACGCCTTCCGTGCTGACGACCGCCAGCACGTTGCGGTCGTACTGCTCGACCAGGCGAACCGCATCTTCCCTGTCCCGATCCGCGGTGATCGAGAGCACCTGTTCGTCCATCAGGTCCTCGATCTTTGCCGAAGGATCGGCCAGCAGCACGCCGCGGAGGTCCACCTGGCCAATCAGCTCCCCTGTCCGGCGTATCACGTAGAGTTGGTCGATGGTCTCGCTCTTCCGCCCGAACTGCCGAATGTGTCGCAGCGCATCGGAAGCAGTCCACTCCGGGCGCACCGAGACATAGGCCGGAGTCATCAGGCGCCCGACACTGTTCTCCGGGTAGCCGAGCAGTGTGCTTGCCTCGCGGCGATCTTCCGGAGAAAGCAGGTTCAGCAATCGGCGGGTTACATTGCCGGGGAGCTCCGCCAGCAGCTCCGTGCGGTCGTCGGGCGGCAGATTGGCCAGCAGCTGACGCGTCTCATCGTCCGTCAAGTCAACCAGCAACGCGTCGCGTTCGCCCGCATCGAGGTATGAGAATACGTTGGCGGCAAGCTCGCGCGGCAGCAGCCGGAACACCAGCACACGGTCGCTCTTATGCATCTCCTGGAGCGACTCTGCCAGCTCCGGAGCCGGGATTT
Organism: Clostridia bacterium; assembly: GCA_035627675.1. GTDB lineage: Bacteria > Acidobacteriota > Terriglobia > Terriglobales > Acidobacteriaceae > DASPLH01. The sequence continues at coordinate 24,939 of DASPLH010000012.1, forward strand.
CAGCCGCGAGCTCTCGCGCTTCCTGCCACCGGCGAGCTTCGAGAAGCCTTTGGAGGTCCGTCAGTTCAAGTGGCTCTTTCATCCCTGGTCCAATCCAGATTTATCGTACGACAGAACAGGAGAGCCTTCAGAGTGGCCGGCCGCCAACACCGGACCTTCTTTCCCCTACTAAAATGTTTCTGCATGAAGCGCTCCGGGTTCGCCGATCTTCCGCTGCACGCCGGGCGCGTGCCGCCGTGGCTGGCCGCGCGCATGACCACCCTCGGCACGGCAATCTCCGAGAGCATCATCCTCCACTACGGCACTTCCGAACTCCTGACGCGCCTCAGCGATCCCTTCTGGTTCCAGGCCTTCGGCTCTGTGCTCGGGATGGACTGGCACTCTTCCGGGATCACCACGTCCGTGCTCGGGGCGCTCAAGCGGGGCATCAACCCGCGCTCCCACGAACTCGGCATTTACATCTGCGGAGGCCGCGGACGGCAATCGCGAAGGACTCCCGACGAGCTCCGCGACGTCGCCTTCCGCACCGGACTCGACGGCGAATCGCTGGCCCGCACCAGCCGCCTCACGGCCAAAATAGACAACAACGCCATCGCTGACGGGTTTCAGCTCTACCTTCACGGTTTCGTAGTAAGTGACTCAGGCGATTGGGCCGTCATACAGCAAGGCATGAACGGCGCGACCGGGCTCGCGCGTCGCTACCACTGGCACTCGCCCAGGGTCCGCGACTTTGTTTCCGACCCGCACAGCGCCATCGTCGGCGATCACCAGGGCACCATCATGAACCTCGTGGACAGCCACGCCGAGGACGCTCGCCGCGCCATGCTCGACATCGTTCACGAACCGCCGGACAAAACGCTCGACCAGGTTCGCCGGCTGGTCCTTCCGCGCCGCCACGAGGTTCGCGCCGAGGATGTGGACCTAAAGCGCCTGGGAGCCGTGTTGGCGGTCGCCTGCGAACGCGATCTGCGCGATTTCGCGTCGCTGCTGCTGACGGAAAACCTCGGCCCCCGCACTCTGCAATCTCTTGCGCTCGTCGCAGAGGTCGTCCACGGAGCTCCAAGCCGCTTCAGCGATCCCGCACGCTTCTCATTCGCCCACGGAGGCAAAGACGGCCACCCCTTCCCGGTGCCGCTGAAGACCTACGACGAGTCCATCGCCGTGCTCCGGCGCTCGCTCGATGCGGCGAAGCTGGGCGACTCCGAGAAGGCGGACGGATTTCGCCGGCTGGACCGTTTCGTCCGCCAGGTCGAACAGCAAGCCGATCCATGCGCGGACTTCAGCGCCGTGATCGAGCGCGAGAAAGCGATCTCTCCGTCGCTCGACGGCCGCACCGTATTCGACGATCGCAAGCCGCGCAAGCGGGCCGACCGGCAACTTGACCTCTTTTCCGAATGAATTCATTGCACCCGGCGTGCTTCGCACAGCTCCGTGTGCAAAGTGAAAAACTCCGCGCCAACACTAACGTCGCGAATCGTCACACAGAGTTTTCGACGCTGATTTCCACAAATTTGTGGAAACCGCTTGGGCGTGAGCGGAAGTCGAAGTGCTCATCGGTACGAATGCTGGTGCCCCACATCTGCTCGGCTGATGGCCGAATGCTGGTGCCCCACATCTGCTCGCGAAGCGAGCAAATGTGGGATTGCAAAACCCGGCTCCCACGTTCGCAAAAGCGGGCGGACCTGGGGCACCGTCTCCCCCTGCTACAATCAGCCTCGCCTCACATGAAAACTCAGACCCGGAAGAAGTCCTCGAAGAAATCCGCCGAGCCGTTTTCCCTTGTCCCGCGGGCCCATCAGCGACAGATGTACGAACTCATACAGCGAGCTCGCGACGTGCGTCGGCACTCCGGCACCGAAGCTCCCGATCTCGATGTAGCGGAGATTGCGGCGTGTCTGGCTCTGCGGAGTTCAGACCCGGTGGTTGCCGCTCCGTGGTCTATCGGATCGCGTCTCGCTCGAAACGCGGACACGCTACTGGCGCCGGAAGCCGCCCCGACACTGGACTCGAACTGGGCGGTGCTGACTGCACAGCCCACGCCCGGACCGCTTCAGAACCTGACGGCCTTCGCCGTCGCTCATCTCAGCGGAATGCATAACCCCTGCGCGCTGGTTTCGTTCGGCGACTTGCACTCCGATCCGCAGTGGCGGAACGCGATCCGTGTAGCCGCCAGGCAGCGGCTCCCCATCCTGTATATCGTGCACAACGACTCGACCACTCGCGGCAAAGCCGATCTGCGCACGATCCAAGCCGAGTATGGCGTGCCGGTCATCCTCGTCGATCACTCCGACGCCATCGCCATCTACCGGGTTACGACCGAGGCCGCGCACAATGCACGCGTCGGGCGCGGAGCCACCGTCATCGCGGCAACCCGCGTCTCCTCGCCAACGGATCCACTCGAAGCCCTGAAGGCCTACATGGAACGCCACGGAGCGTGGGCAAACGACATGTAGCAGCCTGTTGCCTTCGATCGCTCGTTACAAACATCAAACGCCCGGCCGAAGCCGGGCGTTGTTGCCTGCAAACGGAAACCGCGGTTCCGGAACCGCGGCTCTCGAACATTACTTATTGTCGTAGATCGAATACTGCTGTGCCGGAGGCTTCAACCGGATCGTGATCTCGTGCCTGTCCTGGTTGATGTCGTAATCCTCTCCAAACGTCTGGAACCCGCGTGCGATGACCTGAATGCGCATCCTGCCGTGCGGGATGGCCTCCAGCTTCGCCAAACCATCCTCGTTGGTCTTGAGTTGCAGTCCGCCTTTTCCCTGCCTCCCGTCTTTTTCGAGCGGATGCAGGATTACGCTGGCGTTGCGCACCGGTTTGCCATTCGTGTCCCGCACGACGGTGAACTTCAAGTCCGCCGCGCCACTCTGGGCGAACACTGCAACCGCCAACACCAATGTGGCGAGCGCCACGCCTACACGTCCTATCGTCTTCGTCATACGTGAACCCCGTGCTGTCCCTATTGTAAGCAGGCTGCGTCCGTCTTCCAACTCTGCTAACACGGGCTTAGACCGGTACTCCCGGTCATCCACTCATAAAGACTCGCCGGGGGGGCCGCTGTAGCGGCGCCGCGCGGGTGCGGCGCCTTTGCCTTTGTCTGGTGAAACCTCAGTCCGTGGGACGCTTCAGGGTCGGGCGGTCGTCCACCGTATCCCTCTCCCTGGGCGTGGAGTCCGCCGGGCGTCCGTCGCGCCTCTTCAGGGTCGGACGGTCGTCCGGAATCGTTCCGTCCACGCCTCGGCGATGCAACACGGGACGCCCCGTCAACGGATCCACCATCCTCGAGCGAAGCTTCGCCGAGAGTCGCGCCTTGATCTGCTGGAACTCGCTCGTATCGACGACGTATTCGTCCTTCGGCGGCAGCATCGTCTGGATCGCTTCCTGCGCGCGCCTGACGCGATCGGCCGTCATCGGATGACTCGAGAACGCCTTGGAGATGAAGTTCGGCTTGTCCTTGTCCCTCGCCTGGATCTTCTCGAAGAACTGAACGAACGAGGCCGGGTCGTAGCCGCTTGCATACTCGTATTGCAGTCCGAGCAGGTCGGCCTCGCGCTCCGCATCGCGGTTGAACTTCAGGAACGACATCGGAACAGCCAGGCCGGCCGCCTGCTGGACGGCGTATCCCACAGGACCGCCGATAAAGATCAGCGGAATGGACGCCAGGTTCCAGATCTCGTTCTTGGTGGCGTTCTTCGTGGCGTGACGCGCTGCGACGTGCGCGATCTCATGCGCCATCACTCCCGCAAGCTCCGCCTCGTTATCCGCCGCCAGGATCAACCCGGTGTTGACGTAGAAGAACCCGCCCGGCAGCGCAAACGCATTGACTTCATCGTTATCGACCACCTTGATCGTGAACGGGACCTTCGCGTCGGAATTGCGTACAAGGTTCTGTCCCAGCCGGTTGACGTACTCCTCGATGACCTTGTCGCGAACCAGCCGGGATTGCTGCTCGACCTGCATCGACAGCTCTCGGCCAAGGCGCTGCTCTTTTTCCAGCGAGTAGAAGTTCATGCCACCGCCGACACCGCGGTTGCCGATCCTCGTGATGTCGTACTTTCGCTTGAACTTCCCGGCCGCCTCCTGGATGCGGTCCCCGACCTTGAACTCCGGACGGTCCGGCACCGGCAAGACCGCCCCCGTGCCTTTGGCTGTGTTGGACAGGTTCTGCTGCTGCGCCGCGCCCTGGAGGCTCAGCGCAAGCAGGGCCACAACTACGAGAATCTTTCGCCTGATTTGAAGCTCATGGAACGACACAAAGCACCGCTTAGGCCCGGGGCCCCACTGCGCCAGGCAACCGGAAGTCGCTTCCCACAGATGCTGCCGGTGTGAGGGATTAGGAATCCTCCGGAGTGATGACTGTTGCCTTCGGGTGGTCGTTTGTCGCCGGTCGTTGGTCGGCGGAAGCGGAAGGCGGAAGCGGCCGGGGAGTTCCAGCACTCAGCATTCAGCACTCAGCATTCAGTTCTGCCTCCTGGGCTGAGTGCAGCGAAGCACCTGATTCTTCGGATCGTATTTCGCTCCGCAGGTGCTCTACCTCGTGGAGCCGGAGGCGCGACTAAGTTGGGACTCACCATCTTTCCTGGCAAACCGAGTGGTCGTCGTGCCTCCTCCTACGGGTTGACCGCCGACCGACGATCGTGGACCGACATGTGAGCGTAACTCACTCACATTTTCACTTGACATGCGCGCTTGGGTTGCTTACATTAGCACTCGGCTGGATTGAGTGCTAACAGCTCGCCTCCGGGCGAGCCGCTAACAGCAGTACCAGCACTCTCCCCAAGTTTCTGCACCAAATCCCAACGTTCGAAGGAGTTTCAGAAAATGGCAGCAAAACTTACTCCGCTGCACGACCGCATCGTTGTTCGCCGTGTAGAGGAAGCTGAGACCACCCGCGGCGGAATCATCATTCCCGACACCGCGAAGGACAAGCCGCAGGAAGGCGAAGTCATCTCCGTCGGCAAGGGCAAGACCAACGAGAAGGGCGAGACCTTCCCCCTTGCTGTGAAGGAAGGCGACCGTATCCTGTTCGGCAAGTACGCCGGCACCGAGATCAAGATTGACGGCGAAGAGTTCCTGATCATGCGCGAGGAAGAAGTCCTCGGCATCCTGGAAGGCGCCGCGAAGAAGGCCTCGAAGTAACGGCGTTTAGCGGGCGTCCGAGCCCGCTGCCGTTATCCGAGCGCAGCGAGGGATCTGGGGTCGGAGCTGGAAAAACTCCGGCAAGTTTTGCACCAGTTCTAAATCGCGGCCGCAGGCGCAACCTGTGGATCTTGTCATCCTGAGCGAGTGCGCGCCCGACATTGGCGCGCGGGACGAGCGAAGGATCTAAATCGCGGCCATAAGCCGCAACCTGGTGATCTTGTCATCCTGAGCGAGTGCGCGCCCAACATTGGCGCGCGGGACGAGCGAAGGATCTAAATCGCGGCCGAAGGCCGCAACCGAATTCAAGGAGCTTTTGCAATGGCAAAGCAGATTGTTCATGGTGAGGAATCCCGTCAGGCGATCCTCCGCGGCGTTAACGTTCTCGCCGACGCAGTCAAGGTGACGCTCGGTCCCAAGGGCCGCAACGTCGTCATCGAGAAGAAGTTTGGTTCGCCGCTCATCACCAAGGACGGCGTGACCGTGGCGAAGGAAATCGAACTGAAGGACACGCTCGAGAACATGGGCGCGCAGATGGTGAAGGAAGTCGCCAGCAAGACCAGCGACATCGCCGGCGACGGCACCACCACCGCCACCGTTCTCGCCCAGGCCATCTTCCGCGAAGGCGTGAAGACCGTTGCCGCCGGCGCCAACCCGATGGCCCTGAAGCGTGGCATCGAGAAGGCGATCCAGGCCGTCACCGGCACCGTTGATGCCGAGGGCAACCGCGTGGGCGCAGCGCTCGACAAGCTGAGCAAGCCCGTCACCGGCGACATGATCGCCCAGGTCGGCACCATCTCGGCCAACAACGACGAGACCATCGGCAAGATCATCGCGGAAGCGATGAAGAAGGTTGGCAAGGACGGCGTCATCACCGTCGAAGAGTCGAAGACGATGGAGACCCAGCTTGAGGTCGTCGAAGGCATGCAGTTCGACCGCGGCTACCTCAGCCCGTACTTCGTCACCGATCCGGAGCGCATGGAAGTCGTCCTCGAGAACGCGCTGATCCTCATTCACGAGAAGAAGATCTCGTCGATGAAGGACCTGCTCCCGCTGCTCGAACAGGTTGCCAAGGGCGGCCGTCCGCTGCTGATCATCGCTGAGGACGTCGAAGGCGAAGCTCTCGCCACGCTGGTCGTCAACAAGCTGCGCGGCACGCTCCAGATCTGCGCCGTGAAGGCCCCCGGCTTCGGCGACCGCCGCAAGGCCATGCTCCAGGACATCGCCATCCTCACCGGTGGCAAGGCCATCACCGAAGACCTCGGACTGAAGCTCGAGAACATCCAGCTCCAGGACCTCGGCCAGGCCAAGAAGCTCACCGTTGACAAGGACAACACCACCATCGTCGAGGGCAAGGGCAAGGGTGCCGACATCGAAGGCCGCGTGAAGGAAATCCGCAGCCAGATCGACAAGACCACCAGCGACTACGACCGCGAGAAGCTCCAGGAGCGCCTGGCGAAGCTCGTCGGCGGCGTTGCGGTGATCAAGGTCGGCGCCGCGACCGAAACCGAAATGAAGGAAAAGAAGGCTCGCGTGGAAGACGCGATGCACGCCACCCGCGCTGCCGTGGAAGAAGGCATCGTTCCGGGCGGCGGCGTTGCGCTCATCCGCTGCGTCGAGGCCATCAGCGCTCTCAAGCTGGAAGGCGACGAAGCGATCGGCGCCAACATCGTGAAGCGCGCCCTCGAAGAGCCGCTGCGCCAGATCGTCGGCAACGCCGGCGAAGAAGGCGCAGTCATCATCGGCAAGATCCGCGAGAACAAGGACGTCGCCTACGGCTACAATGCCCAGACCGGCGAGTTCGTTGATCTGGTGAAGGCCGGTGTCATCGACCCGACGAAGGTCACCCGCACCGCTCTGCAGAACGCCGGCTCCATCGCCGCGCTGATGCTCACCACCGAAGCGCTCGTCAGCGAGCTTCCGGAAGAGAAGAAGGAAGCTCCGATGCCGGGCGGCCACGGCGGCATGGGCGGAATGTACTGATCGCGTAGTCCGCGGCGTCCGAGCCGCGGGCGATCATCCTGCACCGCAGGTGCAGGATCTATGCATCACAAAGCCCCGAGCGCAAGCTCGGGGCTTTCTTGTTTATGCAATCTTTAGAGACGTCATCCTGAGCGAGAACTCGCAACAGAACGCGACGCAGTCGCGGATGCGAGTTCGAGTCGAAGGACCTTGCGGCCCTTCGCACTACTCACAAGGTCACGTGTCCGAGTGCCCGCGCGAGAGCCGAGGCCATCCACAGACCCACGCCAACCCAACTCACCATGACAAACAGTTGGAAGAGTCGCAGTTTCCTACCCTGCACCTGTGCGTTTCTCTCGATCTGAGTGGAAACCACGCTCCCGAGCCACACCGCCACAGCCAGTACCGTCAGGGACAGCACCACGAGCGCGGGACTGGGATTACGACCTCCGAAAAGCACCAGCCAACCACCCAGTGCGACTCCAGCAATTGCGATCAAGCGCGTTCGTGTCATGTGAGAACCATACCCATCCTGAGCGAGAACTCGCAACAGAACCCGACGCAGTGTGGCGCGGGCGTCCTCGCCCGCGTGGAGTCGCCCAGAGTTGGCGCTGTTCCAACTATGGGGAGTACGCAAGACGCCTCTGTGCCTCTGTGGATCGAAACACTCTCCAACCTGTCAAGCCCCCGCCGCACGTATGTCCCTGATTCCATTCGTAGATATCGATGAGCGCTTTCCCCTCGCAACCTGCCATACTGGATATAGAGCGAAAGCGATGCACAACGCCCGCGCGCAAGCGATCCATCGAGTGGCCGCCTAAGTACCAGCCCATCAAATATTTGCAGTTATATATTTGAGACCCAGAGACTTACGCCGGCGCCTTCACTGCAAGTAGTTGAAACGAAAGCATCGAAGTGGCAGACCGGGGGAGGGGGTAGCACTGTTCTGCGTGACTTCGTGACTCGTGACTTCGCGACTTCGCGACTCGTGACTTCTTGACTTCTTGACTTCGCGATTTGCCGCGATCCATGTACATTACTGCCGCGAGAAACCAATGACACTTCGCCTCTATATCGCGAGCATCGCGTTAGCTTTCGGCTACGCCGCAGTCCGCGACTTCGCCGGAAACCCGATTGCGGTCGTCCTCAAGGTCGGCTCCATCGCCCTCCTGCTCGTCATTGCCATCAAATCCCGGGCCGACCGCAGACTGCGGGCCGCGCTCTCGGCCAGCATCGCGGGAGACTTCTTCCTCGGCATCGACCAGCTTGGCCCGCTCGGACTCGACACGCTGTTTCAACTCGGACTCGCATCGTTTCTCGTCGCGCACCTGTTCCTAATTGCCCTGTTCCGCCGCGAACGCTCCGCGCGGCCCGTCAGCATCGTCCGCAGAGCCTTTGCCGTGGCCATTGCCATCGTCCCCTTCCCGCTGCTGGCCGTGCTCTGGACCGCGCTTGGACCTCTCCGCCTGCCGGTCGTCCTCTATGCCCTCGCGCTCTGCGCGATGGCCATCACCGCCCAGTGGAGCCGGTACGACCTTCGCGTCGCGCTCGGTGCCGTCTCGTTCGTCGCCTCGGACTCGATCCTGGCCTTCGAGCACTTCAAGGGCACGTTTGCCCACTCGGCGATGGCCGTCTGGGCCACCTATGTGCTCGCCCAGGCGCTGATCACCTCCGGAGTTGTAGCAGGGCAAAGCGCCTCCGCGAACGGCTCAATCGCCGGAACACCGCGCCAGACGAGCGTTTCCACCACCTAGGACGGCAACCCTTTCAGTCAGCTCCGGAATCCCAACTGGCACAAATTCACCAGGCCCCGAGGCTCCCGTGACCAGTACCCGCCTTAAGTACGCCGCTTGTGTGCCGCTCCTGCTGCTTCTTCCTGCGCTGGCTGCCGCACAGACATTTACGTCTGCCAATGTCTCGACCGGAGCTTCGCCCAGCAAGCTCGTGCGCGCCGACTTCAATAATGACGGCACTGCCGACCTGCTGACGGCGAACGGCAGCGGAAGCGTCACCGTGCTGCTGAGCAGAGGCGATGGCACGTTCCGGCGGCTCGACTACACCGTGGGATCGCAACTCGTCGATGTGATCACGACGGACTTCAACCGGGACGGCAAGGTGGACCTCGCCCTGCGCGACGATCTCGGCACCGAAGCATCGCCGAACATCGTCGTGAAGGTTGCGCTCGGCAATGGCGATGGCAGCTTCCAGGCGGCGAGGCAGGTCGATGCCGGCACGAATGCCGTTTCCATCGCCGCCGCTGACTTCAACGGCGACGGACGCACGGATCTCGCATCCGTGTGGGTCACCAGGGTTTCGACAGGCCCGTACACGCAAACCTCGACCAATCATCTCCGCTTCCTCTTCGGAGACGGCGCGGGCAGCTTCCCGACCCGCAGGACTTACGACAACGTTGGCCGTCAGTCCGAGGAAGGCGAGTCCTCGTACATCGCAACCCAGATCGTCGCCGCGGACCTCAACTTCGACGGCCGCTCCGACATCGCGATGATCGAGTGCTGCGGCGGATTCGATGTCGAGATCGGCGACGTCTACATGATGCGCAATGACGGCTCGGGCAACTTCACCGGCGTGGACCTCGGCACAGTCTCCGTGCCGCAGTACCTCACGGCGTCCGACATGGATCAGAACGGCCCCGCCGATCTCCTGATCAGCTACAGCGGTTGTCATACTCCGTGCCACGGCCTGACGATCTGGAACAATCCGGCGACGCCGTCATTCACCCGCTCCCGTGTTCCCGAGCCTGCCGCGCCTGCCGCTGACACCTACTTCTATTCCTCCGTCGCCGCCGACTTCGACAACGACGGACGCAAGGACGTCGCCTACTCGGCGCAGCAGGATCGGTACGATACTGGCGACTGGAGAGGAATCGCCGTCTCGCGCAGGTTGCCCGACGGCACCTTTGCCAACCCGGTCACGCTATCGCCCACGAACGGCGGCTTCGATTCGCTCGTCACCGGCGATTTCAACCGCGACGGGCGCATGGACATTGCCGGCCTCAATGCCCAGGGCTGGGTTACGGTCTACCGCAACACGACCTCCACCGCGCAGGTCTGCTCGCAGCCAACGGGCGATCCGAGCCTGAATGTCTGCGCGCCCGCTGGCGGAAGCACGGTCGCAAGTCCCGTTCGCTTCCTCGCCACGCCGACGTCGAGCACGCCGGTCTCCGGCATGAAGGTCTACGTGGACAGTGTCTCGCGGTTCACCACGGCAGACGATCGCATCAGCGCCCTGCTGAACCTCTCGGCCGGAACGCACAGGGTCGTCGTGAAGGGCTGGAACCTCGCTGGCCCGTTCAGCAAGAGCCTGTCAATCACCGTTGGAAGCACAGGCGGCTCGTGCACGGCATCCACCGACCGCTCGGTCGTGATCTGTTCGCCTGCGAACGGCGCGACTATCTCGAGCCCCGTCCGCGTGCTGGCCGCCCTGCGCTCGAACTCCGGCATCAAGGCCGCGCAACTGTATATCGACGGCACTCTCAACTGGCAGGGCGGAGCTGGCACCACCGCGGTAGACCGCAGCGTGTCGCTCCCGGCAGGCACCCACCGCATCACAGTAAAGGGATGGGATGGCGCGGGTTCCTTCAGCAGTTCCATCTCCATCACCGTCTCTTCGACGGCGTCGTGCTCGGCCACGGCGAATCGCACGGTAACGATCTGCGCGCCCGCCGGCGGAGCGACGGTCGGCAGTCCTGTACGCGTGCTCGCCGGTCTGCGGTCGGACACCGGAGTCACCGCCGCGCAGATCTACCGCGACGGAACGCTGGTGTGGCAGGGACCTTCGGGAACAACGACGGTCGATCAATCCTTGTCAATGTCTGCCGGATCCCACAGGATCACCGTGAAGGGCTGGGACCGCGCGGGACCGTTCAGCAGCAGTAGCAGCTTCACGGTCCGATGAGCACAAACGAAAAGCCCCGCCGCGAGCGGGGCTTTGCTTCACAGCCGCAACTAGTCGAGGCCGAGCAGTTCGACATCGAAGATCAGCGTTGCGCCCGGAGGGATCACTCCACCGGCTCCACGATCGCCGTAGCCGAGTTTCGCGGGGATACGCAGCTGACGCTTGCCGCCAACCTTCATTCCGGTCACGCCTTCATCCCAGCCCTTGATCACGCGGCCCGCGCCCAGCGGGAACACGAAGGGCTCGCCGCGATCGACCGAGCTATCGAACTTCTTGCCGTCCAGGAGCCATCCCGTGTAGTGGACCTTCACGCGCTGCACCGGCTTTGCCTCCGCGCCGGTGCCGACCTTGATGTCCCAATACTGGAGGCCCGACGGGGTCGTGACGCCGTTTCCTTCGACCTTCGTGGGCGCCGCTGTGTTCGGCTTGTCCTCCGAGAAGGCCAAGAGCGGGCACGCAAGCATCAGGGCTGCAATGGCGAATCGAGTAATCACAATCGCTCCTTTTTCGTTGCCGCGACTGGCGCGGACTGAAACTCGTAACAGTTTACTTCGCAGCAGTGGCGCGGCCGGCGTGCATCTCCTGGAGATTGCGAATGCTGACCTCTCCGCGCTGCAGTGCTGGGATGCCTTCGGCGGCGGCGCGGGCTGCCGACAGGGTGCTGAGGATCGGAATGCGCGCCATGATCGCCGCGCGACGGATCGCCTGCTCGTCGAACCACGGCTCGTAACCGTGTGGCGTGTTGAGGATCAGCTGGATGCGGTCGGCCTTGATCAGGTCGACGACGTTCGGGCGCCCCTCCATGACCTTGTACACGCGCTCCACATTCATGCCGGCGCGTTCCAGGACGGCTGCGGTTCCGTGGGTAGCCACCAGCTTGAAGCCCAGATCGACGAAGCGCCGAGCCACTTCGGCGACGTGCGGCTGGTCGCGATCGTTGACGCTGACGAACAGCGTGCCGCGCGAGGGCAACACTTGTCCGGCAGCGAGTTGCGCTTTCGCGAAGGCTTCGCCGAAATTGTCGGCTACGCCCATGACTTCGCCGGTCGAACGCATCTCCGGACCAAGCACGGCGTCCACGCCCTGGAACTTGACCCAGGGGAACACCGGCGACTTCACGTAATAGAAATCACCCGTGTCGAGGTCGCTGCGCTGCTTGACGTTGGCTGGCAACAGGTCGCGAAGCTTGCGCCCCGTCATGAGACGCGCCGCGATCTTCGCCATCGGCACCCCGGTAGCCTTGGACACGTAAGGCACAGTGCGCGATGCGCGGGGATTCACTTCGATGACGAAGACGTTTCCCTGCTGGACCGCGTACTGGATGTTCATCAGGCCGACGACCTTGAGCGCGCGCGCCAGGCGGAAGGTGTAGTCGCGGATCGTCTCCAGCACTTGCGGGGGGAGATCGACGGATGGCAATACGCAGGAGGAGTCGCCGGAGTGGATGCCGGCTTCTTCGATGTGCTGCATGATGCCGCCGATCACCACGTCTTCTCCGTCGCTCAGGGCGTCCACATCGACTTCGATCGCCTCTTCGAGGAAGTGGTCGATCAGGATCGGACGGTCCTGCGAGTATTCGACCGCCTGCTTCATGTATTCGCGCACGCCCTTGTCGTCGTAGGCGATGACCATGGCGCGCCCGCCGAGTACGTACGAAGGACGCACGAGCGCCGGATAGCCGATGCGGTTCGCAACGCCCAGCGCCTCTTCCACCGACGTTGCCGTGCCGCCGGGAGGCTGCGGGATGTCGAGCTGCTCGAGCAGCTTGCCGAAGCGCTTGCGGTCTTCCGCGAGGTCGATCGACTCGGGAGACGTTCCGATAATCGGCACGCCGGCCGCTTTCAACGGGATCGCAAGGTTCAGAGGAGTCTGTCCTCCGAACTGCACGATCATCCCGATCTCCGCCCCGCCCCTGGCCTCGTTCTCGTAAATGTGGAGCACGTCCTCGAGCGTGAGAGGCTCGAAGTACAAGCGATCGCTGGTGTCGTAGTCGGTGGAGACCGTTTCAGGGTTGCAGTTCACCATGATGGTCTCGTAACCGTCGTCGCGCAGCGCGAATGCCGCGTGGCAGCAGCAGTAGTCGAACTCGATTCCCTGCCCGATTCGGTTCGGACCCGAGCCGAGAATGATGACCTTCCTGCGAGCGGTCGGGTTCGACTCGTCCTCCTCTTCGTAGGTCGAGTACATGTAGGGAGTGAAGCTCTCGAACTCGGCAGCGCAGGTATCCACGCGCTTGAAGACCGGCACGACGCCATGCTGCTTGCGCAGTTCACGGACCTTGGCCACCGATGCGCCATCGGTGCCGAGATGCCAGACGCCTCCCAACCGCGCGTCGCTGAAGCCGAGGCGCTTGGCGTCGCGCAGAATCTCGGGCGTGACGTCTTCGAACTTCGTGTCCTCAAGAGCAAGCTGCGCGTCCGTGATCTCCTGCAACTGGTACAGGAACCATGGATCCATGCCCGTCAATCTTGCAACCTGCTGTACGGAGTGCCCGTTGCGGAGGGCGTAACGCAGGTACTGAAGGCGCTCGGGATGCGGAGTGACCAGCCGCTTGGTGACGATGCGCGGCTCGATCTCGTCTTCGAGGCGCTTGCCGGTCTCGAGCGCGCGCACGCCCTTGAGCAGCGCTTCCTTGAACGTGCGCCCGATGG
>DASPLH010000013.1:0-18197 GCA_035627675.1 Clostridia bacterium
GCTACGGCGACTTCTTCGGAACGGAGTTCATTCCGGCCATCGAGCGCAAGTATCGTGTCGCACGCACCCGCGCGCAGCGGGGACTCCTGGGCATTTCCATGGGAGGCTTCGGCGCCCTCTATCACGCCTTCACGCAACCGCAGAAGTTCAGCGTGGTTGCAACGCACATGGCGGCTCTCACGGAAAAGCTGCCACAGGCATTCGGGGGAGGCTTCGAAGAGCAGCTCATGAGCGACGTCTTCGGCAATCCGCCGGACGCGGTGTATTACGCCAGCGTCTCACCGATCTCGCTGGCGAACAGGAGATACACGGCGCTCAAGGGCCTGTCCATCTACTTCGACTGCGGCGACAACGACGACTATGGGTTTGACGGCGGGGCGGTGGCGCTGGACGCGGCCCTCAAGCGGCGTAATGTTGCCCACGAGTTTCACCTCTACCCCGGCAGGCACGGCTGGCGCTACGTCATGGATCACTTCCCGGCTTCCCTTGAGTTCCTCTCCAAAGCTTTGGTGAAGTGACTCGGGGCTTTTGCACCAACAGAGACACTGAGACACTGAGCGAGAAAGAGAGAATGTATCCCTCGTGGTGCCTTCGTGCCCTGTGCCCACCGAAGGACAAGCCTCAAGCGCCTTCTTTGTGCCCCTGTGTCTCTGTGGTGAATGGGCCCGCTTTTCCACAGCAATTCAAGGTTGACCGGGATTGCAGCGCAACCGACAATCGAGCATTCCTATGCTCGTCTATTTATGCGGAGCCATTGAGTACTCGCCGGACCACGGCAAGGCTTGGCGTCGGGAGATCACGCATTTTCTCCGCGACCTTGGCCACGACGTCTATGACCCCGCGCTGGACGAGAAGAAAGACCTCACGGAAGAAGAGGTTCGCGACTTCCGGACATGGAAGGCCACGGATCTGCCCCGGTTTCAGCAGACGATCCGAAAGATCATCCGCTACGACCTCGACTGGGTCGAGCGGAAGTGCGGTTGCATCGTTGCCTATTGGGACGAGTACGCGGGCCGCGGTGCGGGAACACAGGGCGAGCTGACCGTGGCGCACCGGCGCGGAATCCCCGTGTATCTTGTTTCGGCCGTTCCGGTAGAACAGGTCAGCGGCTGGATTCTTGGCTGCGCGACCGAGGTCTTCACCAGCTTCGACGAACTCAAAGCGCATCTGGCGCTCAGCGCGGTCATGACAAACTAAATGGCAACCATCGATAACAAAGAGGGAATGCAACGCCGGTTCGGTTTCGTGTCTGTCTTGTGGTGGATCGCATTCACCGCAGGCATCTTCGACACGGTGCAGAACCAGCACTACACCTGGTTCCGGCTCGCCTGGATGACCGTAGCCGTACTGCTGGCGTCGTTCTTTACATGGACATGGTGGAAGCTGAAGAAGGGCTCTTTGTAAAGCTATGAACATTACCAAGGGAAGCATCGGCTGGATCGAAGTGGTGTGTGGGCCCATGTTCAGCGGCAAGAGCGAGGAACTGATCCGCCGCTTGCGGCGTGCCGAGATCGCCCGCCAGCGCGTGCAGATCTTCAAGCCCGGCATCGACCAGCGCTATTCGGACGACCACATCGTCAGCCACAGCGACTTCAAGATCGGCTCCGAGTGCGTGAAGGACTGGACCGAGCTGGAGAAGCGGCTCGACTGGCGCACCGAAGTCATCGGCATCGACGAAGCCCAGTTCCTCGGCGAGGGAATCGTCGATCTGGTCGTGCGCCTCGCGGATATGGGAAAGC
Source organism: Clostridia bacterium (assembly GCA_035627675.1). Classification (GTDB taxonomy): domain Bacteria; phylum Acidobacteriota; class Terriglobia; order Terriglobales; family Acidobacteriaceae; genus DASPLH01. Next base: position 1,740 of record DASPLH010000013.1, read on the forward strand.
GCATCATCATCGCCGGACTCGATACCGACTTCCTTGGCCGCCCGTTCCACCCGATGCCCGAACTGCTCGCCGTTGCCGACGAGATCGTGAAGACGCTCGCCATCTGCATGCAGTGCGGCAACCCGGCAAAGCACACGCAGCGCCTGGTTGCCAGCGACGAACTCGTGGTCGTGGGCGCGGCCGGAATGTACGAAGCGCGCTGCCGCCGCTGCTTCGAGCCGAACGTGGCGAAGCTGCAAAAGCAGCGCGAGTCCGCCATGGCCGCCATGGGTAAGGGCGCCAACGGCGTCTCATAGCTGGGAGCCGAGAACTGTGGGTGGAGCAGGCCTTCAGGCCTGCCGATAACCGCCGCACCTAATGTCTGTCATGTTGATCGAGGGCTTTAGCCCGAGCCGAGACACCTTCTGACCTTTGGGCATCCAGCACAGGGTGGTTCTCTCTCAGCAGCTCTGCTACTCTTTCCCGTTATCCATCAAGGTCACCCATCATGATCACGAAAACCGTTTTCGTACGCGTGTTCACCGTCGCCGTCCTGATTGCGCTCATTCCGACCCTGGCCATTACCTGGGGCGACGATGGCCATCGCACGGTCAATCGCGTTGCCGCCGAGAAGATTCCGGCCGACATGCCGCAGTTCCTCAAGGCCGGTGCGAAGCAGGTCGAATACGAAGGTCCTGAGCCCGACCGCTGGCGCTCTCCACTGGAGAAGCCGTTGGCCGAAGCGCAGGCTCCCGACCATTTCATGGACATGGAGTATGTGGACTGGCTGAACCCGCTTCCGGCCGACCGCAACGCCTTCAACCGCGCGATTTTCGAACGCCGCGCGAGCCATCCCGAGGAAGCTGCCTTCATGCTTCCCGAGAAAGTCGGTTACCAGCCCTACATCGCCATCGAGATCTTCGACCGCCTGAAGGTCGCCTTCCGCGAGTATCGCCGCGCCCGGCAGAAGGGCCTGCCCACGGCTCACGCCGAAGCGAATGCGCTGTTCTACGCCGGATGGCTGGGCCACTACGTCGCTGACGGGGCCAATCCGCTCCACACCTCCAAGCATTACAACGGATGGGTAGGCGACAACCCGAAGGGCTACACCACCGCGCACGACATCCACTGGAAGATGGAGGGCCCGTTCGTCGCCCGCAACATCGAGCAGCTGCCGTTCGAGGAGTTCGTAGGCGCTCCGAAGCACCTTGACGATCCGTTCCAGGACTACATCGCGTATCTTCGCGATTCGCAGAAACTGGTCCCGCAGGTGTACGAACTCGAGAAGGCTTGCGGCTTCGAAGGCAACGGCACTCCAGAGTCGCGCGAATTCATCCGCCGCCGCCTGGGCGTCGGCGCGCAGATGCTGCTGAACCTCTGGTACACGGCTTGGGTGGACTCTGCCAAGGAGCCCGAGCCGTACAGGCCTCCCAAAAGCGAGAAGAAGAAGGAGCCGAAGTGTCCTCCGGAAGCGGCGTCCGCTGCCGGCGGTAAGTGAGCGACTCTATGCCGCAGACCCTTTCGCCGCAACAGCGCCAGCAACTGCTCGAGGCCGCACAGAAGGCCAGTGAGCGCGCTTACGCTCCGTTCAGCCGCTTCCACGTGGGAGCGGCTGTGCTGACCGCGGACGGACGCGTGTTCACCGGGTGCAATGTCGAAAACTCGTCGTATGGATTGACGAACTGCGCCGAGCGTACGGCGATCTTCAGCGCCGTCGCTGAGGGTGCGGTGAGCGTGGAGCATGACCTCGTAGCGGTTGCGGTTGTCAACCGTGATGGTGTTCCATGCTCGCCTTGCGGCGCATGCCGCCAAGTGATCTTCGAGTTCGGTCCCGCCGCGGCGATTATCTACCGCACCAACGGCGGAGAAGTGACGGAGACAGCGATGCGCGACCTCCTCCCCAACGGCTTCCGCCTGCGGGAAGGGAAGACAGAGTTGGGGTGAAGAGAAGTGAGAAGTGAGAAGTGAGAAGTATCGAGTCCCTCCGATCCTGAAATTACCTTTGATCCTGAAATCACCCTGCTGATCTGGAACCCAGGCTGGGTGTGGCGCGGGCGTCCCCGCCCGCGTTCACCAGGCCGCGACTGGAGCTGGGTAGCTCGCAGCTGGCAGCTAGAATCCCGCCTCAAACTCCGCGAACTTCTTCTCCACTCGCCACTGCTCGCGGGCCTTCTCGCTTGCGTCGAGGAACTTCTGGCATAGCCCAGGCTGGGTGTGGCGCGGGCGTCCTCGCCCGCGTTCACCAGGCCGTGACTGGAGCTGGGTAGCTCGCAGCTGGCAGCTAGAATCCCGCCTCAAACTCCGCGAGCTTCTTTTCCACTCGCCACTGCTCGCGGGCCTTCTCGCTTGCGTCGAGGAACTTCTGGCATCCCACGCTGATCGCCGGATTCGTCGGCTTGTCTTTCGCGCACGCACCCGTCACCGTGAAGCGCTTGGCATCGCTCCACAGGCTGGCGCCCTTCAGGAACGCGTGTTCGATGCTCGTCCTCGCCATGCTTTTCAGCGTCGGGTAGGAGAGGCCTTGTTCTTCGACCGCCTTCTGGTACTCGCGGGTCATCTCGCCGCGCGAAACGCCCTCGTCGTCCGTCGCCAGCGCCACGGGAACGCCCGCCGCCAGATACTGGCTCAACGGGTGCTCGCGGCCTTTTACGCCGAGGATGCCGTCGTTCGACGTCAGGCAAACCTCGACCATGATGTTGCGCTTCGCCATCTCGGCCAGCAGTTGCCGGGGGTTGTCCTCGTACATGATTGCGACGCCGTGTCCGATGCGCTCGGCCTTGCCTACTTCAATCGACTCGCGGATGTGGAACCGCAAGCCTTCGGGAGGAACCAGTCCGGGCGCGAGTTCGCCCGCATGCAACGTGATGTGGACTGACGGGTACTGCTTCTTCAGGAAGTCAATCATCCGCATGTGCAAGCGGAAGTCGCCCATCGGGCCGCGCCAGTCCTCGGGCTGCACCATGTTGACGGCGACCATGCGCGGGTCCTGCTTCGCGAGTTCAAAAGCCAGCAGAAGCTGGGCGAAGACCTGTTCGCGAGTGAAAGCCCGCAGGGCAGGGTAGATGTGCCGGATCGTTACCGCGCAACCCGTTGTCGCGTTCTGTGTGCCGCACTTCAGAGCCTGCGCCTTCTGCGCGTCCCAGGCGTCGAGGTTCTTCCTGGCGGCAGTCACGAGGTCCTGCATCCCGCCCGCGAGCATCTTCTGCCGCATCGTCGCGAAATCGTCGTTCCACCCGATCTTGCTGCCGAAGCCGATGGACTGCGCGTTGTCCGGGGTGCTCATCAACTCCAGGTACGTCACGTTGCCGTCCGCGGCACGTTGCGCTGCCTCGGCCAGCGCCAGTCCCATGTGGCCCTCGACGGCGGCATTGAATTTCAGGAAGGTATCGAAGAAGTGGTCGTGGCCCGACTTGCCGTCCCGCCCTGCTCCGCGCATCGACCACGCGTCGATCATCTCCCGGTAGAGCACCGTGTCGCCGGCAGCCTGTGCCGCCGCCACCTGTCCGTCGCCGCACGGAGGCGTTGTAAGCCCCAGGCTGGCGCGATCCACGCACAGGTTGTTTTCGACCGCCCACTCGACGTACGTCTCGGCATAGACAGCGCCGGTGATGTGGTTGTGCAGGTCCCCGCCCTTGGGCATGGCGCGAAGGAATGCATAGAGCGCCGGCCCGTTCGCCTTCGCCTGCTCCATCGCCTGCGCGGCGCGCTGTTCGGCGGAAGCCTGCGCCGCCGCGCGCGGGCGGGCCGTTTGCGCATCACCAGCAAGACCGAACAGCAAAAGCACGGGCAGAGCGATTGTGCCGCCGAGACGCATGCAAGCCTCCCAAACGTACTACTCAGGATGAGTCCCGATGATACGTGAAACGCGCGCGCGTTCGAAGCCGAAGTGTCTCGAGCGTGCCACTGAATCGCTGTGACCATCGGCAGCTTGAATCTTGCGCCGAATCCTTCTACCATCCGAATTCCCTCAGTCACTTCATTCATCCGAACGGAGCGAGCACAAGTGTCGGAACTCAAGGTCCTCTTTACCCGGCAGCAGATCGCGGCCCGAGTCGCAGAGCTCGGAGCGCAAATCACCCGCGACTTTGCCGGCGAGCCGGTCACGCTGATTGGCGTCCTGAAGGGCGCGGCCATTTTCCTCAGCGATCTATCACGCAACATCGACCTCGACGCCACCTTTGACTTCATCTCGGTCTCGAGCTACGGCAACGAGAAGCAGAACTCCGGCGAAGTCAAAATGGTGAAGGATGTCGATCAGTCGATGGAAGGCAAGAACGTCATCCTGGTCGAAGACATCCTCGACACCGGACTGACCCTCAGCTACCTCAAGAAGATCCTCGAGGCACACAAGCCCAAGTCGCTGCGCATCGCCGCCCTGCTCGACAAGTCTGCCCGGCGCATACAGCCGATACACGCAGAGTATGTCGGCTTCGAAATCCCCGACGAGTTCGTGGTCGGCTACGGCATGGATTACGCCGAGCGCTACCGCAATCTCGCGGACATCTGCGTCGTTCCGTAATCCTTTCAGGTGGCGCGAATCGGCGTTCGGCAGTGGTGGCCTGCTCCATGCCCGCCGGTTCGCGATGCTAGAATCGCGATAGAACCATGTCAGAGAAAGTCATCGCCAGCACTCCCTCGTCGCTCCGCCTGGATTGGCAGACCGCTGCCCACCTGATCGATCACACGCTGCTCAAGGCAGACGCCACGCGCGAACAGGTGTCGAAGCTGTGCCGCGAAGCCGCGCAGTACGGTTTTTATTCCGTCATGGTCAACCCGGCCAATGTCGCGCAGTGCGTCGCCGAACTCCAGGGCACCCCTGTGCTCGTCGGCACCGTCGTCGGTTTCCCTCTGGGCGCCACCACCTCGACGGCCAAACTGGCCGAAGCGCGGGATGCGCTCCGGCTCGGAGCCCGCGAGTTGGACATGGTGATCAACATCGGGTCGCTCAAAGGCGGAGACCGTGAGCTCGTGCAGACCGAGATGCGATCGCTGGCGCGCCTGTGTCATGACAATGGCGCGCTCCTGAAGGTCATCATCGAAACCGCCCTGCTGTCCACGGAAGAGAAGATCCTTGCGTGCCAGCTGGCGCTGCTCGCCGAGGTTGATTTCGTGAAGACCTCGACGGGGTTCTCCACCTCCGGCGCGTCCACGGCCGATGTGGCGCTGATGCGCGGGGTCGTCGGAGAACGCATCGGGGTGAAGGCCGCGGGAGGAATCCGAACGGCCGCCGACCTGGTCGCGATGGTCGAAGCCGGAGCAAATCGCGTCGGAGCCAGCTCCAGCGTCGGAATCGTCACCGAATTGGGCGCTCCCCGGAAGAACTGATCGCACCTCTCTCCTCGGGAACACGATGCCTGGCCTGCTGAATCTCCGGTAGCGCCAGGCATCTCCGGAGCGCACGCTCCGGCCCTCGCCGCGCTCCCGATCGCGGCCGGTTCCTCGGGGAAGAAACTGCTTTATTCCGGCACTGCGGTGGGTTAACCTTCAGAGTTCCTCCATAAAAATCGCCGGGGCCTCGATTCTGCGGCTGCGGCCGTGTGTGCTCATGCTCTTCGTTGAACTGATACGCAAGAAGCGCGACGGCAAAGAACTGTCGCGACAGGAGATCGAGGCGATCGTCTCCGGTTATACCCGCAACGAATTCCCGGATTACCAGGTTTCCTCCTTCCTCATGGCGGCCCTCATCCGCGGGCTTTCCAGGGCAGAGACCGCCGCCCTGACCGATGCCATGCTCCAGTCCGGCCAGGTGCTCGACTTCCGCGAACTGCCCGGCCGCAAGGTGGACAAACATTCGACCGGAGGCGTCGGCGACAAGACGTCGCTGATCCTCTCGCCGGTCTGTGCCGCGGGCGGGCTGTACGTTCCCATGATCAGCGGGCGCGGCCTCGGCCACACCGGCGGCACGCTCGATAAACTCGAGGCCATCCCCGGATTCAACGTCAACCTTTCGCTCGAAGAGTTTCGCGCCGTGCTGGGCAAGACCGGCTGCGCGATGATCGGCCAGACGGCAGAGATCGCCCCGGCCGACAAAAAGCTGTATGCGCTTCGCGACGTGACCGGTACGGTCGAGAGCCCGTACCTGATCTGCGCCTCCATCATGAGTAAGAAGCTCGCGGAAGGCATCGACGCCCTCGTGCTCGACGTCAAGACCGGTTCCGGCGCGTTCATGAAGGACGCAAAAGACGCCGAGTTCCTCGCCGGGCTGATGGTCGAGACCGGCCAGCGCATGGGAAAGCGAGTCGTGGCCCTGCTCACGGATATGGACCAGCCGCTGGGCCGCTACATCGGCAACGCACTCGAGGTCGAGGAGTGCATCCAGCTCCTGCGCGGGGAGATCGACGGCAACCAGGACCTGATGGACCTGACGCTCGAGTTGTGCGCCTGGATGTTCTATCTCGGCGAGAAATCGGCGTCGGTCGAGGAAGGCCGCAGGCTGGCGCAGGACCTGATCGCCAGCGGCAAGGCCCTGGCGAAGTTCCGCGAGATGGTCGCAATCCAGGGAGGCGACCCCGCGGTTTGCGACGACCCCACACTGCTGCCCCAGGCGGCGAACGTGGCCGACATCGTCGCTCCCCGAGGCGGGTACGTCACCGGGATCCAATGCGAGCAGATGGGTTTTGCCTCGGTCGTGCTCGGCGGAGGACGTCTGCGCAAAGAGGATGCGGTGGACCCAGCCGTGGGCATCGTGCTCCGCAAACGCGTGGGCGACGCGGTCAACGCCGGCGAGGCGATCTGCACCGTTCACTACAACGACGCCGCCAGGTTCGCCGAGGCCGGGCGCATGATCCTTGCGGCCTACAGCTTCGGTTCTCAGACGCCGGCAACCGTGCGTCCGCTGGTTCACAAGATCATTCGAGGCAGTTCCGCGAAAGAGGCATAGATGGGACGTTTCACCGGCATTCTTGGATTGGTAGTGCTGCTCGGTCTTGCGTGGGCCTTCTCCACGAATCGCAAGGCAATCCGCCTGCGCACGGTGCTGACCGGCCTCGGCCTTCAGCTGCTGTTCGCCTTCCTGGTTTTGAAATTCGAGTACGGGCGGGCTGCGATCACGGCCGCCGGCAGCGCCGTCAACAAGCTCCTGGAGTACTCCTTCGCCGGCTCCAGGTTCGTCTTCGGCGAGTTGGGCGTGAAGGGTTCGAGCCTCGGCTTCTACTTCGCGTTTCAGGTGCTGCCGACCATCATCTTCATCGCCGCGTTCTTTGCCATCCTGTACCACTACGGCGTGATGCAGTTCATCATCAACATCGCGGCACGAGTGATGGAGCGCCTGATGGGCGCAAGCGGCGTGGAGTCCCTGAACGTCGCGGCGTCGATCTTCATGGGACAGACCGAAGCTCCCCTGACGATCCGCCCGTTCCTGCCGCGGGTCACGCAATCCGAACTGATGGTGATCATGACGGCCGGCATGGCTCACGTCTCCGGCGGCATCATGGGCGCCTACATCCTGAGCGGCATCGAAGCCAAGCATCTGCTGACGGCCGTCATCATGACCGCACCGGGAACGATCACCATCGCCAAGATGCTTGTGCCCGAAACCCAGAAGCCGGAGACGGCGGGAACGGCAGCCGTCGAGCGTGGCGACGAAGAGAAGCACGAAAACGTGCTCGCCGCCGCCGCCAAGGGCACCACCGACGGACTCGGCCTGGCCATCAACGTGGCTGCCATGCTGATCTCGTTCCTCGCGCTGATCGCGCTCATCAACGGCGTGCTCGGCGGCACGCACAACTGGCTCGCAAACCTCGGCTTCCGCTGGTTCCCGCAGAGCCTGGAGACGATCTTCGGCGTGATCTTCGCGCCTGTGGCGTTCATCATCGGAGTGCCGTGGCGCGACTGCCTCGCCGTCGGCAACCTGCTCGGCACGCGCATGGTGCTCAACGAGCTGGTGGCGTTCACCATGCTCGGCACGCAGAAAGCGGCGCTCGACCCGCGCTCGTTCACCATTGCGACCTTTGCCCTGTGCGGCTTCGCCAACATCAGTTCAATCGGAATCCAGATCGGCGGACTGGGAGCCCTGGCGCCGAACCGCCGCGGCGACCTCGCCCGCCTGGGTTTCCGTGCGATGATCGCAGGTACGATGGCCAACCTGATGTCGGCCTGCATTGTGGGCATCTTCCTATGAGTACTGCCGTGAAACACGAATCCATCGAACTCGATGACTTCGCGCGCGCCGACCAGGCCGCGCAGTTCGTCCTACAAAGACTGGCGGAAAAGCCGCACCTCGGCGTCCCGAAGATCGCCATTGTTCTCGGCTCCGGTCTTGGCGGTTTCGCCGACGACCTCCGGGACCCGGTGATCATCCCCTACGCCGAGATCCCGCACTTCCCGCAGTCAACGGCCATCGGCCACGCCGGTCGCATGGTCATCGGCAAACTCGGGGATGTGACCATCGCGGCCATGCAGGGACGCGTGCACCAGTACGAGGGGTACACCTGCCGGCAGGCTTCGTTCCCCGTCCGTGTATTCGGACGCCTCGGACTCAAAGCGGTGATCCTGACCAACGCCGCCGGAGGCATCAATCCGAAATATGCCGCGGGCGCGCTGGTCGTCCTGAGCGATCACATCAATCTGCAAGGCGCGAACCCGCTCAGCGGCCCGAACGAAGAGCGCTTCGGCCCGCGGTTCCCCGACATGACGGAGGCGTACAAGCGCGACTATCGCCAGATCGCGTTCGAAGAAGGCCGCAAGCTCGGCATCGAACTGCACGAGGGCGTGTACGCCGCGCTCGCCGGCCCAAGCTATGAAACCCCGGCGGAGATCCGCTACCTGCGCGTGATCGGAGCCGACCTTGTGGGCATGAGCACCGTGCCCGAGGTGATTGTTGCGCGGCACATGGGTATCAACGTCCTGGCGATTTCCTGCGTTACGAACATGGCGGCCGGAATGTCGGACGCCACGATCAACCACGAGGAAGTTCTGGAGATCGGGCGACGCGTCCGAGGTACATTCGTGTCGCTGCTCGCCGCTGTGGTGCCCCGCATCGCCGGGTCACTCGAAAACGCTTAAGCAAAGGCGGCTGCGAAGCTGCCTTTTCTGTTGTAATGGATAGGAACCCAGCACTCTTCAGATGAAACCGTACCTGATCGGAATCGCCGGACCCTCGTGTGCAGGCAAGAGTTATCTGTGCAAGCACATCGCCGAACAACTCGGCGCGGCCACGCTCCACATCGACGCCTACTATCGCGAACTCAACCACCTCAGCATCGTCCAGCGCGCTCACTGGAATTTCGACGCCCCGGATGCGATCGACTCCGAACTGCTGTTCCAGCACGTGCGGGCGCTGTATCGCGGTGCGGAGGTAGAGAAGCCCGTATACGATTTCACCACCCACGCTCGCACCAGTCAGACCGAGACGGTCGAGCCTCGCGACTTCATCATCATCGAGGGCTTGTTCGCCTTGTACTGGGACGAGATCCGCAAGTTTCTCGGGACGCGCGTTTACGTGGATCTGGGCGAAGACATCTGCCTCGAACGCCGCATCGAGCGCGACATCCGGGAACGCGGACGCACCCGCGAATCCGTGCTTGAGCAATACCACACCACGGTGGCGCCAATGGCTAAGCGTTACGTCTATCCCACGCGCGACTTTGCCGACATCGTGGTAACCGGCGACGACCGGATCGAGAATGAAGTTGGAGCCGTGTTGAACCACGTGCTGACCGGCTCGACCAGCAGCACCCGTTAGACAGCGTGGCGCGAGGTCCAGTGTGGCGTGGGCTCCAGTGTGGCGCGGGCGTCCCCGCCCGCGCACAACCATCTAGAGATCGTACTTCAGCCCGAACTGGACCTGCCGCTCGCGGTAGATCGTGTTTCCCGCCGCCGTGGGCTGGCGGAACGTCGAGTCGTAATTCAGCGTGTTGCCGCTGAACGAGTACATCTGGTCAGCGAGGTCGGTCACGTTCACGTGGTTGAAGAGGTTGAACGCCTCGGCCAGGAACTCCAGTCGGTGTCCCTCGCGTGGGTAGAGGCGCTTCGAGATCCGCAGGTCCACGTTCTGGAGGTTGGGGTAGCGCCACGAGTTCCGGCCGACGAACGGCAGGCGGTTGATCCCTCCGGCGCCGAACAGGCCCGTGCACCCGGTGCAGGCATCGGGAATCGCATTCGGCGTGCCCCCAATGTACTCGCTGAACGGCCTGCCGGTCGAGATCGTGATAATCGGCGAGACCGCCCAGCCGTCAAACACGGCCCTCCTCCATCCGCGAGCGCGTTTGTAGAACTGCGGCACGTAGAGGAAGCTTCCGACCAGCCGCTGTCGGGTATCGAAGTTGGAAGTGCCATGCTCTCCGTTCGTCACCTTCACCGGTTCGCCGTTCAGCAGGTATGTGAACGGCCCTGGGAACATGATGTTGTTGCCGGCCGTAAACGTCACCGAGTTCTGGCCGTCATCGATGGCGCGCGCCCACGTGTACGAAAATCTGTACTGCAATCCGCGGATCATGCGCCGGTTCACCTGCAGGACGAGCGCGTTGTAGTTGCTGCTCACGTTGCTGCGAATCTCCGTCATGCGGCTGTAGTTCGCGTTCAGCCGCCGGCCGAAGTAGGGGATTGACAGCGTGGAGCCGTCGAACGGGCCGCCGTTGAAGGTGTATCCGGGGTTTGCGGGATCATCGGCTTCGACGACCGATGCGAGGTCGAGGTTCGTGTCGATGAAGTCCGGCAAGCTACGTCCGAGGCTCAGCAGGTACGACGCCGACACCATCGTGTTCGCCGCCAGCTGGCGCTCGACGATCAGGTCCGCCTGGTGTATCTGCGGATTCTGGAAGTCCGGGGCGAAGAAGGAAATGTCGGGACGCACGGCGCTCGCGGGATCGCCGATCGGATCGTTCATGACGGCCACCGTTGCCGGGAAGGCGGGCGCGCCCGGAGTGTTGTAGCGCCACACGTACGAACGCTGCGCTTCCGGCGTGCCGGTATTCGCCAGCGCCGACGAGATCGTCGAGTTCGTCACCCGGCCATAGAACATGCCGTACCCGCCGCGCACGGCCGTCTTGCCGTCACCGTTCACATCCCAGGCGAATCCAACGCGCGGCCCGAAATTGTTGGCGTCTTCGTGGATCTGCGCCGTCTGCGGCACGCTCGCGTTGGGAATCTGCGCGGCGGGCAGCTTCTGCAACTCGTAGCGCACACCGAGACTCAGGGTGACGCGCGGCGCAACCCTCCATTCGTCCTGGCCAAAGAACGCCACGTCCGTAGTGCTGAAGGTGAACTCCGGCGTGCCGAATGCCTGGATGTAGCTCGAGTAGCCGCGATTGTCGTCCTTGTAGCCGGGAACGCCAGCGTTCTTCCACGCGACGTAGTCGGCAATGAAGCCGCTTCGTCCGCTATAGCTGTACGAACCTCCGCCCTGGTAGAGGTTGTCCATGCGATCGCGCACGCGGTTGAGGTCGAAACCCGCCTTCAGCAGGTGCTTGCCGCGCTGCCAGGTAGTGGTGTTCGCCACCTGCAAGCGGCGCTCGTCGGGATAGGCGCGGCGGTCGAGGAAGTTCGGCTGTCCGAAGCTCAATCCATACGAATACGCGGCAACCGCGATCTGCGGCGAATTGCCGAACGGCCCGGTGGCAGGCTCGCCCGACGCCGGAGCGGGCGCGAATTGCATCTGGAAATCACGGCTGTACTGGAAGCGCAGTTCGTTGGCCACTGTTTCCCACAGCAGGGACGACACTCGTGCGATCGCCGTATCGACCTTCACGTAGTCGCTTCCGAAGCTGCTGATGCCGCGGTTGTACACCGGACGGCTCTCCGCGCCTCCCGGAGAATCCCATCGCATGCGGTTGTAGCTGAGGGCCGCCGTGTGGTTCCGCGTGATCTGCCAGTCGAGTTTGGGGAACAGGATCAACTGGTCAGCCCTGCGCGGAACCTCGCCCGTAAAGCTCGCCAGGTACCGCAAGGCATCTTGGAAGGCCGCGAGCGCCTGCGCGTCGGTCGCGTTGCCGGGCATGACATAGTTCGTCAGCGAGCGAAAGTCGTCGTACGTGCAATCGTTCGTGTACTGGCTCGGATGGAGGCTCGTGCGCCGCAGTATGCACGGCTTGGCAAAAAGCTCCGGCTTCGCTGCCGTCGCCAGTGCAGGGAAGTTTCGCTTCTGCTGGTCCCAGGTGAAGAAGAAGAACAGCCGGTCCTGGATGAGCGGCCCTCCGACGGAAACTCCGAACTGCTGTCGGCGGTCCTCGGGCTTCACCGCTCGCGTCATCCACGTCCCACGCGAGTTCTGATATGACAGCATGGAGAACGGATTCGTCGCTCCAAGCTGGTTGTCGCGCAGGAAGTAGAACGCCTGACCGTGCAGGCGGTTCGTGCCGCTTTTCGTCACGGCGTTGACCACCGCGCCCGCCGCGCGCCCGAACTCCGCCGAGAAGTTCGAACTGTTGACCTGGAACTCGCGCACGGAAGACTGGCTGACGACGTAGCTGATGCGGGTGCGTCCGCGCTCCTCGCCGAAGAAGGCCTGGTTGTTATCGGCCCCGTCCACCGTGCTGTTGTTTTGCAACCCCGAGGTGCCGCGCACCGAGACCAGTCCGAAGTTGCCGTCCGGCGCCGCCCCGGGCGTCAGCAGCGCGAAATTGGACCAGCGCCGCCCGTTGATCGGCAGGTTCTCGATCGACGTCTCATCGATGTTGCTCGACATGTCCGGCTGAACGGTGTTCACCGTCGGTGTCTCGGTCGTCACATCGACGGTCTCGGCAACCGAGCCGACTGCGAGTGCGAAGTCCAGGCGCGTGACTCGCCCGACTTCGACGGCAACCACTTTCTCGCGCTTGGCGAAACCCACCGACTGGATCGTCAGCGTATATGTGCCGGGCTCAAGCAACTGAATGCGAAACTCGCCATCGCCATCCGACGATGTGCTCCACTGCTCTCCCGTGTCTTTGTTGGCCAGGTCGAGCTCAGCTCCGGCGATCACAGCGCCGGTCGGATCGGTGACCCTGCCCAGGATCGACCCGGTAGTAGTGGATTGTGAGAGGAGGATTCCCGGAAGAACGAAGGTCAGAACCACAACAAGCGCAACCACACGAGCAGTGGCATATGCGTTCATGAAGCGCTTTTCCGCGTCATTGCCGCATAGCCCCGGAGCCCTCAGCCTGCGGAAACAACACTTACGTGGAATAGGTGTCGAGTGTGCCGAGTGCCTGACCTTTTCCGCCGTGACCGTTGTCACATCGCAGCGTGCGAATGTTGCTACAAGAAAAACCGGCGGCCCGAAGGCCGCCGGTCGAGGTTCGTACGTACGAGTTGTTTAGAACTCGAGACGAACGCCAAGCTGAGCCTGCCACGGCTCGCCCGGAGTGTTGTTCGTGAGCAGCACCCCCGTAGTCGGGTTGCGCAGCTGCATGAACTGAGCGTTGGTTGCGCCAGTCAGGCCGCAGCTCACCGAACCGCTGGTGCAGTAGTTCAACGAGTTGCCCGCGTACTGGAGGTTCATGACGTTGAACACGTTGAAGAAGTCGGCGAACGTCTTCACCTTCATGCCTTCCCGCACGCTGAACGTCTTCTGAACGCGGAGGTCAACGTTGCTTTGCCAGGGCTGGCGGAACGAGTTGCGCTTCTGGACGACACCCACGCTCTCCATCGGGCGGTCGTTTCGGGCACCATCGCCATTCGCATCGTAGCTGCTGGCGATTAGTGAATTGAAGGGACGGCCCGAGCGGATACGCATCGCGCTCGACACTTCGAAGCCCCACGGCAGGAACACGACCGGGTTGGCGAGGATCTGGTGACGGGTGTCGAGGCGCGAGAACGAGTATTCCCGATCAAGCGCATCGATCGCGTCGTAAGCCGGGCCGCCCGAGTCACGCTCGTTGTCGTCGTCGGAAGTGGTTTCGCCCAGGGTGTAGTAGAAGTTAACAAGCGCGTAGCGCTTGCGTAAGTTCGCGCGGAACGTTGCAGCACGATACAGCGAACGAGACGACGATTCGCGGAACTGGACTTGGAAGAGGCTCGAGAGTGGACGTGCTCCGTACATCAGACGACCACTGGTGGCATCAACCGTAGGTGTCGCGAGGTTGATATCGCGGTTGCGCTGCAGACGCGAAGTGTTGACGTAGTTGAAGTCGAGACCCAGGGTAAGGCCGCTGATGACTTCACGCTCCACACCCAAGCCGGCCTGCACCGAACGAGGATCCTTGTAGTCGTTGGAAACCGACATCGGACTCGAACCGTTCCATACAACCGGGCTGAGACCGAGTGCCGTTGCGATCTGCTGGACGTTAGCAGGCGTCAGGATTGGCAGTTCGCCCAACTGATAGTTGTCCAGATTAATGCCGGCCAGGAGGAACTGCTGGTAGAGGGTCTTGTTCGGGTTTGCTGCAGAAACCGTGAACGGCAGGGTGATCGAAAGATCGCCGGGCGTCTCGCGGTAATTGTTGATCGGGCCCGAGTAAAGCAGTAGTGGCGTTGAGGCGTAGTAGATGCCGCCAAACCCACGCACAACCGTCTTGCCGTTGTTGAACGGATCCCATGCGAAGCCGAGGCGCGGTCCCCAGTTCTGCAACTGGTTCGGGATGTTGGCCGGATCAGTCTGGATGCCACGCGGGAACTGGAAGTTCTTCACGGTGTTGTACATCGCCGTGTTGCTGACTTCGGGCTGCGGATTGATCGTGCCTTCGTAGCGAAGACCGGCGTTGATCGTCAGCGTCGGCAACACCTTCCAGGAGTCCTGGATGAAGCCGGCGAAGTTCTTCGAATCCATATCGGCCAGGCCGTTACCCACAGCCAAGCGGTACTGGATGGTTGGCGTCGTCACACCCGACGGATTGCGGCCGTACAGGTTGAAGCGGTGGCCGCCCGGGACGAGTGACATAGCCGCCAATTGAGCGGTAGTGGTGTTTCCGCTGCCGCCGCTGAGCGAGAACGAACCGAACTGATTGAACGCGAAGGTTTGGTTTGCGTAGACGTAGTTCAGCTCAGCACCGAACTTGATGGTGTGCTTGCCAATCTGCGTTGAAATGTTGTCCGCGATCTGTACGCGGTAGTCGGACTGGGTGGTCGGAAGGAAGGTTACCGTGCCGTACTGTCCCGCGGCGGTGGACACATTCGGCATCAAGGCATTCGGCTCACGCGGACGGATTTCCTTCGTCCACTGGGCGCGCAGCTCGTTCGCCATCGTGGGAGACAAGATGCTCGAGAGCTGCCCCACGACAGTGTAGGTCCTGTCCTTTTCCGTGCCGTTGTTCGTGATGGCGCTGTTCGTGGTCGGCGTGAGGGCGGTGCCGGCCGTGGTGGCGTTCTTGCCTTCGTTGTAGCTCTGGTTGTAGCGAACGTTCAAACGATTGGCGTCATTAGCCTGCCAGTCAACTTTTGCGAGGTAAGCCCACGCATCGTTGGTCTGCTGATATCCGCCCTGGAGGCCAGCATAGTAGTCATATGCTTCGGCGTTCGCTGCCGTACGAGTAGCGGTGGACAAGTTGCTGAACAGCACTTCGCGGTTCTGATTTTCCTTCTGTCCTTCGTACGTGCCGAAGACGAAAAGCTTGTCCTTCTTGAGGGGACCACCGATCGAACCGCCCCACTGGTGACGGGTCGGAGCGATGGTGATTTCGCGGCCATTGGCCGAGGGCGAAGCCGCGAGTGCTTCGAGGTATTCATTGCCGCGAGCGAGGCTCTTGTCGCGGTTGAGGTAGAAAGCGGAGCCGTGGAAGTTGTTTGTGCCGGACTTCGTGATCGCCGTTACGAGACCGCCCGTCGAGCGGCCGAACTCGGCGGCGTAGCCAGCGTTGACGACCTGGAACTCACGGATCGATTCCTGCGGGACGGTGTACGAAGCAGTCGAACGCTCGCCGCCGCGGATACCACCGAAGAACGGCTGGTTGTAGTCCATGCCGTCGATGTTGATGTTGCTGTTGATACCGCGCTGACCGCTGAGCGAAATCTGGTTGCGCGAGGGCTCAACCTGGGCAGTCGGAGTCAGCGTGACGAAATCCTGGAAGCGCCGTCCGTTGATCGGAAGGTTGACAATGGCAGCTTCGGTGACCAGCGAGTCGGCGTGTTCAGTCGTGACCTGTACGCCTTCGGTCGCGACTTCAACCGTCTGCTCAACCTTGCCGAGGCCTAGCGTTATGGCAAGATCAACCGTACGGCCCACCTGGACCTGGACGCCCTGCAATTTCTGCGAAGCAAAATTCGGTGCGGCTGCTTCGAGGGTATAAGTGCCTGCGGGCAGCAACACGAAGCGGTACAGACCTTCCGCATTCGTCGTCATTGAGCGTTCCACGCCAATGGCGGGTGCGCTCACCTTTACGGTCGCGTTCGGCACAACAGCACCTGTGCTATCGGTGACTGTGCCGGCGATCTGACCGGTGCTGGCCTGCGTTTGCGCCATCAAGCCGGCCGGAAGGGCCAGGCACAACAGCAGCGCCAGCAAAGTATTCCTCCACAACTTCGACATGTCTCTCTCCTGTGTTTCTTCGGCTGCGCCTGCTGGTCGCGCCGAAATCGCCACGAGCAATCATTTCGGATGTCCTCGCTCCTGAACACACGTTTGGCCCG
>DASPLH010000014.1:0-4667 GCA_035627675.1 Clostridia bacterium
GACAGAGCGGCCTGTTTCTTCTGGTCGCCGGTCTTGCCGCCGAACAGCGCTTCGATTCCG
Organism: Clostridia bacterium; assembly: GCA_035627675.1. Lineage (GTDB taxonomy): Bacteria > Acidobacteriota > Terriglobia > Terriglobales > Acidobacteriaceae > DASPLH01. The sequence goes on from DASPLH010000014.1 coordinate 61, forward strand.
TGGACCACGGCAGGCACGAACGAGATTCCCTTCAACAGCTTCGCCAAAAACGTCATCTCCACTCCTTTCCAGGATAAGAACGGACGGCCCGCAGGCCGCCCGAAACACACATCGTCTTCCGGCCTCAACACCCTGCCGAACGGAGGGAACGATACATCGCGATCAACTTCTCCGCGTAATTCGGGTCCGTTGCCCAGTGCTCGGCGAGCGCTCGTGCAAACTGCTCAGGATCGCTCCTCAGCGCCCGCGCCTTCGCGTATCGCGCTCCGGAAGTTATCAACCGGTCCCTGCACGCGAAGCACTCCTCCATGCTTGCGTAACGCGCAAAACGTGCGCGTTTCCTTCGGTTTCGTCCGGCCACATGCTCCAGCGTCGGCAGCTCGATCGCCGGATGTTTGCCGTGCGCCTTGATCCCGAAATAGTTGTTGCCCTCCCGTGCCAAGACCGATTCGCCCCAGTTACTTTCCAGGATGGCCTGGGCAACCGTGATCTCCGCCGGCAATCCACTGGTCTTTGAACTCTCGGCAGCGGCGCGTTTTGCGATGGCCAGGAATTCTGCCCGTCTCATCGGTGCCCCACGCGAAGGTAGTCAAACACGAAGTGCACCGCGGTCACGGCCGCTCCGATCGCCGCGCCGACGCCTGCCATGCGCTGAAGCGCCGCTTCGTGCTTCTGCAATCGCGTCTCGATCTCCTGCACCTTCCCCTCGTTCCCGTTTCCGACGATCCACCGCATGTGCGCCTTCAACTCCGAGAGGTCCCGAAGCACTCGTTCCTCAAACTGTGTCATAGCGAACGTCCACATGGAGCAGCGTTGTCCACCGCGAGTACCGCGGCGGAGTCGAATCGTCATACATTCGGAGGTAGTAATCCTCGCCCCGGCCGTTTCGCGGCAACGAGAACGTACGCGTGGCGAACCTGCCTACCAGGTTGCGGTCGTTCTCCATGCCCCAGCCAAAATCTCCCTCGCGACGAACCTCGATTCCGCGGCCCGCGACCATGTCCGAACCTGCGTCGACCGTCACGGTCGTACTGCCGATTTCGGCGATCTCCGCGTTGGCCAGCGTCTCAAGAGATTGCGCGTTCACCCCGGTCCTCTGAGGTATGTCTTCGCCGGAAGCAGGGCTCATCGCGATTCCAATCGGCGCGGCAGCGTCGTTGGCGAAGCCGATGGTGACACGCGCGCGATCCGACCTGAGATCGCGGACCTCCATCTGAACCTCGCGCGCGACAGCGTGGAACTGAATGCCCGCTCCGTTGAGTTCCACCCGCACCGCATCTCCCGGGCGCACATCCCGCGGCAGCAGGTCCGTCCAGGACGTGTATTCCCCCTCCCACGCCTGCTGCACCGAATCGCAAAGCACTGCGCTTCCGATCCGCTCGCAGTCGGCCGACGTGCGTGCCGTGGGACGCTCGATGCGGCAGGTGGCGGCGAATACGCCGTCGAAGCCGCTCCGCCACTGCTGCCCCACGCTCCCCTCATCGCGAATCCGCGCGCTTGCCCGGCCTTTCGTTCGATAGCGAACTACGATCAGTTCGTCGGCCTTTGGCCTCCGCCCGGAGTAAAAGTACACAGCCGGTTCGCTCGTGATCGTGCAATCCGCGCCGTCGTTCAAGCCGCCAATCAGGCGCGTGCGCATCGCAGCTCCCGCCTCAGCCGAACGAACCTCTGCCAGCATCGTTCGGCGGATTCGCGTGTAGCTGATGGCGCACCTGAGGTCCGCGCTGTTCACCACGCCGTAGATCGCCACTGCCGGAGCTGCGCTCAGCACGCCGTCGTAGAGCACGAGCGGAGCGCCCGTTGGAACCGAAGGGTTCGCCGGATCGACCTCGTGCACTTCCAGCACCACTCGCAGGTCCGCCCCGACCGTGGCCGGCGGCACGGCTCCCGCACTCGAAGCAACCGGTTGCAGCAGCCGAACCGCTTCCGCAGTGAACAGCCGGGTTGTCAAAACGTACCGCAGGCCTGCCCTGATGCTGCACGGAGTGCCGCACCGCGCCGCATTGATCAACGCGTAGATCCTCGACCCGCTCGCATCCGTGACAACCTCAAAACCCGCGATGCAGCCTGCCTTGTTGACCGGGCCTGCGTACAGGCCGCCCAACACCCCGGATCCCGCGCCCTCGAAACTCACGCTGCCGTGCTCGAGACTGATGGCTCCCCCGAGTTCCAGCGGGTCGGACAACGCAACCCAGGTTTCGTCCACGCTTCCCGTGCCGCCCGAAACGGCGAGTCTGCCGCCGCTCACGCCCAGCGCGCCTGCCGGATCGCACATGCTCCAAAGCGCCGGAGAGAGTTCCCTGTACTCCTCCTCGAGCAGGGTGATGCTGGGCCTGAGGTACGGCTGCTGCGACATCGCGAAGCGCAGCGTGTGCCCGTCCGCGATGAAGTAGTCCTTGACGTACATCTGCGGCTCGAACTCACCGAGCACGGTCATGTCGTTCACGACCCCGTGCGGTTGCCGCAACACAAGCGCCTCCGGAGCAAACTGCGGATCGGCGTCCCTCAGGGTGAGGACATCACCACCGACGGCTCGCAGCTGTACGCACTCATCCTCGACGCGATACGCCGCTCGCGCACAGTTAGCAACGTCGCCAACAAACTCCGACCATCGCCCCGAACCGGGCTGTCCGCCCACGCTCGCGCTTGCAACGTCCTCCACGCCGGATGTGTCGAAGCGTTCCGGGCACGCTGCCTCCGTTTGCCGCCGGACCGCGGCGCCCGCCGACCCCGTGCATCCCGGCATCTGGAGCGGCAGCGGTTTTCGATCGAGTAGCGCCTCGTCGCCTGTCGCCCGCAGGCCATAGCGGAACACCGCGCCGTCGGTAGCCCTGCCGGCATATTCCTGTTGGGCATCCTCGTCCAGGTAGCCCGTGAAAAGCGCCGATCCGTCGCGTTTGCGCAAGACGATCCTTGCGCCGGCACGCGGCCGGATCATCGAACCTGCCGCAGCGACCAGCGATGCCTGCATCGTCGCCGGAGCATTGAGTCTCCTCACGACGCCTGGCGGCCGCTCCGCATCCACGAATCTCGTAAAGTCCAACGGACCGCTGAGGTCCAGGTTGTCGATCGTTAAGATCACTCTGTTCTCCTGGTCGGCCGTGAACTCAGCCGCATCCAACAAAACAGCGGACCGGGGTGGTCCGCTCTCATGACTACGAAACACACTGCCGAAATCATCCAGCTACAGCAGGCGATTGAGGCCCGCCTGGTCGAGTTGGGTTTCATCGAGAGGCCCGCGGTAGCGAACATCAGCCGGTACCTCGCGGACTTCGTGGTGCTCTCGCGCGCCTTCGCCGGCGACACTCTTCCGTTGTTCCTGACAATCGATGCATCGCACCGCGACGCGCTCGCGCAACTGGTCGTCTCCATCAAGTGCGATGTCGAGGAACTTCGCGATTCGCTCACCGACGTGGACGCGGACCTCCACGCCCTCATGCTCTATCTCAACCAGGAAGACGCGTCACCTCAGTAGCCCGCGGCGGCACTGGCCGGGAAGTACGTGCGGTAGCAGACGGTCTCCTCCGCATCGATGCAATCCCTCACCGGCATCGCGACGAAGCTCGCGTGCAGCATCAACCGCCGCAGGTCCTCGCCGATTGCATGCGGCGTTTCGCTTCCGGGCTCCGCCGTTTGCAGTCGCGGATAGTAGAGGCAGACGCGCCCTCCCCACCGTTCCTTCATTACGAACAGCGCTGACCATTCCTGCACGAAGGCTCCAAAGTCGCGATCGACGAACCCGATCACCTTCTGGACCCTCATCTCCGCCCCCGGGGTTCCGCCCGGCAATGGCCTGTCCAGCTTCAGCGATGTCTCCGTTTTCTCCGCCACTCGCGCGAGGTTGAACGTGACCCGCCGGGTGTAATCCGCGTCCACTTCCCAACGCTGCGCATCGTCCACGAACGCGCCTGAAATCGGCGTGCCCACGTACCCGATTTGCTGTTCGTAGTCGTCGTCCACGGCCACCAGGTCGCCGGCCGAGAACTTCGGCAGCGCGTCGGCGCCGATCACCAGTTCACTTGCGCTTGTCCCGGCCAGCAGCGGGCACGCCGGCTCCGCCGGTGCTCCGCTTCCGCCTCCGGCCGATCCCTGCACCGGGCTGAGTACGTTGAAGTGCTGCGACCCTGACGAGATTGCCAGTTGCAACTTCCCCCACCGCGTGAAGTCAAGCTGCACACGGGTCTCGCCACACTTTCTGGACAGCACCCGCGGGCTGCTGGACCGGCCGGCTCTCAGCAACTGGACGTCGGCCTTGGCAGCTCGCGAGAAGTTCTCAATCGGTCCAAGGTCGATCCACGGAGCGGGTGGGAACTCCGGGTCGAACGCTCCACGGCTGGGATCGAATACTGCGGGTTCTCCGGATCGTCGATCGACAGGAGCGAAGTAGGCCCGCACGGGCTCTACTAAGGGCTGCGCGTGCTGCAAGCTCGAATCCGTAGTCATCTACGCTCCCTCTTCCGGATAGAAATACAGAACTAGTTGCGCTGTGCGGCGTAGCACCGCTCCATCCTGCTCCGCTTCTGCGAACTGTGGTCCACTCCAGGTGATCGACGTGTGCGCCTCCACCGGCGGCTCCTGCGAGTAGTCCACCTTCGCAACGGTCGCCG
>DASPLH010000015.1:0-51739 GCA_035627675.1 Clostridia bacterium
CCGGCATCGAGTTGCCCGCCGCACGATAGGCCGCGTCCGCGCAGGAGGAGGGTTATGGAATTCCGCAATTCTCGTACAGTGGTGACCGCCTTGGTCTGCACGCTCGCTGTTACGCTGACCGCGTGCAACATGCGGGTCGAAAAGGGCGAGGACGGGAAGGAAAAGAAGGTGGACATCGCCACGCCGCTCGGCGGGCTGAAGGTCCGCACCGACAACGTCGATGCCCGCGACACCGGGTTGAAGGTCTATCCGAACTCGCGACTCAAGCCGGGCGAGCACAACCAGGACAACGACAAGGCCAAGGCCAACGTCGATATCAACACGCCGTTCTTCAACCTGAAGGTGGTTGCGGTGACCTACCTGACCGACGATCCTCCGGAGAAGGTTCTGGCGTTCTATCGCGACGACATCAAGCGCTTCGGCAACACCGTGGAGTGCAACCCGGCTGGGAAGGGCGAGAAGAAGGAAAATCACGACCTCTCGGCGCCGGTGTCGTGCGAAGGAGACGGCATCCACGTGAAGACCGGGGGAGACAAACTGGAGGGCGCGATCGAACTGAAGGCCGGCACCAACGGCAACCAGCGTGTCGTGGCCGTGAAGCCGGACGGGAAAGGAAGCGAGTTCTCCCTGGTGTACCTTCGCATGAACAAAGGCGAGGCTGAGGACTCGATCTGACACTGCCGTCGCGAAACTGACAAGGCCCCGGAAACTCCGGGGCCTTTTGGTTAAGGGATTGTCGGATGCGGAATTCGTATCTGCCAGACACCCACATTCGCCAACGGATGGCGGATGTGGGGCACCAGCGTGAGAGGCACTTTCGGATTGTCGCTACTGTTCCGCCACGCCCACCACGATCAGGCCGACACGTGTCTTCTTTCCGCCGACCGTCAAGTCAAACGTCGCCACCGTGTACTGCTGTTCGTTGCTCTCGACCGAAGGCGAGGACTTGCCGGCCGGCGCGAGGCTGAACGATGCCGGATGAGCCGTGCCCGCCGCCTTCGTGCTGGCTTTCACCAGCCGCATGTAGGGCATCGGCGTCGCCGGATCGGTGTCCGCTTCGACGGGGACGAGCAGGAAGAAATCAGGGTTGGGCGTGACTCCCATGTGGTTGCCGTCGCCTGGAAGCAGGGCGTAGCGCAGCGTGTAGGTTCCGGCGGCGATCTTCTGCCCGCGGATGTCCTGCGCGCCTGATGGAAAACGGATCACGCCGGCGAACGCTCCCCTGGGGATATCCGGATACAGAGCGGATTCGGACGCGTTCCCTTCGCCCGTAACCGACTTGGCCGGCCATATCTCGGCAGCGATCTTCCCGTCGGCGAGAACGACCCGGACTCCATCGGTCACAACCGACGCTTCCAGCGCCTTCGCCGTGGCGGGGACCGGACCAGCGGGCTCAACCTTATCCGCGGCGGAGGCAGACATCACCGAACACACGATGACACACAGCATGAAGACGATGCGCTTCACGATGAACCTCCATCTATGTACTGCAACATAGCTGCTGGCGAGGCGGCGTGGCAACTTTCCCGCGCGGCACTCCAACGAAAACGGCGGCCCAAGCCGCCGTCATTCACCACGTCCAGCCGAGGTCAATGCGAATGCGTGCGCGCCACTTGCGGCGCGCCGGCCTCGAAGTATCCCACGAACGCGCTGCGCTTGCCTTCGAGGGTCCAGGTCGTTCCGAGTCCCGGGCCGGTGTAGCTGTCCTTCAGCGCCACGGCCGCCATGGCGTGCTTTACGTCCGTCAGCGGCGAATAGAACGTCACCTCATTCCCGCAGAGATGATCCTTGCCGTTGATTCCGCGAGTATGAATGGCTGCGATATCTCCGGCCTGGAAACGGGCCCGACCATGCACGTGTTCGCCTTCTGGAACTTCCATGACGATCGGCAGGCGCTCGACGCGGACGACGTTCTCGAGCAGCCGTCCGGCCTGCCTGCGAGCAAAGCTGAGTAGCGCCTTCTGCTGTTTCGGAGTGGAGCGGTCGTCGATGAGAACGACCGACTTGGCGGGATAGGGCTCCGCGTAGGGATCACCCAGGGTGGCCTTGGCGCGTACGGCGGCGGCGACCGTCGTACCGTCGAGGCGCACGCCCTCCCACGCTCCGGAGTCGATGTGCCACGCGATCAGCGCTTCGCTTCCGTTCAGGTTGACTTCGCCGTTCGCGAAGCACTGCCCGGTGTAAACGTCGGCGCTGCGCGTCTCCATGTACGAACCGCGAACTTGCGCCAGGGACACGGCGCAGAGCAGGAACAGGACGGCGGCGGAAAGCAGCAGCTTCTTCATACAACACCCCACGGTTGCCGCTATTCTATCCCGTCACAGGCCTCTGTGATTTCCGCCCGCCGTGCTTGTGATAGGATTTTGCGCCTTGTTCCGGGAGCCTCGCGCCCGCTCGCGGCGCTCCCGCTCTCGATTTCCCGCCTGAGGTGAACCTTTGCACGATCAGACTGCGATGGCTGCGGCAACACAGCCGGGTCCGGACGAAATACTCCTGCAAGCCTCCATTGGATTCATGGCCTCCGCGGCCGTCAGCGTGGTCGCCAATCTCTCCATCGCCGATCATCTTGCCGGCGGTCCCAGGACGTCGCAGGAACTCGCGGCCGCAACAGGCGCGAACGAGGATCGCCTCTACCGCGTGTTGCGTTCGACGGAAATGCTCGGGCTTGTGAGAGAAGTGAGCCCCCGCACGTTTGCGCTGACCCCGGTCGGAGACCTGTTGCGCAGCGACCACCCGCGGAGCGCGCTCGACATCGTGAAGTGGCTGACCGAGCCGAAGCACTTCCAATGTTTCTCGGAACTGTTGTGGTCGGTTCGCACAGGAGAGGCCGCCGCCTCACACGTGCTCGGAACGCCAGTCTGGGAGTACATGCAGAAGGACAAACCGTTTTTCGATCTGTTCAACCGCGGCATGACGTCGCTGTCGGCGGCAGCGATCCCGGCGATTCTCGATGCGTACGACTTCTCGGGGATCGGCACCCTGATCGAGGTCGCCGGAGGCCACGGAACCCTGCTGGCGGCCATTCTCCGCAAGCACCCGAACATCAAGGGCGTCCTCTTCGATCAACCTCACGTCCTGCCGGGCGCAGCTCAGCATCTGACCGGCGACCTGGAGGCGCGCTCCAAGGTGGTCGGCGGCAACTTCTTCGAGCACATCCCGGAAGGCGATGCCTGCCTGATGAAACACATCATCCACGACTGGCACGATGAACCCGCCACGCAGATCCTCAGGAACTGCCGGAACGCGCTCGCCTCGGCCAGCAACCCGAAACTGCTGATCGTGGACGCTGTCGTTCCCGAGGGCCCCGAGCCGCATCCATCGAAACTTGCCGATCTTGAGATGATGGTATTCCCCGACGGGCGCGAACGCACGGCGGCCGAGTTCCACACCCTGCTGAAGAATGCGGGCTTCCGTGTCCTGCGGATCATCCCGACGAAGTCATGGGTGTCGATCGTCGAGGCAACCATCGCCTAGGGCAACGGTCCCACCGGGACATGGGCGCGGCCCTCAAGCCTTGCGCCCCTGTCGCTTGCGCCCGTTTACCTTACGTCCGGGTTGACCGAGGGTCGCGCTTCGGCGCCGGAGTTGGATCCGGCATGGCAGGCGGTTGGGGCATGCGCGAGCGTTGTTCCGGTGTGAGTACCTGCACAACCCTCTCCCGGGACTCGACGTGCAGCTTCTGGAGCTTTGCCTGCCGCTGCTCCAGTGTGAGCGAGCCGTCGCTCATGATGGCCCCAAGCCGCCCGGCCTCCTCGGTGAAGATAGCGCGCACCTGTACCCGCTGTTCGCCCGAAAGCCCTACCTGCCGGTCCAGGGCGTTGACGTGAGCATCGGCGAAAGCATCGGCATTTCCCATGATGCCGTGCGATCGCGGCGGTTGAGGGACGGGGTGCTGCGCGGCGCCCAGCGCGGACAGCGCTAAAACCAGGATCAGAGTACGCATGATGACCTCTCCGCCACGCGGGGCAACGGCTCGTTGGTGTTTACCGGCGGACCTTCGCTTCGCGGGTTGTCGCCGGCCGCCACCACGGACCGGCTCCGGCAGCGTATCTGGAGGTTACACCGTGTCCGCACATCGGATTGGTGAGTGCGGTCACATGGTGAAGGTCGCGTTGCGCGGGGTTGTGCTCCCGATGATCGGGCTTTGGGTTACAATCTGCGCCCCGGTTCTGGATGAGGACTCGCGCCAGCCCCACTCTGGACGGGAATCATTGCCGTCGATGAGGAGTTTTCGATGAGACGTCACGCGATCGCGTTCGGAATTGCATTTCTGCTCTCCAGTTCTGCCTGGGCTGCGGACGAGGGTGCCGCACTGTACAAGGCGAAGTGCGCCGGGTGTCACGGACCCGCTGGCGAGGGCAAGATGGGGCCTGCACTGAAAGGCACAAAGCTCTCGGAGCAGGAACTGGTGGATGTGTTGGCGAAGGGCGCGGAGACAAAGAAACCTCCGCATAAGAAGGGCATCAGCGGCTTGACTCAGCAGCAGGCAAAGGCGGTTGCCACGTACGTGAAGAGCCTCAAGTAGGCCGGGTGAAGATCGAGCGATGAAGCCGCCCGGCAGCAGACGGCTTCATCGCTGCAGTTCCGCTACCCGCAGCTGCCGCTTCCGTGGCACTTGCGGGTCCCCGAGGCGCAGCTGCCCGGCTCTGCAATCTCCCCATCGGGGCCGAATGGCTTCTGGGTGTACATGCACCAGAACAGGCCGTCGTTGGTCGGAGGGACGGTGGAATCCCGCTCCGCCAGCACGTACTGTCCTTTCCAGCGCAGTCCGGTGCAGAGCGTCTCACAGCTCACGTCAAAGCGGTCATGATCCGGCATCAGCATGGTTCCCTCCTTACGCCTGCTTGTGACCCGCGGCGTTGAGCAGCGCGCGCTTCACGGCAGCCTTCGCCACCGTGATCTTGTACTTGTTGTGGCCGAGGCTCTTTGCGGCGGCCAATGCCGCATTCGCCGCCGCCATCGCCGACTGCTCGTCCACGGACTTGCCGGCGAGCGCCTGCGCAGCCTCCGTTGCGATCCACGGCACGGGAGCCACCTGGCCGAGGACGATTCGAGCCTCCTGCACCGTGTTGCCGTTCATTCGCAAGGCCACGGCGCAGCTTGCCATCGGCCAGTCGAAAGCTTCCTTCTGGCGCACCTCGTAGTAGCCGGCGCGAACATCGGCTAAAGGCACCAGAACGTCGGTGACGACTTCATTCGGCTGGAGGTCAAACTCCCGCTCGTTCTCCGACTGCGGCACGCGATAGAACTTCTCCAGCGCGACCTCACGCGGACCGCCGGCCCCGAAGATCCGTACCCGGGCACCGTAGGCGATGAGCACGGGCGAGACCGTCGAGGGGCTCACGAAGTATGCCGGGCCATCGTTGCCGAGCACCGCATGGTAGCGGTTGTCGCCCTTGAGCACGAGCGACTGCCCGCCGGCGTCCTTGGGCATGAGTCCCATGCCGTTGCGGAAGTACCAGCAGCGCGGCCGCTGGCAGAGGTTGCCGCCGATGGTGGCCACGTTGCGAATCTGCGGACTCGCGGCCTCCCACAGCGCCTCGTGCAGCGCCGGGAACCTCTTCGCGACCTCGGGGTTCTCGGCGAGGTCGCCCATCGTCACCAGCGCGCCGATGCGGAGATCGTTGCCCTCGACCTTCACGTCGCGGTAGTTGCCCATCTGCTTGATGTTGACCAGCCGCTTCGGCGCCACAACATCGTCTTTCATCAATGCAAGCAGGTCCGTGCCGCCGGCGAGCACGGCCGACTCGTTCCAGTTCCTGCCGAGGAGCCCGACCGCCTGCTCGCGCGATCTCGGGGTTGCGTATTCGAAAGGTCTCACAGCGCACCTCCTGCGGTCGTGGCGTTGGCCGTGGGCTGGTCCAGCGCGGCCAGCACGCGGTCGGGGGTTAGCGGCAGGCTGGGCACGCGGACGCCGATGGCGTTCGCCACGGCGTTGGAAATCGCCGCTCCGGGCGATACCACCGGCGGTTCGCCCAGGCCGATGACCCCGCGCTTGTCCTGCTCGGGGCCGCGCATGAAGCGAACGACAAGCTCGCCGGTGTCGGCCAGTCCGGCCAGCCGGTAGAACTCCATGTTCGGGTTCAGCATGCGGCCGGTGACCGGGTCCATCACCTTCTCTTCGAACAGCGAGTAGGTGATGCCCATGATGAGCGCGCCATAGACCTGGCTCGCGGCCGTCTTCTCGTTGATGACCAAGCCGACGTCCTGCACGGCAACCATTTTGTTGATCTTCACGATGCCCGTCTCGGTGTCCACCGAAACGTCGGCCATCTGCACGCCTCCAACACCGCTGTTCGTAAGGTCGGGCAGCTTGGTCTTGTCCGGGTTGTTGCCGCGCACCGTGATCGGCATCGCGCCGATCTTGGCGCAGGCCTGCTTCCAGCTCAGGCCGCCCGCGGTCGAACCCTTCACGCGAACCACTCCGTCCACAATCTCCAGGTTCGCAGGCTCGGACTTGAGGGCCGGAGCCACTTTGGCGAGCAACTGGTCGCGCGCATCGACCGCCGCGCGGCGGGTCGAAGCGCTCACGCCGCCGATGGTGGTCGAACCTCCCGATCCGCCCGACATCGGATAGCGGCTGTCGCCGATGTACAGGTTGATCTGCTGCATCGGGATTCCGAGCGAGTCGGCGGCAACCATCAGGACCGCCGTCCGCGTGCCGGTGCCGAGGTCCTGGGTGCCCATCTTGATGTCCACGGCACCGTCGGGATGGATGGTGAGATCGCAATGACTCTCATGGCCGCGGCCGCCCCAGGTGTGGAGCGACAGTCCGAGTCCGCGCTTGATGTGTCCCTGCGTGAGCCTCGTGCGCGGATGCCAGTTCTGCTTCCACCCGATGAGTTCGGCGGCGATGTTCAACTCTTCGGCATACAGCTTGGCCCGGGGACCGGTGAGCTGGATGTTCTTCTGGAAGAACTCGAGAGGATCCATGCCGAGCTTTGCGGCCGCATCGTCGAGCGCTGCCATGGTGATCAGGCAAGCCTGCGGATGGTTGGGCGCGCGCCAAGCCCGCGCCGGACCGGTGTTGGTCAGCACGGCGGTGTGAACCTTGCGCTGCGCGGGGACTTTGAAAACATACGGCAGCGGAGGCATACCGCCTCCCGTCGGGCCGCCGGTCGCCCACGAACTGGAATCCCAGGCGGTGACGTTGCCCTGCCGGTCGCAAGCGATCCTTACGCGAGCATAGGCCGAGGGGCGCGCGCCCGCCGCTTGTTGCTCCGTGCGCCGGTCGAGCATGAGTTTCACCGGCGCTCCGCCCGCCAGTTTCGAGAGTTCTGCCGAGAGGATTCCCCAGCTGTCCGGTCCGAACTTGCTGCCGAATCCTCCGCCGATATGCTGCTGCTCGACGCGGATGCTGGACGCGGGCACCTTCAGCGGCTCCGCCATTTGTGCCGCGATGCCGGAGACGTTCTGCGTGGAGATTCGGACGAGCAGGTTGCCGGGATCGGTCCACTCGCTGACCGCTCCGTGCGACTCGAGACAGCAGTGTGCGATCAGCGGCATTCCGTAGAGGCCCTCGCTAACCGTCGCCGCCTGCTGGAAGGCCGCATCAGGATCTCCTTCCTGCTGCGTGGCCGTGCGCTTGTACGGAGACTTCGATCCGGCAGCGGCTTCCCTCACGGGAGCATCGCGCATCGCACTGATGATCGAGTCCGGGACGCCGTACCCCTTGTATTCCTTCAACTGAGATTCCGTGAACTTTGTCGAGACGCCGCGCTCGGCAAGTGCCTTTGCGATCTCCTCCAGCGGCACCTGGTTGCCGAACATGTCTTCGATGTCCTCGGCGGTCACCGGACCGGACGCAACCTTGATGTCCTTCGGCGGTTCGGTCTCATCCACGACGACGTGCGGCAGAACCTCGTACTGGATGGCGATGGCGCGTGCTGCGTCTTCCGCCACCTGCTCGCTTACGGCGGCGAGCGCCACGACTTCGTCGCCGGCCCAGTGAATTTCCTTTCCCGGCCCTTGGACGACTTTGAGGGCTTTCACGCCCGGCATCTTCTCGGCGGCGCTGACGTCAACGCTGACGACGCGGGCGTGCGCGTGCGGGCAGGTGACGAGCTTGCCGTACAGCAAGCCCTTCTTGTTGAAGTCCTGCGTGTACTTGGCGCGGCCTGTAACCTTCACAGGTCCGTCCACGCGAGACACGCTCTTGCCGATGTATTTGCGCTGTGATTCTTCAGGCCACGAGTATTGAGACATGGCTTACGCTCGCTTTCCCGCCGCCTGCTTCACGGCTGCACGGACGCCGGCGTAGGTTCCGCAACGGCAGAGATTGCCGCTGAGCCCGCGCCGAATCTGGTCGTCCGTCGGGTTTGGGTGCTTGCTGACAAACGCCGCGGTGGCCACGACAAAACCCGGAGTGCAGAATCCGCACTGCTGGGCATCGTTGTCGATGAAGGCCTGCTGCACCGGATGAAGCTTGCCGGGTTCACCCAGCGCTTCCACGGTAGTGATCTGGCGTCCCTGGGCGTCTATGGCAAGCATGGAACAGGCGTACACGGGCTTGCCGTCGAGCAGGACGGTACACGCCCCGCACGTGCCGCGATCGCACACGCGCTTGGCGCCCGTAAGGTCGAAGTGATCGCGCAGCGCATCCAGCAGCGTGACGCGCGGCTCCAACTCGGCCGTCAGCTTCTTGCCATTGACCATGAGCGTCACCGGAGCCTTGCCCGGTCCGAACACCTGCACGTCTTCGCCTGCGACCTGCACCACGGTCGGGCCGACCACCATCGGGACGGCAACGGTCAGTCCGCCCAGCTTCATAAAATCTCGTCGTGACATCCCGTCGGGATGCTTGCGATCTTCGTCGCTCATCAGGACTCCCGGAAGTGAGATTGCTGGAACTTCGGCGGCCAGCACCCGACTTTCGCCCGTGCGTTAGGGCCCGGAAATAAGCACATTCGTCGAGCGGGGAGGAGTATAAACCTCCGGGAAGTCCATCGGAAGGCCGGTGGGACGAACGCCGGGAAAGCCTGCTCGCGCCGCGCCCCCGAGCTGAGTAGATGCTGGATTTGCGTGCTCTTTTGGGCTTCCGGTAGGGTTGTAAAGTTCCCATTTGTGACCGATGTCACATGGGTAAGTGCGGACCTCGGATACGATATTCATGTCTGGAGCCGCAGACAGAAACTCCAGGGAGAGCACAATGTCGCAAACAAATCGCACTACTTCTGAATGGACGAGCACGCAGGCATACGTACTGGCCGTCATCTGCCTGCTGGTCGGCAGCGTGGTTGGATATCTCCTGAGAGGGTCCGCCTCGCAGGCCCCTGCACCCGTCGCCTCCGAACAGGCGGCCCCCGCCGGTATGGGCGGCATGGGATCGGGCCAGATGCCTACGCCCGAACAACTGAAGCGCATGGCCGACAAGCAGGCCGAGCCTGTGCTGGCGCAGTTGAAGTCCGACCCGAATAACCCGGAATTGCTGGCGAACGCCGGCAACATGTACTACGACGCCCAGCAGTATCCGACGGCGATCGAGTTCTACAGCAAGTCGCTCCAGGCCGACCCTAAGAACACCAACGTTCGCACGGACCTCGCGACCTCGTACTGGTACCTGGGCGACGCCGACAAGGCGATCGCCACCTTCGACGAAGTGCTGAAGCAGGAACCCAACAAGGCAAATGCGCTGTTCAACCGCGGAATCGTGAAGTGGCAGGGCAAGATGGACGTGGACGGAGCCGTGAAGGATTGGCAGACCCTGCTGAAGACGAACCCGAACTACGAAGCCCGCGACAAGGTCGAACAGTTTATCGCCCAGGCGCAGAAGCACTCCAACATCAAACCGGGCCAGAAGACCGAAAAGCCGGCCATGTAATCCAGCCGGGAAAAAGATAAAAGCCCGCGGCACCGCTGCGGGCTTTTCCTTTTGTTTTCGGAACACGTGATCTGAGCCGACACCCGGAACCCCGAAGGTCGATGCCGAACCCCGGCAAGGCTCCGGTCTTCGTGGCCGCGAACCTAAGGCCCGAAGGCTGGCTCCAGCCAACACCTCATGCATCGGCGGTATAGCCGGTTCAGGATAGCTTTCGACCCTTGCAGGCCGGAACTAGGGGGTTGCCACGGCAGGAGTGACGGTGCCGTCCGGGTTGTGATCCACCATGTGGCAGGTCAGCGTGCAAGTGCTGTTCGAGTACGAGAGCACGCCCGACTTCGGGGCCACGACGTTGACGTCGAAGTTGACCAGCCGCCTGCCCGACACGCCCGAACTTCCTGCCGGAACTCCGTGCGCCGTATGGCATGCGGAACAGGAGAAGCCCTGCTGAATGTGCTTGCTGTGCTTCGCGAAGCTCGCGTCCGAGTTGACGTTGTTCAGGTCGTGACACTTGGCACACATCGAATAAGGGCCGTCGCCGTTAGGAGCCAACGCCGGACTGGGGATCAGATTGATCACCGGTGAGCCCGGGCCTCCCGCTGGCCACGTGCCCGCAGCCACCTGGCTCGACTCGTAGCGCCGTTCCAGGATGTGTGCGTTCTTCGAGCCGTGAGGACCGTTCGGGCCAGTGCCTCCGAACTCGCGGTTGTTGTCGCTGTTGTGGCAATCGGTGCAGAAGATACGCGTTCCCATCAGGCGCGTCTGTGCCTGGCCGGAGATATCCCACATGGAGGTCAACAGGCTGGGCTGCGACTCTCCCTTCGCGTCTCGCATCACGGGGTGGCTTGACACCGCAGTATCGCCAAACTGGGGAATCAGGTTCAGCGGATCGCCGGCGAACACTGCGCGCGTCGGCAGGTATCCGTACACGGCGAGGACTTGCTTGCCCGAGCCATTCCCGTGACAGCGCAGGCAATTCTCATACTGCTTGGTGGCTGCGCTCGTGAGCGTCGTGCCGTCGGATGCAACGCCCGACACTCCGGTCTGGGATGGCCGCAGATTGGGTGCCGGGTTGAAAGTCGTGACCTGGTTGGAACCGTGCGCGCTGTGGCAGTCCGTACACGTCGCGTGACGGTTCTGCACGAGCACGACAGGTTCCGAGGCGGAATGCAGGTTCGCGCCCGCGGGGAACGGATGCCCTTTTTTCTCGAATTCCGCGAACACGTTCGCGATCGGCTGGACCAGTCTGTCGCTGCCGCTGTGGCATCCGTAGCAGCTCTGCGAAACGGTGTCGACGTTCGCGATCGGCGGCGCCGGGTTGCGCAGCAGGCTGGTTGCGGCCGCGCCGTTGTGCGAGACGTGGCAGGAAGAACACGCGAATTCGGCGACCGTCGTGTACCCGCCGAGCCCAGCCGTGCTGCTGACCTGGGCAGAGCTGTTCGCGTGCACGCTTGCGGGCCATTGCGCCAGCGTGTTCTCGCGAGCGTTCACGGTTCGCGGCTTGGTTTCGTGACAGGCCAGGCAAAGCGCGCCGTTGGTGTTGTCGCGCACCAGGAACGTAGGCGAGCGCTTATCGATGTATTGGTTGTGCGGATTGTGACAACTGGTGCACTCGATGTTCCCCTCGACCAACTGGACGGACTTGGAGGGGTCCGCTGTCGTCTGCGATGCGACAAGACTCGGCACCAGCGACGGCGCATCCTGCATGGGGAGCTTCAAGCTGAAGGGATGCGACCCCTGGAGCTGCGTGCTCAGAACGCTCGTCATCGTACCCGACATCTGGATCTGTCCGTAGGGCACCGTCTGGCCCGGAGCTACCGTTCCATCGTGGCAGCTCAGGCAAAGAGTGCTGGTCTCGCCCAGCATTGGCTGCATGGGAACGTTCTGGGCGGTCTCGCTCGAGTACAGCGAGTACGTCTGAGTCGAGAGCGTCTGGCCCCAAAGCGGTCCCTTGCCGACGCCGGAGTGCGGAGCGTGACAGTACAGGCAGGCCGCCGACATCGAACCCTTAACGGGCGAAACGCCGCTGGACATGTCGTGCGCACCCAGAATGTCTCCCGTCTGGGCAACTGCGGACGTGACAAGCAGGACAAAGGCGAGGAGAGCGACTCTCACTTCTTCGCTCCTTCGGGCTTGCCTTTCAGCCCGTGATACTGGAACACCTGGACGCGGCGGTTGAAGGAATCCACCACGTACACACGGTCGTTCTGATCGATGAAAAGTCCGGCAGGCAGTTGGAATTCGCCGAGTCTCGTTCCGCGGTTGCCGAAGGTGTACAGCAGCTGCCCCGCCCGGTCAAAGACCTGCACCACGCCCCACATGCCTTCAACGAGGTAGATATGCGACTCGGAGTCCAGCGCGATTCCCTTGGGACGGAACATGCCACCGGCCCTGTCGCCGACACTTCCGATCGAACCCTGGTACGCGCCGTTGCGATCAAACATCTGCACGCGGAAGTTCATCGCGTCCACAACGGCCAGCACGCCCTTCTTCATCAGCACTTCGGTCGGGAAGTTGAACTCCCCGTCGCCGCTGCCGCGCTGTCCGATGGTCCGCAACGTTTGCCCCTTTGAGTCGAGCACGTAGATCTTGTCGCGCAGCGTATCGGTCACGTAGATCTGCTGCGTCTCAGTGTCGATCGCGATGCCGGTAGGACGCTTGAACAGGCCTTCCCCGCCCTTCAGGCTCCCAAGCACTCCGAGATACTTCCCCTGAGCGTTCCACATGAAGACCTTGCCGGCCTTTGAGTCGGTGACATAGATGTTGTCTTTCCCATCTACTGCCACGCACTGCGGCTCGATCATGGGATCCCTGGTCTTGTCTTGTCTCTCCAGGAATTTGTACTTGTTCTGCGCGCCGTCGAAGATGTGGACCCCGGTCATCCCCGGATCGCTGACAATCACTCTTCCACGCGAATCCACCGCTACGCTGTAAGGCCGGGACATCTGCTTGTAATCCGGCTCACCGGCTACGATGTCCACCAGCTTTCCCCAGAACCCGGGCTTGCCGCGAACGTCTTTCTCGGAACTGAAGCTGCGTTCGTACGTCAGCTTGCGTCCGCCTTCCAGCAGCAGGTCCGGAGGAGGCGTCTCCGCCGGCGGCTTCCGTCGCTTAGCCCCCGCGGCCGGCGCGATCAGAAGAGTGACGAGGCACAACAGCCAGACTGCGACGCGCAGCTTCGCCGTGCACCCGCCGCTTAGAAAACATTGAACCATCTCGACAGACCGAAGTAGTACGAGTTTACCACCGCTCGAGGGTTGCCACCGGCCAGCACAAACTGCTCGGTGCGCGTGAAACCCGCGCGCAGCGAGAGTTTACGAAGCCTGTACTCCAATTGCCCGTTGTAGCGGTCGCCATCGTTGAGCGAACGGAACGAGCGCGACAACGTGTCGCTCTGGATCGTCGTGTAGTGCCCGGTGATCGTCATCCTCTTGATCGGCGAGGTATAGCCGGTCACCGTGAAACTACGCCCGTCATGGATCACGAAGTCGTCGCCGAAGATCTCCGGCGGCAGCGGTTCGGGGGTAAGCAACCCGCCTGGCGTCAACACCGACTGGCCATGCGATTGCGAATACGCGACGGAGAAGCCGTAGCTCTTGAACCTGAGACCGGTGCTGAGCGTCTCGGAACGGTTGAGGTCGCCATCGCGCTGCGTCAGGCCGCTGTGCATGAAACGACTCGTCGCGTGCCATGACACATATGGAGTCAGCTTCCGGCGAACGAACGCGCCGTAGCTATAGGAACTGGTGGTAACCCATGCCACCTGCGTCTGAACGTTCTGCGAGTACGAGAAGTCGCTGCTCGCCTCCCAGCGCCCAATCCTCCGGCTGAATCCAACGCTCCCGGAAAATCCGAGATTGCCGTTGCCGTACTTGTTGGCACTATCCACCAGTCCGAAACTGAAGTAGATCATGCCGAACAGCGGCCGCGCGTACCGGTAGTTCAAGTTGCCGCCGTACTGCGTATCGACAACTTCGCGTCCGTAGTAGTTCTGAATCCTGTGGGTGACGTGCCCGTTCAAGGCCAGACCTTTGCCGATCGAGAGGTAGGCCATGCTGGTGAACACCGTGGATTGAGCATCCATCTCGGTCCACACGGGAGTCCCGCCCGCGTCGATGATGTTGCGCTGCAGTTGCGTGAACAGGTTGCCCATGTATCTCACGTCGCCGCTGATGCTGAGTCTGCGGAACGGTGCGATGGTCGCATTCACGCTGGCGTTCTGGGCCGAGGTCTCCCTGCCACCGTCCTGATTGTTCGAGAAGCTGGACTGGCTCCACTGTGCCGAAAAGCTGCCCGAAAGCGGCAGTTGATGATTGACCGAAACGCCGTACGTCGAATTTGCCCCGGAGTTCTCCGTCGCGCCAGATCCCCACAGGTCGGGGAATGCGTTGTCAGTCCCTTGCCGGTTGTAATAAGCAGCCAGCCGGTACCCGCGCAACTGATATCTCGATTCGAGATTGAGATTCCTGGTAGCACTCTTGGCCTCGCTGGACAAACCAACGATCGACGACGAATTGCTGCTGTTCGTGTAAGAGGCCGTGAGGCTCGGCATGTTCGGCAGCAGCGCACTCCAGGTGATACCGAAATTCTGGGCGCTTCCTTCGGTGTTCAGCCCACTGAGACCGGGAATGCCGAACTCCCTGGTGTTATTGAATTCCTTTCCGAAAGAGATCGACCCCGGGAAGAGGCTGCCGGTGAACAGGTTCAGCGATCCGCTTACGCCGTTGCTGTTGAGGACGGTTTCACTCGTGCCGTCATTCTTGCTCCGGTTGTAATGGGGCATGGCATTGAACGAAAGGAAGTTCGGGTGGTAGTAGTACCCGTTCAGGCCGCCGCTTCCCATGAAGTTGATCGAGCGGCTCGAGTCTCCATCGTTGCCCCAGCCCCCTCCGTAGCCGAACCCGAAGGAGCCGTCCAACGTCATCTTGAGATTTTCACCCACCTCAAGCTGCGCAAACGCCGGGGCAACGCAGAGCAGCACAGCACTCAACACCCAGCCAACGTGCCGCGCCAGGGAGTGCCGGGGTCGGGAGTCTCGAAGATGAGTGTACTGATACATCACACGCGTCCTGCTTTACAGCACTTCGACTTTTGCGTTCTTGCGAAGCTTGTTGCCCAAGGCGGCACGGATCTTCTGGATCTTTTCCTGGTGGAGGTCGGATTCAAGCTTGGCCTTGGCATCGGCATAGGCGATCTTGCCGGGCATCGTGTGCGCCTGCAGCCGGAAGATCGTGTATGCGTTCCCCAACTGGATCAGGTCACTCACATCGCCGGGCTTCATGTTGCGGGCCGCCTTGACGATCTCCGGGGGAAGCTTGTCCGGCGCCACCGGCTTGTGGTCGCCCATGTTGACCCTGTAGTCGTCATCCGACATCTTCTCGGCCAGCAATCCAAATTCGCGGTAGCTCTTTGCCGCCTTGGCTACCTTCGCGGCCTCTTCTGCCCGCTTCCGCGCCTCCTGCAGCACGTCGGCTGACGTGTCCGGCGGCAGGATCGAAATACTCTGGATGTGGATGGTCTCCTGCTGGAGGAACTGCGCAGGGTTCTTCGTGTAATAAGCCTTCGATTCCGCTGGCGTCACCACGGCCCTGTTCGTGACCTCGGTCTTCAGCATGCGCTCGATCAATAGCGAGCGCCGAACCATCCTGGCCAGTGACTGCTTCGAATTGTTGTGCTCGATCGCCATGTACTGCTGGAACACGCTGGCGCTCGGAAACTGCTTCCTGAAATCTTTCTCCGCCTTCGCGATTTGAGCCGGAGGGATCGTCAGGCCGCGGCGCTTCGCTTCCTGGAAAAGCAACTCCTCGAAGATGATCATGTCGAGGGCGCCCTTGCGAATCGTCGGCTCGATATCTTTGGGAATGCCGCCGTGCTGCCGCCCGTAGGGAAAGATGGTGTACATCTGGCGCAGCAGGTCCCGGTCGCTCAGCTCCACACCGTTGACGCGCGCGACGGGCTTCCCCGTCACCTGGGTCGTGGGTGCAGGGGCTTTGGCGCTGGTCGCGGCCTTTACTGTCGTCGGAGCGTGCGAGGCGACCTGCGCGCCAGCGACCGAGATTCCCAGGATGACTACAGCGGCGGTGCAGAACTTCAAATGCATAAATCCTCTTGAACTGCTCACTACCTGAAAGAAAGGGGGAAGGAAGCCTTCCCTCCCCCTACGGTCAAAGGGACCAATTAGAACTGCGTGTCAACCGTCATGATGCCCGAACCTTCGTTCGAACCACCCGCGCCGGTGAAGTGGCACTGGCGGCAGAACTGGGTCGCCGACGAAGCCTTCGTGCCGTCCGGAATCGGAGCGCCCGGGTTGTACGGAGCTGCTACGAAGAAGTAGCTCGGGTACGTGCCGGAGGTCGCCGCGCCGCGGACGTTGCCGCTGAAGGTGTACATCGAGTGCGGCGTGTGGCAGGTGGTGCAAACCACGTACGCTTCCGCAGCAGTCGTCGCGCCGGCCGGGATCACGGCGAACTGGCCGCGACCACCGGAGTTGTTGCCGGCCGCCTTCATCGTGACGTTGAATGCACCGTAGTGAGCGACGAACGCCATGTAGGCGGCGTTCGAGGTGTTCGGCTGCAAGCAGTCGATCGGAGCTCCGTGGTACACGCAGGTGCCGGCGGAAGCCGGAACGAAGGTCAGGCGGCTGGCAACGCCAACGGCACCGAGGGTGGCCTTCGGGCCGATCGGGTGATCGTTCTTGTAGTTGCCGGCAGCGGTGCCGTCAGCGCCGAGCAGGGTCGGAATCGGCTGCGTGCCGTAGCTGGCAGGCAGCAGACCGGCGGACTGTTCGTACGCCTGGTTCGTCATCATGGCGCCCTTGGCAATGTTGCCGTCGTGGCAGGAAAGGCACATCATGATGCCGGTCGTGACGTGCTCGTCCGTCTCGGAGTCAGCGGGAAGGGTGACGTCGTATGCGCCGTTGTGGCCGGTCGCGATCGTCACGCCGTAAAGCGGACCCATGTCCTGTCCCCACAGGGCGAAGTCGCCCGTCGTGGGATCGGTCACTGCGCCGCCGCCCACGGCGGAGTTTCCGCCGTTGCCGCGCGCGCCGCTGTGCGGGGTGTGGCAACCGACGCAACCACGGCCGCCGTTCTGGTGAGCGCCGAGTTTATCGATGCCCATGAGGCCCGTGCCTTCTGTGTAGGACTGAGCTGCTGCGAAGCTGGCCAGGGCCAGAACGCAGAGAACGATGATCATCTTCTTCATTTAAGAAGACCTCCTGATATGTCACTGCTAGTGCTACTTCTTTACTGCTTCGGAGTCTCGTTATTGCTGGCTCCGTTTTTGGATTGCGTAAGCTATCCAAACTCGTGGGCGAAGTCTTACTGCGACTTGGCCTCTGAACTCTTCTCGGCCTCTTTGGGCGCTGAACCCGACTTGGCGGCCTTTTTCTTTTCTTCCTCTGCGTCGCGCTTCGCCTTCTCGGCCCGGGCTTCTTCATCCGTGAAGTAGCGGAACATCTGCATGCGGCCGGGGTACTGCTCGGTGGTGAAGACACGATTGTTTTTGTCGATCGTTATGCCCGCGAGAGTGTTGAACTGACCGGGCATGATCCCGTGTCCGCCCATCCAAAGAAGGAGCCTGCCTTCCTTGGTGAAGACCTGCACTCTGTCCTGCACCGCATCGGCAACCCAAACGTGCCCGTCACTGTCAACCGCGATGCCCTTGGGGCGTGCGAAGTAGCCAGGACCATCGCCGGCTTTGCCGAAGGTGCTGACGAAGTTGCCATCGGGATCGAATATCTGGACCCGGTTGTTCAGCGTGTCGGTGACATACAGGTTGCCGTCCGCATCAACTGCCACGTTGGTCGGTTTGGCCAACTGGCCGGGCTCCGTTAGCGTGTGTTTCTTGCCGGTCGTGCCGATTTTGCGGAGAAGCTTGTATGGCGGATCGGCGTCATACACGAGAATCTGGTCGAGATCGGCGCAGGCAACGTAAAGGAACCGGTTCTCGTTGTCGATCGCGATCCCACCCGGATCGCTCATGCCTTCCGTGATGCTGGCCTCGGCCTTGAAATCCGGCGTGAAGATCAACACGCGGTTCAACAGGCTATCCGAGACGAAGATGCGGTCGCTGTCGTCGATTGCCAGGCCGATGATCATTCCGAACTTGGCGTGCTGCCCGTTCTTGATCATCTCGAATTCCCACGTCTCCGTGTTGACGACGAACACGGCACTCACCTTCCGGTCGGCAATGTAGACGCGATTCTTGGAATCGACCGCCATGCCGTAAGGCATGACCAGCTGGAAACGAGGCTTCTCGTTCTTGCCCTGCTCGCCTACGGCAACTCCGGCGAGGCGGTCCATCCACGCGCCCTTCTTCTTTTCCTGCTTCTTTTCCTTGAACCTCTCACCCGAGAAGAAGTTCAAGTACTTCACGCGCGTGATCGCCGGCGGGTTGGGCCACACGATCTTGGAGTAGTCGAGCACGTCGAGCCAGTGAGGCTTCGGCTTCTCTTCGGCCTTGTTGTCCTTCTTCTTGTCTTTGCCGAACACTACGGCCGGGGCGCACAGCAGGATGGCGAATCCCAGCATCAGCAGTGCCGCCGCCACCGTACGCCGTTTCGAGTTTTGCTGGCCTTTGAACATCGTTACTTCTCTCATCGCTACTACCTACCCAGATCCTTGTGGCAGCTCGCGCAGAACATCATGTTGTTGGCCTGGTCTTTCACCAGCAGGTTCGGCTGCGCAGACGAGTGTGGCTGATGGCAGGTGGCGCAGTTAATCGCGACACGGACCTTGGTGACGTCCGTGGGATCCATCTGGTCTTTTACCGGATGCCGGTCCACCGGGTGGCCGAGACCGTACTTCATGGCGATCCGCGGCACCGTGTTGAAGTAGTCTTCGGGCAACTTCACCTTGCCGTTGAAGATCGTGACCAGGTGTTGCGCTTCCAGCTTGACCGGCTGCGACTCTGGGCCATGGCACTCCAGGCAAAGCTTGTTCGGAGTGTTCGCGCGGAGCAGCTTGGCGTTTTCACCGCCGTGCGGCTCGTGGCAGGTTGCGCATCCCTGCTCGAAGGCCGGCTGGTGCAGGTGCTTCTTCTTATGCTGCTCGGCCTGGTCCGCGTGGCAGTTGAGGCAAGCCTTCACCGCGTCCGGCTTCGGGAATCCCTGGGTCTTGCCGGCGTGCGCGTCGTGACAGTCCGTACACGCTCCCATGGCGCCGGCGTGCTGCACCTTCGCGCCCTCGATCTGCTTCGCCTTGTCGTCGTGGCAGGTGAGGCACAGTGCGCGCGTGTCGTCCTGCGTCAGCACAACCTTGCCGTCCTTTGCCGGAGCGTGGCAGGCGTCACACGACTTGTCGGCGAAGGGCTGGTGCGCGAACTTCTGGACCAGCTTCGGGCCGTTCGACTGGTGCGGGTCGTGACAGGTGATGCAATCCGCCTTGTCGATCGGCTGGTTCTGGTGCGCCTTCGCGAGCGCCGCGTCCTTCGGATCGTGGCAGTCCGCGCAGAGCTGCGGCGTCGCCTTGTTCAGGTGGAACTTGAATTCGCGCTGGTTGGCGTCACCCGTCTTGTGGGTCGTGTGGCAGGTATCGCAGCCGCTGTCGAGCGCTGCGTGACGGCTTCCGCCCTTGGGGACATCCACGCCGATCTTGTGGCACGACAGGCAGAGGTTCTGCTCTTTGGTTTCGCCCGCAACCGGCTTCAGCAGCTGGTTCTTGTTGTCGGTCGTGTGCGGATCGTGGCACTTGGCACAGTCGCGAACCGCCGGGCTGTGAACCTTACCTTTGATTTCGGAGGGATTTTTATCGGAGTGGCAAGTGAAGCAGAGGGCCTGTGTCGTGGTGGTGATCAGCTTGACGCGGGTTACGTCTTTCGATACCCGGATTTCATGACAGCTTGTACACCCTGTCGCGATCGCCGAATGGACCACCTTTCCCTTGCCCTTGTCTTCGTGACATTCCATGCACTTCGCGGAATCCGTGTTCTTCTCCAAAGGGACCGGATGCTTCGCCGAGTACAGCGGGCTAGCGAGTAATGCGAGGATCAGAATCGATAAGAATTGGAGACCGCGCTTCACATCTACCTCCGCTGCTGCTTATGCACGTGTCTGGCCGCAAATGGCCCGCGCATTCCGAATGCGGGCAAGTCACTGAATCCAGAGAACATTCGTCAACATGCGTTGGAGATGCATCAAGTTTTTCCCGATTCGGATCGAGTTTCAATTGAGACTTCTTCCGCAATCGCCTCGTGAAAACCCACACCGGACGCCGGGTTGGGCGAAAACTCGCGCACCACATTCGTGACGAGGCGCCGTGCTCGTAAAACGCTGATTCGATTATCTGGAGTGAATAGTCGCTATTCGTGATGCGGGCGCAATGTCGGGCCTTGGGCGGATGCTCGCGGAGCCAACTGTGTGGGGATAATCACCACGCTGCGTGATATCGCACAAACCCAACGCAACAGCGGACTTGCGAGTGTTCGTAAGAAGCTGTTCTAGAGGCACTTATCTGGATTGGCGACTCTGGCCTTGAACGTGCAACGTCGTCATCGAGCACACGCAAGGAGCCTGTCAATGGCAGTCGTCAGTACCTGGAACAAGATTTATAGAACGCTCGCTTCGGTGCGCACCGGCATCATCCTTCTGTTAGTCACGGTCCTCTTCTCGGCGGTTGGAACCGTCATCCTGCAGCGGCCTACGACAGACGCAGAGGAGATCCAGCGCTCCTACTCCCCCACCACGTTAATGTGGCTGGATCGCCTCGGTCTTACGGACATCTATCACACGTGGTACTTCCTGACCCTGCTGGGACTGGTGAGCCTGAGCATCATCTTTGTATCGATCGACCGCTGGCCGAACGCCTGGCGCTTTTATGCCCGTCCCTATCGCCGCACCGAGCCACACTTTCGCGCCTCGCTTCCTCTGAAAGCCACGATTCCTGTTGCCGACGCCGCAAAGGCGCTGGAAGCCACCGAGCGCGCCTTCCGTAAGCACGGAATGCCGGTCGAACGCATCGTGGACAGCGAAGAGGTCTCGATCTACTCCGAGAAGCACCGCTTCAGCGTATTCGCCGTTTACGTCGTACACGCCAGCCTGCTGTTGATCTTCATGGGCGGCATTATCGACGGACTGGTCGGCTATCGCGGCTTCATGCAGGTGCTCAAGGGCGAATCGGCCAACAAGATCACTCTCCGCGGGACCGACGGCAGCAGCAAGCCCAGGGAGATTCCGTTCTCCGTCCGTTGCGACAACGTTGGCATGGAGACGTATGAGAACGGCGCCCCGAAGAAGTACTGGTCCGACCTGGTCATCGTGGACAACGGCCGCGAAGCCAGGAAGAAGCACATCATCGTCAACGACCCGATGACGTATCGCGGAGTGAAGCTGTACCAGGCAAGCATGGGCGAGTCCGGAAAGATGGACAAGGTCGAGCTCGTCGCCGCAAGGGGCCTTGAAGACCTGAACGGCAAGCGCATCTGGGTTGGCCTGAACGAAACGGCAGCGATTGACGACAACTACTCGGTTCGCGTGCTGCGTTTCATCCCTGAGTACTACGTGCAGGACGGCGAAGTCTTCCAGAAGTCCGAGAACCTTGTGGATCCGGCCTTCCAGCTGGCGCTGGTGGACAAGAGCGGCGCCGAAACCAGGATGTGGCTGATCCCACGCAAGGCGAACGTCACCCTGGAAGAGACGCCATATCGCTTCGCCGCCAGCGACATCAAGATGGCGAAGTACACCGGCCTGGAAGTTTCGTACCAGCCTGGTGAGTGGGCGGTCTGGGCCGGCGTAGTGCTGATGGCGCTGGGGCTCGGCATCGTCTTCTACATGGTTCACATGCGGCTATGGGCCGTCGTGGTCCAGGACCCGGCCAACGGCCAGGTGCTGTGGATCGGTGGCGCCTGCAACCGCAATCGCGACAAGTTCGAACAGAAGTTCAAGGCCATCGTCGAGGAAATCGGCACGGAAGTCGGCCCCCCGGCGAGCGGCAAGAAATCCGGACGTGAGCTGGCCCACGTTTAATGGCGGCTATTCATAAGGAGTCAGTGATGTCTCGAGCAAGAGCAGAACAACAGCCGGTAGCCGGCGGCAACATGCTGCTGGTGTCGGTCGCCCTGGGGATGGCATTCCTGCTGATCTGGGCGCTATTGAATGTCGCAAAAGCCCACACCGGCCCCATCTATGGCGAGAGCAACATGCTGTTCGTCTCGCTGATTTTCTACGCCGGCGCCGGCGCGCTCTACATGGGCTTTGGTGTAACGGGTATCGAACGCTACGTGAAGTTCGCCTCGATAGCGACCGCCATCGGATTCCTGGCCAACACGGCAG
This sequence comes from Clostridia bacterium, assembly GCA_035627675.1. Classification (GTDB taxonomy): domain Bacteria; phylum Acidobacteriota; class Terriglobia; order Terriglobales; family Acidobacteriaceae; genus DASPLH01. The sequence continues at coordinate 22,086 of DASPLH010000015.1, forward strand.
CCGCCGGGCATCGCTGGTACATCGCAGGACGCCCGCCGTTCTCCAACATGTACGAGATGCTGCTGAGCTTCGTCTGGACCGTGGCATTGCTCACGCTCATCGCCGAGAAGGGCTATGGCGTGAAGATCATCGGCTCGATCACGATGCCGATCTCGGTCGTCAGCGTCATCCTGATGCAGTTGATGCCGAGCGATGTTCGTCCGCTGGTCCCCGCGCTCCAATCGACGTGGCTGCACGTGCACGTATCGCTGGCGATGTTGTCCTACGCCGCCTGCGCCGTGAGCTTCGCGCTGGCGATGATGTTCCTGATCCAGGACGACATGAAGACCGAGACGTTCCAGGTGCTCACGGCCATCAGCATGGCCGTCGTTTACATCTCGATCGTCGCCACGCGCTTCCGTTCGGGCGGTCTGGCGGTCATCGGCTGGGACTTCAACGAGAAGAGCGAGATCTTCGTAGCCCAGGGACAGCGGCTGTTCGCCATCGTCCCCGACCTCGGCTGGATCTTCGTGCTTGTCCTGCTGTCGACGGTGATCCCCATCGCCCTGTACTTCGTTGCGAGGTTCAGGAACGATGAGAACTTCTACGTCTACGCGAACCGCGGGATGTTCCTCACGATCCTCTTGCAGGCGATGGCGCTGATCGTCTTCGTTCTCCGCGTGCAGAACGGCGCGTATCCTTCCGCAGAGGTCCAGGGCCTGTTCCGGTCGGCGCTCCCGGCGAGCCCGTTCCTGCTCTCCGGCATGGTCGGCAGCATCTTCGCCGGTCTGCTGTTCCTGCTCATGTTGTGGCGCCGCGAAGGCCTCCAGAAGATGCTGCCTTCGGCCGACAACCTCGACCAGGTGACTTACAAGACGATCGGCATCGCGTTCCCGCTGCTGACGCTGATGATCGCCACGGGCGCGTACTGGGCGAACCAGGCCTGGGGCTCCTACTGGAGCTGGGACCCGAAGGAAACCTGGGCCGCCATCACCTGGCTGGTGTACGCCGGTTACCTCCACATGCGCATCACCCGCGGCTGGCGCGGACGCCGTGCGGCGTATTTCGCGATCCTCGGCTTCGCCGTCGTGATCTTCACCTTCTTCGGTGTCACGTACCTTCTCCCCGGCCTGCACGCTTACTCGTGAGGCGCGGGAGTCAGGCCCGCGGCGGGTTTCGCACTACGGCTCGAAGTTCGGCCAGGCACGCCGCACTGGAAAGACGCAGTTGGGCCAATCTGTAGTTCGCGCTCCCCGGCGGTATGCCGGGGAGTTTGCTTTTGCGCTGAACCCGCGCTGGTAGCAGCCTGAGCTGCTACGTCGCTTGTTCCCGGCCGGTGGGCACCCCCATAATGGAAGCAGTCTGCCTGCCATGCGGAGCTGCGAAAACGGCTCGTCGTTTTCTAAAGTGCTTTGGCGCTGCTTTCCGCACGGGCCGGCCCGAGGAGTCAACCGGCGTGAGCCAAGTTCGCATGAACTGGCAGGTTAAGGCTGTCCTGCCCGTCGCGGCCGTTCTGCTGAACGGGCTGTTGCTGTTCGTCCTGGTGACGCTCTCGCTGGGCGACCCGGAACGCAACATCGTCCTTGTGGTCGCCACGGCGGGTGCGGTGTCGATCTGCGCCGTGATGCTGATGGTGCTCGCCATCGTTGTCCGGCGTCCGATGATCCAGTTACAGGAGAAGATCGCGCAGGTCCGCGGAGGCGATCTCCATGTCAAAGTGGACTTCGCGGAGCGCAACGACGAGATCGGGGACCTCGGACGCGACTTCAACGACATGGTCCGGCAACTGCGAGAGAGTCGCGAAGAAATCCAGCGGCTGCACCGGACGCAGATGTCGCGCGCGGAACACCTTGCAACCCTAGGCGAGATGGCGGCCGGACTGGCGCACGAGATCCGCAACCCTCTGGCCGGAATCTCCGGCGTCATGGACGTTGTCGCTCGCGACCTGCCCAAGGAGAGCCCTGCGCGCGCCGTGCTGGCCGATGTCCGCAGCGAAGTCAGCCACATCAACCGCATCGTTACCGAGTTGCTCGACATCGCGCGTCCCAAGACGCCGCAGTTCCGCGTGGCCGATCTGGTTTCCACGGCCGAGCACGCGGTGCTGTTCGCTCGCGACCAGGCGGCAGCCAAGAAAGTCTCCATCGAACTGGTGAAACAGGACCTGCCGCCGATAGAACATGACAGGGGACAGATTCACCAGGTGCTGCTGAATCTGCTGCTCAATGCCATTCAGGCGTGCGGCGAGAACGGAAGCGTCCGGGTCGAGTTCGAAGAAGCACAGGAGATGGTGTCGGTCGTGGTGACCGACACAGGACGCGGCATTCCGCCGGAGATCCTGGCCAATATCTTCCGGCCCTTCTTCACCACCAAGGGCAACGGCACGGGTTTGGGACTGTCGCTGGCGAAGCGCATCGTGGAAGACCACGGCGGGCGCATCGACGTGACCAGTTGGGTCGGCAAAGGCAGCCGGTTCACCATCGCGCTGCCCAAGGCCAGAGTAGTACACGCCGGAGCGCCGGCGACTGATACCTCGTTGCAGCGGGTCAAGGAATAAGCCTTAAGCGCCCCGCCTGCGCGGCATAGTAAAGTTAACGAATCCATGCCTGCTGAAAAGATACTGATCGTAGACGACGAGAAGCTGCTCCGCTGGTCTCTACGGCAGAAGTGTGAGGAGTGGGGCTACCAGGTTGTCGAAGCCGAAAACGGCATCGACGGCTTGAAGATGGCGCACCAGGAATCTCCGGATCTGGTGCTGCTCGACGTCCGCCTGCCCGACATGTCGGGGATCGAGGTCCTCGAGCAGATGAAGAGGGCCGGGGACGTCCGCGCCGCCATCATGATCACGGCCGACGCCCGGGTCGATGACGTCAAGCACGCGATCAGGCTGGGCGCATTCGATTTTGTCGAAAAGAGCGCCGACTTCCACGATGAATTGGAAGTTGCCATCCGCAACTCGCTGGAAGCGACGCGTCTCCGCTCGGAGAACGAGTCGCTCAAAGGCGAGGTGCGGCGGCGCGCCGGGCTGCACGAAGTCGTAGGCGTCTCGCAGCGCATGACCGAGCTGATGCACTTCGTCAACAAGGTCGCCGCCAGCGAGGCAACGACGATCCTGATCCAGGGCGAGAGCGGCACGGGCAAGGACCTGATTGCCAAGGCCATCCACTACAACAGTCACCGGCAGGACAAGCCGTTCGTCGCCATCAACTGTTCGGCCATCCCGGAGACCTTGATGGAGGCCGAGCTTTTCGGCCACGAACGCGGCGCGTTCACCGACGCCAAGGCTATGAAGAAGGGCCTGTTCGAAATGGCGGACGGTGGCACGCTGTTCCTGGATGAAATAGGCGAGCTGTCTCCGCTGCTACAGGCGAAGCTGCTGCGCGTGCTGGAAGACCAGGTGATCCGGCGGATCGGTGGAGTGCGCGACATGCAGGTTGACGTTCGCGTGATTGCCGCCAGCAACCGCGACCTTGAACGTGGAGTGCGGGAAGGACAGTTCCGCCAAGACCTCTATTATCGCTTGGCCATCATCTCGATCTTCCTGCCGCCGCTGCGCGACCGCAAGGAAGACATCCTGCCGCTGGTCGAGTACTTCATCGATCGCTACAACCGCAAGTTCCGCAAGAACGTTCACGGGATCACCGAGGAGACCCGCCGCCTGCTGATGAAGCACGACTGGCCGGGCAACGTGCGCGAGCTGAAGAACGCGATCGAGCGCGCCATGATTCTCGAAGACGAGAACCGGCTGCGCCCGGCTTATCTTCCGTTCGCCGTCGGACAGCAGCAGTCGCAGTTCACGGCCTTCGAGGCTACGGCCATGGGCAGTGGCCCGGCGGCCGGCAGCACCGCACTGCCCAACGGCAGAATGCTGCCGAAGCTTGCAATTCCCGAGGGGGGCACGTCGCTCGAAGAGGTGGAGCGTGCGCTCGTCGAAATCGCCATGCGCAACGCCAACAGCAATCAGACGCAGGCGGCAAAGCTGCTGGACATCAGTCGCGACGCTCTCCGCTACAAGCTGAAGAAATTCGGCCTCATGCACTCCGACGAGGACGAGGCAAGCAGCGCGCAGGCGTGAAAAGAAGCTACTGAGTTGCTAAGTTGCTGAGCTACTAAGCTACTGAGCACCTCGCCGCGTGACTGCCACAGCAGCTCAGCCTCATCGGCGGAGTCAGCCAATTGTTTAGCAGCTTAGTGGCTTTAGCAGCTCAGTAGCTTGTTTTTTGAAAGTCCCCAGGACAGGGTAGGACACGCTGTCCTGGGGTAGCGCCAACTTGCGCGCTGAATCAGTGACGGTCGCGGGCGTGGGTATGAAAGAAGATGAACTCCCCGCCGACCCTCGGGATTAAGCCTTCGTTAGGACTTCTTACCCATCTTGCTATGCGCCTTGGCGCGTTGGATCCAGTCTTCCACCTCGGCGCGCATAGGATGGTCGGGGTTTTTCGCGATCAGTTCCTGCCACGCAGCGACGGCGCCGGCGGGGTCCTTCTTCGCCTGCCAACGGACGATGCCCATGTTGAACAGCGCCTTGTGGTATCCCGGCTTGTGCTTCAGCGCTGTCTCGAATCGCTTCAACGCGCTGTCGGCATCGCCCAGGTAGAAGAACGCAGAACCCTGGCCGACCAGGACGTCCGGGGAGTCAGGCTTCACGGCGAGCGCCTTCTCGTAATAATCGACCGATTCCTTGAACGCCTTGTGCTCGTAGTACGTGTTGGCGACCTTCAACAGCAGGTCGAAGTTTTTCGGGTCTTTCTGAAGCTGCTCGAGGACGGGCTTCACAGCCTCGCTTGCGGCTTCGGCGGGATTCGCCTCGGGCATCTGGCGCAGCTGACCAGGTCCCAGGTTCTGGGCGGGTGCGCCGTGGTCTTCGCCTTCGATATGCGGAGTGCCGTCCGCGTGCAGGTGCTGGGCGGCACCCTGCGTCGCCTGCGACGCCGATCCACGAACGAGGTAGCCAAGGGTGATTCCAACGACAAAACAGATCACGGCCAGCGCATACACCTGGACCGCGGTCATCCGGTTTGGCGTTGCGGGGGTAGTGGGGGACGACATCTACGACTCCTTCGCGAGCTGGTAAGTGTTCCGCTCGTGTTTCAAATCGAATAAAAGCTCGACCGTGCGGTTCAACTGGTCGGTCGAGGCAACGCCGGAAACGACGTTGAGGTTCCTCGCCACCGTGGCCGTGATTCGCTGTGTCACGTGCGACGCATACGCCCGCAGCAACTCGCTCTGGTCGGCCGTCAGTGGACCCATGTGGTCGCTGACCGTGGTCAGCTCCTGCTCCGCCATTCGTTCAAGCTGCTGACGCAGGCTGGCGATGGTCGGGATGACGTTCTCGCTCAGCAATGAGCGCAACAGACCCGACGACTCCTGGCGCACGGCGTGCTCCGCCTGCTTGGTCGAAATCTTCACCTCGACGCTCGGGCGCGTGTTCTCGCAAAGATCGTCGATATCGAACAGCGTCACGCCCGGAAGCGTGCGCACCGACGACTGGACGTTGCGAGGGACTCCGAGGTCGACAATGACCAACGCCTTCTTGGAAATCCCGAGCGCGGTCTCCACCTGTTCCCGCGAGATCACGGGCCGCTCGGCGCTCGCCGCCGCGACCAGGATGCCGGCCTTCGCTAGTTCCGGCGCGCTCGCATCCACGGGAACAGCTTTGGCGCCGATGCGCGCGGCCAGATCCTCCGCCTTCGCGTGTGTGCGGCTGGAGATGACGATGTTCTTTACGCCTGAATCGATCAACTGCAGGCAGACGGCCTCCGCCATCTGTCCGGCACCAATCACAAGGGCCGAGCGCCCTGCGAGGTCTTCCATAGCCGCCTTGCACTGCCGAACGGCGGCAACGCTGACGGGAACGACATCCTGGGCGTCAGGCAGTTCCGACTGGATGCGAAGCGCGCACTTGACCGCGCGCGTGAAGATCGAGTCGAGGAAACGGCCCGTGCTATCCGCGCGCTGAGCCAGTCTCCATGCCCGCATGACGGAGTCGATCACGTCCGGCTCGCCGAACACTCGCGTGTCGAGTCCGGCGGTCACGCGGAGAACATGCGAGACGGCCGCGTCGTCCACCAGGCGATAGAAGTTCGACCAGTCGGAGAGCTTGAGATCGTGGCTTTGAGTGAGGAAGCGGAGAACAGAGTTCGAGGCGTCCGACGGATTGCCCGTCCAGAGATAAAACTCGGTGCGGTTGCAGGTGGAGATTACGGCAACCTCATCGATGCCCTCGCTGCGGACCAGGTGCCTCAAGGCCTCGACCTGGCGTGCAACAGGCATCCAGAACCGCTCGCGTACGGCCAGCGCGGCGGTCTTGTAGCTGATGCCTATAACAACCAGAGTCGGTTCCACAGCGGATACTCCTATTCACTCCTGTGGATAGGCATCCGTGGTTCCAAACCGAGGCGCGGAACCAAAGTTGTTTTCGCCTTGATTTCAGCAACTTACAACCGAAAACGGAATCTGGAGAGCCGAATCCAGAGTACGTTGCGAGTTATGGCGCGACCTCTTGGGATTTTCCGCGCAAGCCAACCTTTTGGACGAAGAACATCTCGCCGTCGATTCGCACCGAAGTAACTCCGGGGCGGTCACAATCCGGCGCGTTTCGTCCGTTCCAGGACACGTATGCGCCTGCACCTGTTGCTCGCAATTCTTGTACTCGTTTGCCCCAGTGCCGTTTGCCTCGAGCCGGCGGACGCCTCGCCCGAACCATCCGGGACCGCCCCCCTCACCGTTGTCAAGCACGTCCGCGAGGTACGCATCGACTTCACGGTTTCCGATAGCACCGGACGACTCGTGCCGGGGCTGACGGCCGGCGATCTGCGCGTGTACGACAACAGCAGCCTGGTGCCACGGCTGATCGACTTCCGCGCCGGCGCCGAACTTGCCTTGAACCTCGTCCTGCTGATCGATACCAGCGAGTCCACGCGAGAGCGCCTGGGACAACATCAGCAGTTCGCGCGAGCGCTGCTGGAGCACACCTTCCGCGCGGGTGATCGCCTGATGCTGGCGTCGCTGGACAGCCGCCTGCGGGTCGTCCGCCCCTTCACTGAATCCGCCGCAGATCTCGCACAGGCCGTGAGCGAGCTTCGCGTTACGAGCCTGACCGGTCTGCATGACGCCATGGTCGAGGCCTGCGAACGGCACCTTGCGCACGCGCCTTCGCAAGGCCGCCGGGTACTCGTGGTGATCACCGATGGACAAGACAACGTGAGTTACAGCCGCCTGGACGATGCCGTCGAAGCCGCGCTCCAGCACGGTGTAACCGTCTTCGCCGTGTCGTTTACGGAAGGCGACGTGGACCGGGACGCGCTCAACCGGCTGCACATGCTCAGTTCCGCTACGGGCGGGCGAGCCGTTTTCGTCGAACCCTCCAACCTCGGGAACGCTCTCGAACAAATCGGGACGAATATGCGCACCAGCTACTCGCTGGTGTTCCCGGCGGCACAGGCCGCCAGCCAGACCGGGTTCCGCCGCGTGAAGATCGTGCCCGCCAAACCGCGTGACTGGAAGATCAGTGCCCGCGCCGGCTATTTCCTTCCGTGAGCAGCTTAGGTGCACGGCGAGCTACTAAGCTACTGAGCTACTGAGCTTCTAAGCTACTAAGCTTCTAAGCTGCTGAGCCTTCTGAGCAGCGGGAGCTTTTCAGCCCCGTTACGCCGGTATTGCAAAACAACAACGCCGCCCCTGGGGAGGGCGGCGTCTCGATGTTCCTCAGATTCGATCTAACGTGCGGGCTGTTGCTGTTGCTGTTGCTGTGGTTGTTGCTGCTGGTTGTCCTGCTGCTTCTTCTTCCCAAACAGCCCGATGATGCTGTTGACCGTGTCCGTCGTAGAGGGTTGCTGTTGCTGCGTTTGTTGCTGTTGCGGCTGAGCGTTGGTGCCGGCGGCATTGGGCTGCTGGTTCGGGTCGTACTGCTGATTCTCCTTCGGCTTGCCGCTCAGGGCATCGAGTATGCCGCCGACTCCGCCCTGCTTCCCGGCGCCCTTGCCACCGATGGCGCCGAGGATCCCGGTCGTCAGCTGTCCTGGGTTCGAGAAGCTCGGCAGCAGGTTCTGCATCTTCATCTGCGCGATTGCCTGCACATCGGGCGCGAAACTCATGTTCTGAAACGTCCCGGTCACGAGCACCGGCAACACGAGTTCGCCATTGTTGTTGGCCAGGGCCGTCTGCATGAAACCGCCGACGCTGTTGCCGCCCACCATCTGGCTGTAGTTCTTGGAGAGTACCGCCGTCAACCGCATGTTGATCGACTGGTCCACCAGGTTGACCGACCCCGTACCGGCCAACGTTCCGCCGTCGATCAGGGCCTTGAGGTTGTCGGTACTCGCGACCCCGTTGCGAATTTCGAAGTCACCGGCCAACTGCTGCAACCGCGTAAAGTCCTGCCCGGCGCGGCCCAGGGTTTGGAACTTCCCGACGGAAGACAACTGCTGAAGGATGTCCACCTTCGCCAGGCGGCCCTCGGCGAGGTTCAGCGACACGCGTCCGTTGAGCGTGCGGGCGATATCGGTGCCGCTCGGCACTTGCGCGAATGACGCCTGGATGTTCGACGCGAGCAGGCCGTAGAGCACCTCCTTCACCGACGACACGGAGGCGATCAACCGGTTGCTATCGACCTTCTGGGTCCGCATGGCGATGTTGTAAACCGGCGTCTGGCCGCGCATGTCCACCACCACTTGTCCGTTGGCCTGGCCTCCATAGAGAAGCGCGTTCACCGGGTTCAGCCGGATGACGCCGCGATCAAGTGCGATGTTCGTCCGCGCATTCTGAAGATTGAGTTGATCGTAAACAATGTTGCCGATGGATACGTTGCCGCCGCCCGTCATGCGGGTGATGATGCTCGGCTGGGCCGCCGTGGACTGTGCGTGCGCCGCCGGCACGATCGAAAGACTGCCGGCCGCCGTCGTCGGTGCCGGGGCCGCATTGAAGATCTTCTGCAACTCCAGCACATCGAGCTTGTCGGCATTGAGCGTGAACTGCACGTTGGGCGCCTGGAAGTTGCGCACCGTCATGTTGCCTGTGGCGTTGGTGCTGCCTATCGAGGCCTGCACGCCGTCGAGCATCATCGAGTTCTGCGTAAAGCGGATGTTCGCCGCGCGCACGTTGGCCGGCGCGTTCATCTGCGGCGACTTCACCGACGCGTTCTGAATGCTTCCGGTGCCCGAGAACTGCATCGCCTCCGAGCGTTTCACCGGCCCCTTGGCCGTGACGTCGAGCGAGATCGTGCCGCTGCCGGTCATGCCGTCCGCCGCGGTAATGCCTGCGGCCTGCGCGATCGCCAGCAACTCGCCAACATTCGCATTCGCCGTTCGGACGACGGCGTCGATGACAGGCGAAGAGGTCGTGTACTGCGCCATCGCGAACCTGACCGAGACATTCGTGCCCCCGGCGTTGGCCGTGAAGTCGTTGGACCGGATCTGCTGCGGCGTGAGCGCCAGCTGGATTCCCGGCACCTTCACCGGTGCGGGAACGTCCTTCCCGGTGATGCTCAGGTCGCTGCCCTGCACCGTCCCGTTCAGTGTCGGATTGTTCAGTGCGCCCTGCACCTGGAGGTTCGCGTTCAGCTTACCTGCGACCTGCATTCCGGGGTTGAACGCGACTCCGAAGGCCGCGGCCAGCCGGCTCACTTCCCCGATGGAGACATTGCTGGCCTGCACGTTCAGATCGCCGAGGGCGGGAGTGCTGCGGGTATTCACCGTTCCGCTGAGAGAAACCGGGGTGTTGCCGAGCTTCGCCGTCGTCTTGCCAAGCTGGATCACGTCCGTCTGGAGATCGTCGGTGACGTCGTAATCCAACGTGATCGGGTACCCGATATCGAGGCCGCGGACCCGCGCGTTGTCGAGCCGGATCGACCCCTTCGAGTGCAGCTTGCCCTCGGAGTTGCTCACGTCGGCCTTGCCGCTCATCGTGGCTTCGGTCCCGGCGAGTGCCTCCGAGTTCAGGAACTTCTGGAGTCCTGACAACGCAACCTGGTCGAGGTTGATCGTGCCGTTGAACGGCGTGTTGATCATGCTCGCGTCGTTGATCGGCCCACCCTTGCCCTCCAGTCGAGCCAGTTGCCTGCCTTCTCCGGGTAGGTGGGCCGTCAGCGCCATCGCGAACGGCTTGCCCTTGGCGTAGTCGTTCAGTTCGAAGTCGATGTGGTCGTACACGGCGCGCGACTGGTGCTTCTGCTGATCGGTGACGGCCAGGGTGCCGTCCTCGATCTCAAGTTTGCCGAGCTGGAACTCCGTATCTCCGCCTGCCCCCGTCTTGTCGCCGCCCAGCGTGGCGAAGTTCCAGACGCCCTTTGCATTGCGCACCACTTCAACGGTTGGCCGGTGCAGCGCGATGCTGTTGATCGCCACCTCTCTCCTCAGCAACGGCATCAGCTGAAGGCTGACCGAAAGGTTCTGTGCCTGGGCAAACGGACGCGAGGTGTTGAACGACGGGTCCTCGGCGATGATGGCGTTCTGCACCCGAACGCTTGGGGGCAGAAGGCTCAGAGACATCTGGCCGACCGAAACCTGCCGCCCCAACCTCTTCGAGAGTTCCGCCTCGATCCTGCCGCGGTACCGATTCACGTCGAGGAAGCGCGGAACAATGGCCAACGCGGCCACAACCACCACCAGCAGAACGATTACGACGATTCCGAATTTGCGCATAAGCTTTTCCGCTCGAACCAACCGTCGAGCGCCCCCATGGCGGCCAGAGTAGTGCCGAGAATAGTACTGATTAAGAGTCCGGCTAGCTACTCTCCGTTGCCATGAATTCGCACTCCGCCCAAGGCACCTCGCGTTTCTTTGGACAAAAAAAAGCCCTGCAAGGCAGGGCTTGGAAGCAGGAGCGATCACACTGGACAAAACTCGCCCAAGGGGGACGTGAGCGCGCCCCAGCCATTGTTGCAGTTGCGGAAGCGGCTGGATGTCGAAGCCTCGTGCTCCCTCTACGGGAGCACGGTGAAGACCGCCGCACTCGTGCCCGAGCCGGCGGGGTTGGTCACTCGAATCGGGCCTGTGGTCGCTCCGTCCGGCACCCTGGTCGAAATGCGCGAGTCAGAAGCGACGGTAAAGGTAGCCGGGACGCCGTTGAACGTCACCGAAGAGGTCGCGGTGAAACCCCTGCCGCCGATGACAACGGCAGTGCCTACAATGCCGCTCGTTGGGCTGAACGCGGAAACGATCGGCGCTCCCGTGACCGTAAAGTTGCCCGCACTCGTGCCCACCAATCCCGAGGGGTTGTTCACGGTGATCGTTCCCGTGGTTGCGCCAGTCGGTATGGTCGCCTTGATCTGCGCGTCGGAAACGATGGTGAACTGCGATGCGGCGCGTCCGTTGAAGGCCACGGTGGTCGCCCCCGTGAAGCCGGAACCATTGATCGTGACTTCCACGTTCGGTGGCGAACTGGCCGGAGTGAACGAACTCACCGCAGGCTGTGGCCCGCCCGACAAGGTGAACGTGTTATGCAGGTAGAACTGCGTGACACTGTCGCTCGCCATCACCACGACGCCCGTCGCGCTACCGAGGTTTTGCTTGGTCGATGTGGGATTGTTGATGTTCTTGTCCACATCGCTTTGCATCAGTGGCGCACCCCTGCCAACGGGGAAGTTGATGGTGCCCAGGTCGGAGACCTTGTAGTACACCGCTTGCGGAGTACCCGAATCAGGAGAGGGGGCAAACACGAAAATCTTGTTCCGCCCCGTGTCGAGCATCAGGTTCGGGCGGGTATGCCGGTCGCTGTACCGGCCGACCGTATAGCTGGTCCACACTGCCGCCGGATCGCGCACCAGCAGCTTGATGAGCGGAGACGTGGAAGACTTCAGCGACGTCTTGACGGCGGCAAACACTCTCCCGCTCGAGTCGGTCTTCACATCGATGTGGTCGTCCGAGTTCTCCGTACCGGCGCCCACTGGAAGGGCCTGCTCTTCGGGCTGCCAAACATTGTCGGGATCGGAGTCCAGGTGCACGGCGAAGTGGAACTTCCTGGTGAGTTGGTTGCTCCACAGTATTCCAATCTTGCCGGGAGCAAACGCGATGATCGAAGAAATGTCGTCAGTCGTCAGGGTTGTGCTGGTGGGGCTCGCCGGCACCAGGAACGGAGTTCCCCAAACGTCGTCGCCGGCAGTGCTTCGGTTCACCCAAACCCGCGAGCCTGCCGTGTATGTGATCCAAAGCTGGCCCGTGGAGTCCTTCGCCAGCACCATCGTCTCAGAGGTGGCGTTGTTTATCGTCACCGGGAACCCCGAATCTTGCACGTACGTCTGCGTGGAGGGGTTGTACGTGTATCGGTACAGGCGTCCCCACTTGGACGAATCCGTGGTCACGGCGCCGCTGGTCGCGGATTTATGCGAGGCGACGTAAAGCTTGCCGGTGGCCTGATCCCACAGCACATCGGCCGAGCTGGTGTTGCGCTCGTCCAGTTGTGTTCCGGTATCGACCCAGGTCTGCGTCGCCGGATCCAAACGGTAGATGCGGTTTGCCTGCGCGGCATCGTTGTACAGGGAACCCCACCATATACCGTCGTTGAACCAGAGCTTGCTTTCCGGCTTCTGTGCGGTTGGAGCGCTCCTGCCGGTGCTTCCGAACGAGAAGTCGCGAATGCCCACCAGGGGCGTTTGCGCCAAAGATGCGGCGGACGCAAAGCACGCCAATAACGTCCAGGCGATCGCTCGCGTGATGTGACGAAGCTTGCCGTTTCTGGGACGTATCGCAGCGGAATTGCAAGCAGCGATGCCTTGCTGCTTAGGGAACGTCATCTCACACCTCGGTTGTGGAAGTTTCTTGCGGGAAGCGGATGCCGCCGCGCCTTGAAAAACGCGGGGCCTGAACAGATCCGGCAACGTGCGGCATCGGGTACACACTTGCTGGCAGGTGCCCGAAAACGCCCAGTGCTGCTGCGTTCTCTAACACCTCGGAGCTCACATCTCCACTGCCTATGGGGCGGGAGCGGCCGCGCAGGTTGCGGCCACCTGCGCTACTGCATCGCGCCACAGGTGGAAGTACCGGCAGGCTGCGACGCGATCGCGCGTCTCGGGAGCATGAACCGTGGTGGACAAGCGGGCTGCGAAACCAGCTACATAACGCGCCCAGGTCAGCACAAACAGTGGTCTGGCAACGCGCTCCAGGCCAAGTTGCCGCGCGGCAGCCATCAGGTGCGGCCACGCCCATCCGTCGCGATCCTTCCACGCCGCACGGAACGCCATGCGGTAGCCCTCCAGGGAACCTGCCCGGTGCCGTGCGAAAGCAACATACGACAGGAAGAAACACAGGTCGGTGAGCGGCAGGCCGCCGGCGTCCGACAGTTCCCAATCGATCACACCGAGTTTGCCGTCTCGATCCAATAACAGGTTGGGATGTGACAAATCGCCGTGCTCCATTACGAGCGGAACTTGGTTCCCGGACAGTGGAGCGAGGATGCACAGGGTGTCGGCCACCAGTTCTTCCGCCTGCGAGTGGCCACGCATCACCTGGAGAAATCGTGCAAGAGGATCGGCAATCGAGCGCTGTATCCAGTTGGAGTCTGCCGCGTGTTGCGAACTCCGGTGCAACGCCAGCAGCCACTCGGACGTGGCACCGATCGTCTCCGCCGGACGGCTGCGGACCACATCCGGCGACATCGCGGTGCCGCCTATGTAGGTTTCCAGCAGCATCGGCGCAGGCGCCGCAACGTAGTCCACGATCTGTGGGCAGTGGTGCTCAACGGCGAAGTGGCGAATGCCGCGAAGGTTGCGGGCTTCGTGCGCCAGTGCTTCGCCTCCGTTGGGATCGCGAGCGATCTTCGCGACCAGGCGCGGCGTGCCGTCCTTTACAACCACGGCAACCACGTGGCGCGACGCCTGGAATCGGGGCGTAACGAAGACGCAGGAAGCCCCCTCTCCCGAGGCGGGATCGGCCGCCGCCGCACTGGCCAGGACGTAATTCATGACGCTGGCTGCACCACCACGGTCACCTGGCCCTTCCCCAACATCGGCGCCAGCGCAAGCGCCAGTGGCGCGAGACCCTTCAGGGCCCGAACCCGCGGTCCGGCCAGAGTGCTCAGCGCAAACCGGGTGGCCGCATGGTCGTGCAGAGGCAGGATGTAACGCGACCGCGCGAAGTTCGGGTAGTGCAAGTACATGCCGAGCATGCGTGCTCCGAGTTGCCGGCAGCGCTGCCGCATGGAAGATGCCCGAACGGGCCAGCCTGGCAGGTGAACGATTGCCGTGCCGTTCGCCCTGAGCAGCCGGACTGCGTTGCCAAGCGCCGAACGGCCCGCCTGGCAGCAGACGACCGCGTCGAAGCTTCCCCAGTCCGCTTCCGCCGGGCCACCGTCCAGCGTGGTCACGTCCGTGCCGGCATGGAACAACGCATCACGCACGCCTGGGGGAACATGGATACAGGCCGTTCGTCCCAACGAGGGGCCCGGCAACAAGAACCGCCAGTCCAGCGCGGCCCAATCCGGAGTGCACACCTCGCGTGCTGTGGCGCGGACGGCTTGCAAGTGAGCGGTCATCGCACCAACCACCCCAGCACGGGAACGCGCCGCGCTTCGGGAAATGTTTCGGCCAGCTTCAGCGTCTGCTTCGCGCGCAGCAGCACGATGGTAGATGCCACCGCCGCCAACCCAAAGGACACGACTTGTGGCGGGTGCAGGACCACTTGCATCAGCAGAAGTGCCGCCGATGCCGCCGCGATTTCGCCGTAAAGCGGCATGCACGAACGCTCGATCACGTTCACACCCGAAGCCAGACGCAATCCCACCTGCTTCATGAAGTTGTGCGTGATCATGGCCGTGCACGAGCTGATGGCAGCTCCGAGCGCTCCGAAACGCGGCACCAGCACGAACGCGAGTATCACGGCGATTGCCGCCGCAGCGAGATTGATGGTCGTGAACTGTTGCACCCGCCCGTACACCTTCAACGTTGCGCCATTGAATCCGGTAGCCACGTTGACGTAGTAGCCCAACGACATCAGCGTCAACAGAACTCCCGCAGCGGCGTACCGCTCGCCATAGAGAAGGCTGACCAGTGGTCCCGCGCAACTGAACGTGAATGCGAACACCGGGAAGGAAAGCGCCGCCAGCCACGATGCGGTATGCCAATAGAGCGAATTGACAGCCGCGGTTTCACCACGCGCGAGCAGGCGCGACGCGGCGGGCACGTACAGGGTCCCGAATCCCGTCATCACCGTCTTGTTCAGCATCGCAACCGGCAACACGGCGCGATAGAGCGCGACCGCTTCCAAACCGCTATAGCGGGCCAGCACCAGCACGAGCACGGAGCCGTTGACGGCCGAAACGATGTCGGTGGTCATCAGGGGAATGCTGAATTTGAGCAGCTCGCGGCCAGGCATCTGCATTCCGCGCAGATTCTCCCGGGTCAACAACCCGTGTGCTCTGAGTTCGAACACCAGCAGCATGGCGAAGATGAGCACGCCCGCGGCGGAAGCCGCCAGGTAGCCGATCGCCAGGAACATCACATCGGCCTTCAGCAGCACAAGCGACACCACCACGGCGAGGCGCAGTCCGGGGCCCAGCACGTGCCGGCGGAAGAAGATTGCTTTCGGCCTGGCAAAGCATGCGAACAGGTTCGTGATCAGGACATCGATGGATTCGATTGGGATGAGGAGCGCGACGACAAAGACAATCGCGTGGAACGGCACTCCGCGATTCACCGCCCCCGCGATCGTGTCCGGAAACAACCACAACGCGCCGATGGCAAGCGTGCTGGTCGCGAATACGACGATGAGGCACAACGCGAGCGCGCCAATCAGCTTCGGCGCATTGCCCTCCTCGTGATAAATCGGGACGAACCGGGCGATTGCCTCATCCAACCCGAGCGGCGCAAACGTCTTCCAGAATGCGACCAGGGCGATGGCGTGCCCCCAGACGCCGAAATCGTACGTCGATAAGGCCCGCACGATCAGCACCTGCGACGCGAAGTTCAGGCCGAGGGAAAGCAGTTGTCCGGAGACGAGCAGCGTCGAGCCACGAATCTGGGAACTCCTGGTCACGGTGGGCACGGCGCGCCTGGGCTCAGCCATGATTGCGCTCGGCATACTTCGTCCAGATGAGGCTGGTCACTGTCATCTTCACTTCCGCGAACTCGCGCGTGGCATCTACAAAAACGATCTGAGCCGGCGGAGCGAGCGCCGGCAGCCGGCGGTACTTCATTCGTTGTTCCTCAAGCCATTCCGGGGAGTGCTCGCGCTTGCGTTCAAACAGCACGTGTCCCGGCGCGTCCAGCACAACGGTGAGATCGGGGCGCGGCCAGCCTGCGGTCAGCAGCCATTGGCGGAACCGCACCGAGCGGCGCGGCGATCTGCCGGACAGCAGGCTGTCGTACACGTAGCGATCGAACACAACCACCCCGCCTTGCAACCTGCGCCATGAGGCCTTCGCGAGCGAAAGCCAATTGCCGAGCAACAACGATAGGAACCGCACCGGTCGAAACTCCGGGCGGCGCGCCCGAGTCCCCATGTAGAAGCTCTGCGCATTCAGCAAGGGCGTTTCAACCAGCGCTTTGACCAGGCTGCTTTTGCCGGCTCCGTCGGGCGCGAGCAGGGCAACAGAGACGCCGCGCTGTCCGGTTGGAAGGTAACGTCCCAGCTTGCGTAGCGCCGATTCCACGGCGAGGCGTGTTGTCGCGGCGAGCCGCTGCCTGCGCATCAGGAACGCTCGCGCCGAACCGCGGCTGCCGGCGAAAGCGTCCCACCGTCCGCCGGCGATCTGTCCTGCCGCAACCCTGGCGAACTCGCGCAGGTGTGCCGGGAGCTGGGCAACGTCTTGCGACGCAATTCCGGCAAGCGCTTCCAGGCGATGACGGTGCGCTTCCATCACCGACGCCTTATCCAGCAGCACATGCAGCGCGAGCGTAACGAACTCGAACACCGCGCTCGGGCGCCAGACGCCGTCCTCCCAGATGCGGGCAGCTAGCAACTCATCGGCCATGCCGGCCCGCAGGTTGCGGACAGGACGGCCGTACATGATATCGGTGACCGCATCCACCTTGATCCACTGTCCGGAACTGGAGAGTCCGACGAAGAAACGATGCGGATAGTGTCCTGGCGCGCGGATCGGCACGAATGCGTGCTCACGCAGTGCGTCCACTGCCGCACTCAGGCTGGCGGGCGCGAGCAGCACGTCCACTTCAACGACACCCGTCGCAGAAGCGCCTCCGGGGGCGCGCAGCAAACACCAGCGCACACCCGCTGCGTTCAGCAGCCGGAACACGGTCTCCGCAGCATCACTGTGGCGGGCCGGCGCAACCAAGACACGTGCTGTGGAAACGCGGTGCATGAACATCAGGGCAAGGCTGTGACCGGGGGCGGCGCGGGCGTCTCGTCGGGCGAGAAGCCGTGCGTGATGGTTCCGAAGTGCAGCATCTGTCCGCTGCGCGAGCCGATCTTGCGATGGCCTGTCCCGATCCCAAGCTCGCGTGCCATGGCCGGGTCACGGTAGTAGCGGTAGGCGAGCTCGAGCATGGGGAAATGGCTTCGGTGGAGCGGGTAGGACTTCGACGGATCGTTCGGGTTGTGCAGGACGAAGAGGACGGCGCGTCGCAGCGATCCGCCTCCGTCCTGCTTCACATTGTCGTATATCGATTTGTCGCCGCGCCGCAGCAGCAACTCGGCATGCAGCAGCGTTCCCTGTAGATGCGTCTGCTGGTAGGTCCAGGAGGCGTCCTGCTTCTCGATCCACTTGCCCCCGCATCCCGTCGATCCGCGCGCGAGTTCCCACGGGATGCCGCCGTCGGGCCTGATCCCGACCATCGTGAATTCCGGCGGGCATCCAGGCTCGTGACGCATGTAGGCGTTGCCGTTCATGCGGTCCAGTTGATGGCGCTTGGCTTCGGCGAAGGCCTCCGGCGGAGTGGACGATTTTCCGTCGCGATCCACCAGCGCAATGCCGGATCCAGCCAGGTAATCCGAGATCATGGCGGCGGCAGCCGACCCTGCGGAGCCGTGATTGTTGCTGCGGAAGTCCGACGCTGCATCCGACTTGTAGTACACCTCCGCGGCCAGCCATCGCTGGAACGTTTTCTTATCGCTCGCGCTCCATCCGGGAAAGTCTTCGATGAGGTCGGCGGCAATGATCCAGCCCGCCACGTACCAGTTCAGGTTGGGCACGCACTGGCTCCACTTTCGTCCGCCGTAGCCGCTGGTCGTGGAAAGCTCCAGCAGGCGTTTCCTGATCTCGGCCGCGTACCCGGCGTTGCCGGTGAGGTGATAGGCCATCGCCTTCGCCTCGACCAGCGGCGAACCGTCGGCGAGGAAGCGGGGCTGGAAGGTTCCCGGACAGCTCTGCTCTCCGCCGATGGAGCCGAGCGGCCAGAAGTGCGGATCTTCCGCGCCCTGGCCGCCTTCAGAGGCAGAGGACGCGTAACGCACGATGGCGTGTACTGCGTTTTTGTACGGCTGCTTTCCCGCGCCTGCCTTGCGGGCGATCTCGCGCAGTTCGGCAGGCGTCGTCACATACCCGCGAGAAGCCGCGACCGCGGGCGCCGCCAGCAGACATCCGAGCAGCAGGACCGAGGCGAGCGTCTTCAATGCCGCACCGCCGTTTCCGGCCGCATGCGGCCGTGCCGCAGCATGTCCACGTAGCTGACGGCCCGCAGCAGACGCAAGCGCAGGATGGTTGCGCCTGTTCGCGTCGTCACTCCCGTGCGGCGCAGCCGCAGCAGGTCGCACGAACGAAGATCGTTGTGGCCATCGCGCATGGTGAATGCGACTTTGACTCCCGCCTCGCGCAGAGCCTCGGCGCTGCGCTCGTCCACCGAGCCGTTGGGATAGCAGAAGGCGGGCGGGGCTGCGCCGAGATGCTCGACCAGGTCCTCCAGCGAGCCTGCAATCTCCGATCTCAAATCGCCGGCTGCCACGTTAGGAAGGATGGGATGCGTGCGAGTGTGAGCGCCGACGACGACTCCATCGGCAGCGAGGCTCCGCAGTTCGGCCCAGTTCAGGACCGAGCGATCCTGTGCGGGGCTGTCGCCAAGCTCGCGACAGATATCGTCGATGGCGGAGATGGCGGCACGCGCCGGGAGCGTCTTCACATGCGCCGCGATGGCGTCGCGAGTGCGTCCCCGGTCTTCCCGGCTGCGCAACCATCCGCGCGACGCCCCGAAGGCAATCTCCGGCGTTTGCGTTCCGAAGACGGCCCGGTGCAGGCGGTCCCACCAGAAGGGCTTGCTTGCGTCGGAAACGTAGCTGGTGGGGACGAAGAGCACGGCCGGGACGCCGTAGCGCTTCAAGACCGGCCACGCATGCTGAGCGAAGTCACGGTATCCGTCGTCGAACGTGACCAACACGGCGCGAGGGGGGAGTGGCTCGGCGCCTCCGGCAGCGGCGAGCACCTGCGCGAGCGAGACCGGGACATAACGCGATGCCACGTGTCGCATCTGCGCCTCGAACACCGGCGGAGTCGCGCTGATCAGCCCCGGGTGGAGGTCGGCGCGGCTGTCCAACCAGTCGATGCGGTGATAGGCAAGGACTCGGAGCATGCGTCAGGCGGCCTGCCTTCCGTTGATACCGTTTTCGCTCGCCCTGGCCTTCGCCGCGGCTGCAATCGCCGCGCTCGGAGTCAACGCGACGTCAACGGGACTGGCGGGCGTCGGGCCTTCGGGCTGAATCGCCGCGGCTTCCGGCATGTGCGCCGGAGCTGAGGCGGGCTGGCGGATCGTGACACCGTCGGCGCGCTCGGGTTGCAGCACTACGGCCACGGTCTGAAGCAGGATCTTCAGGTCGAGCAGCAGGCTGTAGTTGTGCAGGTACATCAGGTCGAACCGCAGCTTGTCGGTGGCCGTGGTGCTGTAGCGGCCCATGATCTGCGCCAGCCCGGTTACACCCGGCTTTGCGCAGAGCCTGCGCGAGTAGTTGGGGATGTTCGCCGCGAACTGTTCGACGAAAATCTGGCGCTCGGGCCGCGGGCCGACAAGGCTCATTTCGCCGCGGAGCACGTTGATCAGTTGTGGCACCTCGTCGAGGCGTGTTCGGCGCAGGAACCCGCCCAGCCTGGTGATGCGGGGGTCGCGGCTCGTGGCCAGGGTCGCGCCCGTGAGGCGCTCGGCGTCCTGGATCATCGTGCGGAACTTGTAAAGCATGTAGGGCTTGCCGCGCAGCCCGAGCCGCTCCTGCCGGAAGATCGCCGGGCCCGGCGAGTCGCGCGGGATCAGCCAGTACAGCAGCAGAAGAACGGGCGCGCTCACGATCAACAGAACCGAAGCGCCCACGACATCGATGCACCGCTTCATCAGCGCTTCGACCGGAGTGAGGCAGGGGACGCCATAGCTGAAGACGAGCAGGTCATCAATCTGCTGGAGCCGAGCGTGCTTGGCCGAGATCTCGCTCAGATCGGGGACGACCATGACCTCCTTGTCCGCCGCCTCGCATTTACAAAGCAGTTCTGCCTTGCGGGAGAAGTTCGACATCACGGCCACGATGTTGACGCGCTGGAACACCTCGTCGAGTCGGTTGTACTCGGAGGCGGTGATGCAGTCGTGCACGACCAGCATGGGGTCGTCGTGAGCGTCGAACTTGTCTCTCAACTGCTCGCAACTCGTTCCGTCCTCGCACACGACCAGCACGCGCAGCTTTCCGCTCAACCATCTCTGCCACTGCTGTACCGAAACTCGGAACCAGCACAGCAGCCCCACCTGGATCGGGAATGCCAGCAGGGCGACCATCAACGACACCTTGTAGCCGCGGAAGAACAGGACCAGCGTGAACAGCAGCGCGTTGGTCACGAGCACCGCGCCGATCAGGGAGATCACCAGGTCCTTGCGCTTCTTCTGCACCCATGCCCCGTACAGGTCGAATGCGCCAAACACCACCAGGGTGAGCAGCACGACCAGCGGTCCCACCCGCAGCAGCAACTCCTTGTTGCTGGGACGGAAGGCTTCCTCGAAGCCGAAACGAAGAAACACGGCCGTCGCGACGCCGCACAGGATCAGCGTGGCGTCGAGCGCGACTGTCACCGGAGTGGGGAGCAGAAGGTAGTGCTTGTTGCGCATAAACAACTCCACAAAACCAAGACCAAGCAATTGCTACTTCACAGCGTGAGCGAACTTCCGCCCGGCTGGCTGTTCTTCTCCGGCCAGCACGCGCAACAGATCGAGATAACGTGACGCCAACCGTGAGCGTGAGAAATTGCGCGCGACGAAATCGGGGCCGCGACCCGCCATTTGCGCAGCAACGCTCGGATTGTTTTGCAGGTAGCCGATCGCTTCCAGCAGCGCCGTTGCATCCCCGGGGGCTATCGGCACGCCGGCTCCCGAGGCTTCCAGGATTGCTTGTGCCTGCCCTTCCACGCCGAGGATCACCGGCAGTCCGGCAGCCATTGCTTCGAGCATCTTGGTCGGGATGACCGTCTTGAAGATGTCGGACTTCTTGAGCAGGACGGCGGCTGCGTCACAGGCCCGGAGGATGGATGGAATGCGCTCTCGCGGCTGTGTGCCGAGGAACGTGACATTCGTGAGTCCCTGGTCGCGGGCGCGCCTCGCGAGATCCTGTGCTTCCGACCCGTCGCCTACAAGCAGGAAGACAAGATTCGGCATCGAGGTTCGCGCCGCGGCGGCGGCCTCCAGAATGGTGCTCAACCCGTGCGCCAGGCCGATCGCTCCCACGTAACAGACCGTGAACTTCCCTCGCAGTTGCAGTTCATCCCGAAGCCCGGCACGGCTGGCGGCGGTCGCTTCGAGCAGGTGGTCCTCGACACCGTTCTCCACAACCGCCGCCTTCGAGGGATCCACGCCCAGACGATCGACGAGTTCCGCACGAATTGCCGGCGACACGGCTACAACCGTGTCGGCCTTGCGATAGAGGTACCCGGCCAGCCGAACCAGCGCCCGATAGGAACGGCTTTGCTCCGTTGCACCGGCGGCCGCGAGCGACTCCGGCCACAGGTCGCGAACCTCGAACACCCAGGGGACACGGAAGCGTTGCGCCAGCAGATATCCGCAGAGCGCGACGGTGAGCGGCGGCGAGGTGGCGATAATCACGTCAGGCCGCGAGAGGAAGGAGCCGGTCATGGCTGCCGACGCACAGAACGACAGGTAGTTCAGCGTCCTGTCGAGCGCGCCTCCGTTCGGCCGAATCGTGATCGGCGCGCGCACAACACCGACGCCGTTCCAATCCTCCCGCGCAATCCCCCGCCACCGTTTCTCGCGATAGCCCGGAAACAGCCGGCCGCTGGGATAGTTGGGGAAACCGGTGAGTACCTGGACCGACGCGCCGGACGACCAGCGCGCCGCAAGTTCAGCGACGCGAATCCCGCCAGCCGCGACCTCCGGCGGAAAGAACTGGGAGACGTAAAGAATCTTCATAGATGGCGTGTGGAGGCACGGGGGCCACGAACGTGGCCTTTTCTCGGGTGTTCGCTTAGGACTCAGCCGTTATGGCACTTATGTCCAAGCTGCACATACATAGTGGCTTAGAAAGCTACAAGGGATTGGAACTCAGAGTCTCTGGATGGAAGTCGCTCAAACGGCTCGCATTAGCCGATCCATCTTCTTCTCACCTACTACGGGTAACCTACTTACAAACTGAATGCATTACTGAGATCGCCTAGAGCGACCTACGGATTGGTCGCTGCTCTCCCTGCCCGTAGTTTGAGGGTGTCCTCAATCCACGTGTGGAGAAGCACATTGAAAAGGTTTCTAGTGATAGCTGCGACCCTGCTCATTTCTATTGCGAGCGTCGCGCAGGTTCCACAGAGCGATCACGTGTTCGTCGTTGTGGCACAGAACCACAGCTACTCAGAAGTTATCGGTAACACCAGCATGCCGTACCTCAACCAGTTGGCCAGCAAGTACGGAGTTGCCACCCAGTACTACGCCAACACCCACCCATCGATCGGCAATCATCTGATGATGACGACCGGTCAGATCCTTTCCAACAACGACGCTGCAACCGGAACGACCGCGGTCGACAACATCGTTGCCCGCCTGCTGACGTCGGGTAAGACCTGGCGGTCTTACGCAGAGGGTCTGCCCAGAGTCGGGTACGTCGGGGGAGACACCGGGCTGTACCAGAAGAGCCGCAACCCGTTTACGTACTTCCGCAACGTGGTCCAGAGCAGCACGGAAATCAACAACCTGGTGCCGTTTACCCGTTTTGCCCAGGACCTCTCGACGAACCAGCTGCCGAACTTCTCGTTCATCATCCCTGACAAGTGCAACAGCGCCCAGTCCTGCCCGCTGTCCACGCTGGATGCGTGGTTGAGCAAGAACATCGCACCGATTCTCGCGAGCCAGGCCTTCCAGCAGAACGGCCTGCTGATCATCACCTTCGACGAGTCGATCGCTACCGACACCACCAGGGGCGGCGGACGCGTCCCGACGCTGATCATCAGCCCCAAGGCGAAAGCCGGGTATAACTCCACGGCCGTCTATCAGCACCAGAGCCTTCTGCGCACGGTAATGCGCTCGTTCGGCATGACGCAGTTCATCGGTGCGGCAGCCACCGCTCCGGAAATGTCCGAGTTCTTCCAGAGCACCTCGACGCTCTCGGCCGTGCTGAACGTCACGCCTCAAAGCGGGCCTGCGCCCCTCAACGTTACGGCGGACTCCTCGAGCAGCACCGGAACGATTGCTTCCCGGCTGATCACCTTCGGTGATGGCGCGTCCTCGACGGCCACCACCGCCACCCACACCTACTCGGCGCCCGGAACCTACACGGCCACTCTCAAGGTTACTGGCACGAACGGCGCCACCAGCACCACTTCGAAGGTCATCACCGTCGGCGTGGTCGCGAACAAGCCACCCGTTGTCTCGCCTTCGGCCTCGCCTGCATCCGGCACGGCTCCCCTCGCGGTGAAGTTTGCCCCGGGCGCTTCCGACTCCGACGGCACCATCGCGTCCTACTCGTGGGACTTCGGTGACGGTCAGACCTCCACCACCGCAAGCCCCTCGCACAGCTACGCCAACGCGGGCACCTACACCGCGAGGCTTACCGTGAAGGACAACGCGGGCGCGTCGGCAACCGGGTCGGTGAGCATCAGCGTGGCCTCTTCGACCACGACTCCGCCGCCAACCACGACCGGCCACCGCAAGCTGTGGCTGACCGACGCTGAAATCCAGGCTCTGCCGATGTCCGGCACCGCCTGGACCGCCGTGAAGGCCGTTGCGGATGGACCGATGGGTCCGGCGGCGATCACCTGCCAGTCCGACTCGCATGACGTGCGCACCCTCGGCGTGGCATTGGTTGCGGCTCGCACCGGGCAGCTTTCCTACAAGACCAAGGCCCGTGACGCGATCTCGGCCGCCATGGCTTACACCGCGTTCGATTGCGCCGGTGGCACTGTCCTCGGCGGATATCTCCGCAACACGGCGGCCTATGTCATCGCGGCCGACGTGATGAACCTGAAGGAGTTCGATCCTGCTCTCGACACGCGCTTCCGCACCTGGATCCGCGAACTCGTCAACAAGCAGATGGACGGCTCGACCATGCAGACGATCGCCAGCAAGCGTCCGTCGAACGTGGGCACGCTGCCGGCTGCCGGTGTTGTCGCCATCGCGGCTTACCTCGACGACCGCGCGCTGCTCGATCGCATGTACAAAGAACTGCGCGGCTGGCTCGGTGATCGCGCCTCCTACTCCGGGTTCGCAACACCGCAGGACGGCACGACCGGCTGGTTCGTCGATCCTTCGCAGCCGCGCTACGTCTCGCCTGTCGGTGGCGTGCTGGGCTCGATCGGCAAGAACATCGACGGCGCACTGCCCGCCGATATCGTTCGCGGCGGCCCGGTGGGTTGGTGCCCGGCCACGACCGACTATCCGTACGCGGCCCTGTCCGGAACGTATGTCGAGGCTGAAATCCTCTACCGCCAGGGTTATACGGACATCTACGAAGTCCAGAGCCAGGCCGTGCGGAGAACCATGGCCTTCATGCACCGGTTGAATACGGAGTGCGGCTGGGGCTTCCCGATGCACCACTCCTACAAGTGGCAGCCGTGGCTGATCAACTTCGTCTACGGCACCTCGTTCCCCACGCAACCGCTCTCGAGCGCGAACCTGGGACAGAACATGGGCTTCACCGATTGGACTCACAACCGCCGCCGCTAGTTCGGGTGGCAATCCAGGGGGGCGCCGCAAGGCGCCCCTCTTCTCTTTGAGCGTTACGCGGCGGAAGCGTTCCTGAGCAGTTTTGCTACCGCGGCCTTCCTCCTGCGAAGGACGGGATAGACGCTTTCAAAGGCGAAGAATGCGGTCTTCGATGGCACCAGATACTTCGGCTCGATAAAGCGGTAGTGCACGGGACGGTATCCCATCTTGAAGTGCAACACGGAAGGCGGACCGTCGGAGGTGAAGTCGAACCCGCTGAGCCCTTCCTCGTGCGCCCGCTGCATGGCGTTCCAAATGAGGTAGTTGCTCGGACTCAGGCCCTTGGCAACCCTGAGCGTGCCGGCCATGACGTTGCTGTGTCGCCGGCCCGCAAGCACTCCGTAGCTGCTCGAGACAGCTTCTCCGTTGTAGTACGCCACCAGCATCTTGGCGTGACCCTTGATGATTTGCTCCGTCAGGTAAGGCCCGAATTCCCCCCAGGAGCGCGTGTGATACCCGTTGATCCGCCCGTTCTCCTCGATCACCTTGTAACCCTGGCGCACTTCGCCGGCTTCCCGCGCCTCGATGACCGTGATGTTCTGCCGCTCCGAGGCCACCGTGCGGTTCCGCGTGTTCGGGCGCAGGCGCTTCAGCATCTCCTCGCGCCATGCAGCCTCGGGCGGGACAGACAGATCGACATACAGCAATTGGTTGGGAACGTTTGCCGTTCGGAACCGGAGACCGTCCTGCACGGGCAGTTGCGTATCGAAAGTGGTCAGCAACCCAGGATGCGACTGGCCGGCGCAGCAGGGAACCGTGAATTGCACCAACGCGGCGTGCAGCAGGCGGCCGCGTTCGTATACCGCCTCCACGATCGGCTCGGCCATCGACTCTGCCCCGTGTTCCACGATGGGTCCGACCGGAACCGCGATGACCGTGAAGCCGAGTCGTCGAAACATGACCAGCCCGGCGCCGCCGCACACCTCTCCCGTGGAGTCTTTCGCGACGACAACCCCGAAGTCGAATCCGTATGCGCAGAACGATTTCAGCCACGTTGACAGTGCGCCGTAGTGGCCCCGGGGCGACTTCATCAGAAACTCGTCCCACTGTTGCAGGCCGCTGGCGTGCTCTCGAGTGATGTATTCAATTCTCATCCTGCCCCCGTCCGGCCATTCGTTCGGCACGCCCGCGGGTGATCCCCGCAATCGTCCATCCATGTAATCGTGCGAGGGGGACAAACCCGACCCGGCGCACTCCGCGCAGGGAGGGTTCGTTGTGCGGCGACACCATCGTGTACACCTGCTTGTAACCGCTCGCGAGAAGATCGTTGATCACGTGAGCGAGCGTGGTCTTCTGAAGTCCACGGCCTCGCGCGTGAGGGACGGTAAACCCGTCCCCCAGGATGGGTGTGCCAAAGTCGAACCCGAAGTGGGCAGGGAGTAAAGCGTCGAAGCGAACCCAAACTTCATGGAGTACAACGCCATCTTCGAAAACGGCGTAGCAGATACGATCACGAACCAGACGCCGGTCGATCGCCGGGACGCCGGAAGTGTGCTTGGCGTCGAAGCGGTGCACGACATATCCCATGTCGGGCTGCGCTTCCGCGGGGCGATCGATCCGAAACAACACCTGGTCGAAGTGGCGGGGTTTCAATACCGGCCATAAGCGCGCCGCCGGCGTGTTGCGAAGCCGGTTGAGACGAAATGCGAGACTCGACATACACGGATTCCTCTATGCGGCTTGTGTGCGCGGCGCGGGGCGAAGCACCGCGTCGGCGGCAAAGTGTGCATCGATGAAAAACTTGGCCGCCCAGTTCGGGTAGCGAAGCATCATGTAACGTCCCC
The DNA here is from genome assembly GCA_035627675.1 of Clostridia bacterium. Taxonomy (GTDB): domain Bacteria; phylum Acidobacteriota; class Terriglobia; order Terriglobales; family Acidobacteriaceae; genus DASPLH01. The sequence continues at coordinate 48,894 of DASPLH010000015.1, forward strand.
AAAGGGGCCACGAACCAGCGATGGCCCCGCGTACATCGGGGTTTTGCGATTTGCAGTTCTGAACCGTATCGACGAAATCAAGCAGGCGCAGACCAGCCTGGAGGTACGGTTCGCCTCCCGCATAGCGGAAGAACAATGCCGCCAGTTGACAGTTACCCGTCAGGCAGCAGTAGGGCACTCCACGCCATTGCTCGTCGAACGATCCGGGTAAATATCCATTCGTGTGAATCAGGGGAAGAATCGCGTCGAGCGTGCGCCGGGTCGCCATGGCGTACTTCGGGTCACCGGTAATTTCGAAGGCTCCCGTCAGTCCTTCCAGCACGTACGCGATCGTGTGCGTGAACGCGCGACGCCCCGCAAACGGAGTGTGACGGAACCAGCCGTTCCCGGCCTGGCAGGAGAGCACCCAGTCCAGATGCTTCAGTGCCGCGCTTTCGAACTGCGGAACGCGCGACACGGACGCGAGCTGAAGCAGCGCCCAGGCGACTCTTGCGTTGTAGGAGTGAACTTCGTTTCGGTACGTGAAACGGCTCCACTTGCCGTCTTCGTCCTGCACTGCGACCAGCCAGGTTCCGGCACGAACTGCGGATTCGAGGTAGTGCGGCCTCGACGTATGGCGGTAGGCATCCAGCAATCCGAACAGGATCTGGCCAGTGTTGAACACGCTTGGAGTCTGCGGTGCGCCGGGCTTCCATGTCAGGTCGGGAAAGCTGCCGCACGGAAGCTGCGTCACGACGAGCCATTCGGCCATGGCAACCGCGCGCGCATGCAGGTCCTCGCCGAACTCGCCGGCGCACCGGAACAAGGTTGGAATGATGTACCCGGTGGTCTCGGGGTAGGCGGGCGCCCACCGGCCCCAGGCGGCGTAGAACGCGGCGACACCGCCGCATCCGGTCTTGTCCTGCGCCCGGCGTAGCCACTCCAGGGCGCAGGAGATATTTGCTGCGCCGGCCCGCGCCGGCAGAGGTCGAGGAACTGTCGGATTCTGCATGTTGGCGGAGACTCAGGCTGCTGCTCGTTGCACATCGGCTTCGGCGGATTCGGGGGAGGTAAAAATCGCTATCAGCCGTCTTGCGCTTTCAGAGAGATCGAAATCGCGCATCACGCGTTGGTGCGCGGCGTGCCCCATCGACTCCCGGAGACCCGGATCGCTCGCGAGTGCCTGGAGCGCCGAGGCCAGCGCCCCGGAGTCGCGCGGCTCCACCAGCAGGCCCGATTCGCCGTCGTTTACCAGTTCGGGGATGCCCGAGATGCGGCTGGCAACGACCGGCAGTCCCGTGGCCATCGCTTCCATGAGCGCGACCGGGATGCCTTCGCGGCTGCCGTTGCTCGCCCACACGCTCGGCTGCACGGCGACATCGGCCTCTCGGAGGATGCGCGCCACCTCGTCGTGAGGAAGCGCGCCGGTCAGTTTCATTTGACGGTCGAGCCCGGCGGCGTCGATGGCCGCACGCAACTTGGCTTCGTCCGGACCGTACCCGACCAGGTCGCAGCGGAGATCCATGCCGCCCTCTTTGAGCAACCTGCAAGCTTCGATCAGGTAGATCTGGCCTTTCACCTCGAGGTAAGCGCCGACGCAAACGATGCGAAGCGGTCCCGCGCGTCCGGAACGGTCCACGAACGGGAACTTCGAGGCGTCAATACCGCAGTGGATGACGTGGATGTTCCCGCGGTCCGTGCCGCAAAGTTCCGCGATCAGCGACCGGTTGTATTCCGAGATCGTGATCGCCGCTCTGGCGGCCGCAACTTTGCGCGGAAGCATGACGGGGTTCACATGGAGGTCGTGGCCGTGCACGGTGAAGGAAAACGGAATGCCTGTCAGCCGGTGAATGATCAACGCGGCCGTGACGGGATGATTCGAGAAGTGACAGTGGATATGCTCGACGCCGTGCGCCTGCATGTCTTCGGCGAACGCCACCGCCTTCGGGAAATAGACCAGCGCTCCCGCGAGATAATCCCAGCGCCTGGCGGTGCCGCGAAGCACTTCCCACCATGCCCGCAGATACGTCCCGGGCATGCGGAAGAACGTTCGCGCATTCGCGGCTGCGATCGGCCCATCCAGCAGCGGCCTGTAGTGGGCGCGCGCTACGAACGGCCGGGTTTCCTCGTGAACCAGCCCCTCGTCGAAGCGGAGCAGCGGGTAAACCTCCACCTCGCATCCGCGCTGTTCGACGGCACGCATTTCCGAGACGACGAAGGTCTCGCAAATGCTCGGGAACCTGGACATCATGTAAGCGATTCGCATCGTCGGGATAGGGCCGTCCAAGACTGCGGGCGAAACTGGTCTAGTGTTTGCCTTTGCCCTGCATCGCCGCGCGCAGGTATTCCTGCTCGAAGCGCTCCAGTGCCAGGGGCCAGGAATGATGGCTCTCGACGAAGGCACGCCCGGCGGATGCGAGCCACTGCCTCCGTGGACGGTCCTTGGCTAGCGCGGCGATCTCGTCCGCGATCTCATTCGCATCGACCGCGATGCGCAGCGGCGCGGACGCGCCATTGCTGTTCAGGCCGTCGGCCGCGACAGGCGTGGTCACGACGGGCAGCTCCATCGCCATCGCTTCCAGAATCTTGTTCTGCATCCCCGAGGCGAATCGCAGCGGCGCGACAAACACCGTCGCATTCTCCAGATACGGACGCACATCCTCCACCTCGCCGGTGACTTCCACCTCCGGGCACGCACGCGCGGCGTTCAGCAGAGAGCGGCGCGGGTCGCGACCTACGATCTTCACCTCGAACCCGGCCAGGCGTTCGCGAAGCGCTGGCACGATGTGCTGCACCAGTTGCATGGCGGCATCGTGGTTCGGCGGGTAGCTCATCACGCCGGAGAACACAATCCGAGGCGTCCCGTC
>DASPLH010000016.1:0-14558 GCA_035627675.1 Clostridia bacterium
CTTGCCCTCTTTCCAGAGCGACTGGTGGGTGTGCATTCCGCTGCCGTTGTCGCCGAAGATCGGCTTCGGCATGAAGGTTACGGTCTTGCCGTACTGGTTGGCGACGTTCTTGACGATGTACTTGTAGAGCATCATCGAGTCGGCGGAAGCCAGCAGCGTGTCGAACTTGACGTCGATCTCCGTCTGGCCGCCGGTCGCCACCTCGTGGTGGTGACATTCGACTTCTAGTCCGCAGCGCTGCATGGTCAGCACCATCTCGGTGCGCAGGTCCTGGTAGTGGTCCGTCGGAGGCACCGGGAAATAGCCCTCCTTGTAGCGCGGACGGTAGCCGAGGTTGGCCTCGCGGCGGCCTGAGTTCCAGCGGCCCTCCTCGGCGTCAATGTAGTAGAAGCCCTGGTTCTCGCGCACGTCGAACGACACGTTGTCGAAGATGAAGAACTCGGCCTCGGCTCCGAAGTACGCCGTGTCGGCGAGTCCGGTGGAACCGATATACATCTCGGCCTTCTGCGCGATGTATCGCGGATCGCGGTCGTAGCGCTGCTTGGTGACCGGATCGATGACGTCGGCGATCATCACCAGGGTGGGCACCTCGGTGAACGGATCCAGCACGAAGGTCTTCGGGTCGGGTATGAGCAGCATGTCGGACTCGTGGATGGCCGCCCAGCCGCGGATCGAGGAGCCGTCCATGCCGAAGCCCTCCTCGAACGAGGCTTCCGTAAGCTGCGAGATCGGGTAGGAGACGTGATGTTGCAGCCCGGGAAGATCGGTGAACCTGAGGTCCAGCATCTCAACGCCGTTCTTCTTTGCAAACTCCAGTACGGACTTGGGGTCAGCCACCGTGTCGGGCATGAGGACAGCTCCTATCGGAAAGCGGAATATCTCAACTTCTCAGGATAGGAGCCTAGGCGTAATGTGACCAATCGATTGTTCTTATCGGCCCATAACGAGGGTTTATAGGAGCTGGGTGAGCGGCGAGGCCGGCGGCGCGGACAGGTTGGTGTTCTGCGAGGTGCCGTGTAGCCCTTACAATGGTGCGTCCATGGATTTCGACCAGTTTGAGACTTTCGTCGAGGTTGCACGACACCTGAGCTTTTCGCGCGCGGCGGAACGCCGTTTCCGCACGCAACCGGCGATCTCCGCGCAGATTCGGGCGCTGGAAGCCGAGATCGGGGCGAAGCTGCTCGACCGTACCGGCGGCAAGGTCGCGCTGACGGCAGCCGGCAAGGTCTTCCTGCAATACGTCGAACGATCGTTGGAGGAGCGTCGGGCGATTCTCGCCACGGTCGCGGAGATGGACCGCGTGCCTCGCGCGGGGATCATCGTGGCCGCCAACGAGGGCACCTGCCTGCACATCCTGCCCGAGGTCTTCGCCGAGTTCAAACGCATGTACCCCGACGTGGGTATCACCGTGAAGCGTTCGGAGTCGCGCGAGGTGCTGGAGTCGGTCGTGGACAACTCGTCGGACTTTGGCGTGGTGGCCATGCCGGTGAGCGACAAGCGCCTGACTACGGTCGTCATTCACCGCGACGAACTGGTGTTGATCACCGCTCCCGGCCACCCGCTGGCCGGCGCGAGCGAGGCAAGCGCGGACGAGATCGGGGCCTGCCCGCTGCTGGTTCCAAAACTGGGACGCACTCGCGACGCCATCGAAAACATGCTGCACGAGCGCCGGATCAAGCCGAACATCTCGATGGAGCTGGATTCCAGCGAACTGCTGAAGCGCTTTGTCGCCGCAGGAGTGGGAGTCGGGTTCATCGCCAGTTCGAACGCCGCAGCCGACGCGAAGGCCGGTCTGCTGTCGGTATCGCGCCTGCGCGACGTGCAGATCCGTCGCGACATGGCGCTGGTCTTCCGCAAGGACAAGGCGCTGAGCCGCGCGGCACTGGCGTTCATCGATGTCGCGGTGAAGTTGAAGTCCGCACAGGCCGCTTCGAGATAGCACGTTCGCGTGCATCGCAAACAGTGCAGCAACGCAGGTCCGGGCCTTGCACCGGTGCGATCACTTCCCCCAGTTGGGAAAACTTGCCGCACAACCATTGCACCCGCCGGATTTTTCATTTACTTTTCAAACAAACCGCACACTTACACGGTACGTTGATGCTTTAGCGGAGGACAGTAAGAATTGGCCAAAGACATGGTCCCCAAGCGCATCTTTCTGACGAAGGGCGTCGGGAAGCACAAAGAACGGCTCACCTCTTTTGAGCTTGCATTGCGCGATGCGGGAATTGCCGCCCAGAACCTGGTTCGCGTTTCATCCATCTTCCCACCCAACTGCAAGCTGATTGCCCGCAAGGACGGCTTGAAGTACCTGAGCCCCGGCGAAGTCGTGTTTGCGGTGGTGGCCGAGAACTCCACGCGCGAACCGCACCGGCTCGTGGCGTCCTCGATCGGATTGGCAATGCCGGCCGACCGCTCCACGTACGGCTACCTGAGCGAGCATCACTCGTTCGGCGAGACCGACCAGATCGCGGGCGACTACGCCGAAGAACTGGCGGCCGAGATGCTGGCGACCACGCTCGACGTCGATTTCGATCCCGACAAGAGCTGGGACGAAAAGAAGGAAGTGTACCGCCTGTCGAACAAGATCGTGCGCACGGCGAACATCACGCAGAGCGCGGTGGGCGACAAGAAGGGCCTCTGGACGACGACGATCGCCGCGGCCATCCTGATTTTCGAAAACTAGTCAGAAACGCTGAAGCCACGGATCACATCCGTGGCTTTTCATCTTTTGCGGTCACGCTGCGCACCGGCCGGCACGGGGTGCCCACGGCGACTACGCCGGGAGGTATGTCACTGACGACTACGCTTCCGGCTCCGATGACCGCGTCGTCGCCGATCACCACTCCCGGACAGATGACGCTCCGGCCTCCTATCCAGACATTGTTCCCGATGCGGACCGGCAGTGCGGCCTCGACTCCGGCGCGACGCTGCTCCGGATCCACCGGGTGCAGGGCCGTGTAGATATGCACGCCGGGGCCGATCTGCGCATTGTCGCCGATGTCGATCCGGTTGCAGTCGAGGAACACGCAGTCGTAGTTGATGAAACCGTTCCGTCCTATGTGGATGTTCCAGCCGTAGTCGCAAAGGAACGGGGAACGAAGCTGCGTCCCCTCGCCGAACCGCTGGAAGAATGCACACAGCAGGGCGTAGCGGCTGTGCACATCCTCGTTCGGAAGCGAGTTCAAGTCGCGGAGTTTTTCCTGCCCGGCGGTCAAGAGCGACTGCAATTCGGGGTCACTCGCGTGATACCACTCGCCGGCCAGCATTCTGTCCCGTTCGCTCTGACTGTCTCGTGCGCTCTGACTCACAGCCTTCTCCAAGGTTCTTCGATGCAACAAGGAAGGGCGGCCATGGGCCGCCCTGCGGAATTAGAGTCCGATTACGGCTACCGGCTTCCTTCGTGGGTTCCACGCTCGGAAATCTTCCCTACCACTTCCGGGCCGGCATCGGGATTCTTCTTTAGGCGCTCGAGGACGGCGCCGACGACAAGGGGCAGGCCGACGGTGGCGTCCACGAATACCTCGCCGAACTTTCCGCCTTCCTCCGGCGGAACGAACTTGCCCCAGGAAATGGCTTCGCTGTAGGGCGAACCCGACAGGCCGCCCCAGTGCACCGGCTCCGGGCAGATGCGCAGGCCATAGTGGTAGCGCTTCAACGGCAGATCTTCTCCACCGCGGCGGTGACGGAGTTCGATATACGGTCCGAACTGCTGCGACCAGTTGCGGGGGACGCCTCCGCCGATGGTGAAGATACCGAGGCGCTTCTGCTTCAGAAGGGTCTCCGCGAAGTGGTTGAGGTCGATGAAGGGGTCGAAGTTGATCGGCGGGCGGCCCTGCTTGGCGCGCTTGCGGTTGTGGAGCGCATAGTCGAGTCCCAGTTCCGAGTCACTGAACGCGGGCACGAACACGGGGACATTGTTCTCGAACGCCGACTTGAGGATTCCGCGGCCTTCCACGTTCTCATGCAGGTAGCGGCCGATCTCACGGTTGATCTTCCAGGAGCAGATAGTCTCGGCGGCGTCCCACCGTTCGAACACCTGCGCGACGATGCTCTCCACGAAGTTCAGGTTCGTCTCCGGCTCGAGCGTGTCGTAAACGCGGTTGTAACCGGCTTCGTAAAGCTCGACGTCGTCCATCTTCTCGTCCCAGACGAAGTGCGACTTGCCGGCGGCCTCGACGAGTCCGTGGGCCATCAACGCGCCGGTGGAAACGACGGCGTTCACGATGCCGGCATCGATCAGGTCGGCGATGATGAGTCCCTGCTTGGCGACCGTCATCGCGCCGGCAAGGGTCATCACGACAAAGCAATCCTTGTCACGAGCCATGGCTTCCAGAACATCGGCGGCCTGGCCGACCTGGCGGCCCGTGAAGGCCGTGCGGGCCATCGCGCGCACGAGGTCGTCAACGGTGCTGATGCGGGAGAGGTCGAGCGGCTCGAGCGGAACTAGTTTGTCGGAAATCGGGTCGTGGAGCTCGCGGTCGGTGCCCTCACCGTGAGAGTTGTCGTGGTTCACCTTTCACCTCTGACATCGCATGCAGTCGCGTAGTTTGTCGGATTAATCCTGAATACGAAGCTAATTGCTATGGGCGAGGAACGTCAATGGCGGGAGCGGCGTCGAGCAAGGCGGATCAGCGGGCGAGGATAGAGTAGATACCGTAGGCGAGCAGCAACAGCAGGGCCCATAAGAGCACACCTAAAGGGATGGTCAGCAGCAGTCCGCGGAAAACTCCAGTGCCAGGCTGACGCTCCTTCGACCCCCCGGCGGGAGCTTCCCGCTTCAGTTTGGATGGTGACTTTTGAGCCACTCGATCCTCGTGGACGCCGGCGGCGGTTGCCTGATCGGAAATCTCGCGAATCTTGCCTCCAGCGTGCGTCGTAACGGCTCACATGCAGCTACAATCGGGACGAAATGTCTTCTGCTGCGTCTGGCTTCTCCTCGGCACGTCGTCGTAACAACCTGAAACTCGCTGCTCGAATCGCTTTGCTGGTTGCCGTCGTGGTGGTCAGCTCAGCGGCAGCAGTCTACTACTGGATTCATAGTGCCGCAACGAAGGCCCTGCCGCGGGTCGAAGGCAGTGTGTCGCTGGAAGGCCTGCAAGCGCCCGTGACGGTGGTCCGCGACCTGCAAGGCGTGCCCCACATCACGGCGGCCGGCATGGAGGATCTGTTTTTCGCGCAGGGCTATGTCACCGCCCAGGATCGTTTCTGGGAGATGGATGCGACACGCCGTTTCGCCGCCGGCGAACTGGCCGCGGCTTTCGGCTCCGAAATGATCGAGCAGGACAAGGCGCAACGGCTCCTGGGACTCCGGTATGTTGCCGAGCGCGCGGCGGCCAATCTCGCGCCTCGCGACCGCGCCTACTTCGAAGCGTACGCCCGGGGCGTCAATGCCTACATAGCAGAACATCAATATAAGCTTCCGCTGGAGTTCCGCGTGCTGCGGTACTTCCCTCGCGCCTGGTCGGTAGAGGACTCGTTTCTGATCGGCGCGATGATGGCGCAACTGCTAACCCACGGCAATTACCTCGATGAGCTGCACCACGAGGCGATCCTGGCGAAGTTGGGGCCGCAACTCACCGCCGACCTCTACGTACAGACCTCGGGCCGCGACCTCCCGCCGCAGACGGCCAGCAATCCCGGTGAGTTGCCGCCCCCTCCTCCGTCCGAAGAGGAACGGGGAGCGGCTTCCCTTCCGTCTCAGGCATTGGGGGTGGTGAGTCCGGTCGCCCCACAGCTGGAACGCATGGCTCCGGGCTCGAACAACTGGGTGATCTCCGGCGCGCACACCGCCAGCGGCAAGCCGCTGCTCTCGGACGACATGCACCTGCCTCACCGGATTCCCGACACATGGTACGAGGTACACCTCACCAGCGGAGAGTTCGACGCAGCCGGCGTAAGCGTGCCCGGAATGCCGGCGGTGGTAGTGGGACACAACCGGCGCATCGCGTGGGGCTTCACCAGCGTGATGCCCGACGTGGAAGACGTTTACATCGAGACCTTCAACGAGCGCGGCGAGTACCTAACTCCGAGTGGATGGCAGAGACCCGAGGTGCGGCGCGAAACCATCGCCGTGAAGCGCGGCCGCGACGTGCAGATGGATGTGGTGGTGACGCGGCACGGGCCGGTCATCACTCCCTCGCTGAAAGGCGAGTCCCGGCAAGTCGCGCTGCGCTGGACGATGTACGACGACCATATGCTCTCGTTTCCGTTCTTCGAGGTCAACGCGGCGCGCAACTGGCAGGAGTTCCGCGCGGCGTTCTCGCGATTCGGAATTCCGGGACAGAATGTGGTGTACGCCGACGTGGACGGGCATATCGGGTACCAGGCGACCGGCATGTATCCCATACGCAAGGCGGGCGATGGCTCGATGCCGGTGAATGGAAGCGATGACAGCTACGAGTGGTCTGGCTACGTTCCTTTCGAGCAGCTTCCGAGCGTGTACGATCCCGAGACCGGGATGATCGCAACGGCCAACGGGCGAGTCACGCCAGACGGGTACCCGTTTGTGCTGACGACCGAGTGGGGTTCGCCCTACCGCACGGAGCGCATCTACCGCATGCTGCGGCAGAACAGGAAGTTCACGGCGGCCGACATGCTTGAAATTCAGACCGACGTGTACTCCGATCTCGACCGCTTCGTCGCCGAACGCTTTGTCTATGCGATCGACCGCACCGCGAATGCCTCCGATCGCGTACGCAACGCGGCCGACCTGCTTCGCAATTGGAATGGCCGCATGGAGAAAGATTCGGCCGCGGCGGCGCTGGCGCAGACGGCCCGCATCCGATTGCAGGAAGTGCTGCTCAAGTCGAAGCTTGGGGACTCCTCCAAGCTCTACACGTGGTGGATGTCTCCCGTGTGGCTGGAAAACACGGTGTTGTACCAGCCGTCGCGATGGCTGCCCAGCGGCTACAGCGACTGGAACGCCCTGATGACTGAGGTTGCGGAATCGGCGATCTCGGACGCGGGGGCTCCGCGCGACTTGAGCAAATGGAAGTATGGCGAGATGTTCCCGGTGGAAGTAAAGCACCCGATCTTCGGGAACATCCCATTCCTGCGGAACCTGGGGTCCAGCGGCAAGCTCCCTCAGTCTGGCAACGGAGTGACGGTGAAGCAGGTGGGACGGGCGTTCGGACCTTCGCAGAGGTTCACGGCAGACCTGTCGAACTGGGATCAATCGACGATGAACCTTGTGATGGGACAGTCCGGGAACATCTACAGCCCTCACTATAAGGATCACTGGCCGGCGTGGTACGAGGGCAAGACCTTCGCGCTGCCGTTCAGTCCGGGGGCGGTCGCCGGCAGCAAGAAACACGAACTTACGCTGGTGCCGGCCGGGCGGTAGGGCCTCGGCCAAGAAAGTGCTTCATCCCCGCCCAGCCGAGGGCGGCTGAGCCTACCGGTGCATTGCGATTACACGCCAATGTAGGCCACCGCCGGGGCACACGTTTCATCGCTCATCCCACATTTGCTTCGCAGATGTGGGCCACCAAATCTCGTCACCAAAACAAAAGAGCAGCAAGGTTGGACCTTGCTGCTCGCATGTTTCTAGACGGATGCCTACTGGAGCTTCGGCACGTACTGGACGTCGCCCGCTTCTCCGACGATGTCGATGGTGGTCGGGATCTCTTTCAACGCCAGGTCGTAAACTTTCAGTTCCCCACCTTCGATCGTGTACATCACGCTGCGCGGCTCAATGAATGTCATGCCGGTGAGGTTTCCGTTCGAAGCCTGGCCCGCCGGGGGATCGTTCACCACGACCTGATTGTTGGAAGGATCAAACAGACTGAGGCATCCGCGTGACGTGCCGCAATCTCGCGCGCCGATCCAAACCTTGTTGCCCGCGAACTCCATGCTCGTGTGAGTGCCGGGACCGATGTTGACCGGGGCCGAGGCCGTCATGGCGTTGGTGTCGATGGTCTGCACCGTTCCGCCCGAACCGTTGGGCGCGCCCGCCACGTAAAGGGTCGAGCCATTCAGGAAGCCGACGGTTGCACCCTCAACGTTGACGCTGCGCGTGGCGCCGGAGGCAAATGTCACTTCGGTGACCGCGGCCTGCGTGCCGCCGCATTCAGCTCCGCAGCTCAGGATGTAAACCTTCGAACCGTCGGCGGTGAAGAACCCGGCTACCGGACGCGAGAAGCCGGTCAGAGTCGTAGTCGCCGGAGTCGCGGTCGAAACGTCAATCACCGTGACCACGTCGAGCGAATCGCTGAAGGCGAGCAGCCGCTTGCCCTGCGGGTCGAGCGCAAGCCCGCGCGCGTTCCGGACGGGAATGGTGTTGGTGATGGTGCCCGCCGTGTAATCGACGATCCTCACCGCGCCCGCAGGCGCATTAGTGTTCGTTAGGTTACGCAGCGAGGCATAGAGCGTCTTGTTGTCGGGAGCCATGACCACGTCGCCCACGATATCGCCCATGCCGAGATTGCCCGTGACGGAGGTTTCCTTCGTGTTGTCGATCGCGGTCAGCAGACCCAGGGTGGCTGACTTGACGATGGTGATCTTCTTGTCGGGACTCAGGTACATGCCGCCGCCCCCGGCGATGTTGGCGGGCGTGAAGCCGGTCGGCCGGTCCTGCTCGGCGTCGATGATGGTTACGTTGCCGGTAAAGGTGTTCGTGACGAACGCACGGACGCGGAGATTGCTGACCGGATTCTCGGAGGACTGGCCGTCACCGCCGCCACATCCAGCCCAGAGGAAAACGCCAAGTACGGAGAGAACGATTGCTGCTCGCTTCAAGCTGGAGCACTCCAGAACGTAAGTATGGGAACTCGTGCGGAATCACGAGTATAGCAAAGTGGACACCCTAACACTGCCTTCCAACCGTGCTATCGTTGTTGTCACCCAGGAGATACGGATCAACGAATGTCCGAACTGTTCTTAGAACGCCTGAAACGCGGCCCCATCCTTTGCGACGGCGCAATGGGGACGCTGTTGTACGCCAAGGGCGTCTTCATCAACCGATGTTATGACGAGCTGAACATCTCCCAGCCGGAGATGATCCTCGACATCCACCGGGATTACGTCAAGGCCGGCGCAGACATCATCGAGACCAACACGTTCGGCGCCAATTCGTTTCGCCTGCTCCGCCACGGTCTTCAGGATCGCCTCCGGGAGATCAACGTCCGCGGCGCCCAGATCGCGCGCGAGGCGGTCGCGGGCACCGGCGCCTACGTCGCCGGATCGGTGGGACCAATCGGCGTGCGCATGGAACCTCTCGGCAAGATTGCCCGCGAGGAAGCCCGCGCCGCGTTCGCCGAACAGATCGCGGCTCTCGCCGAAGGCGGAGTCGATCTGCTCATCCTGGAAACCTTCGGGTTCATAGACGAACTGCACCAGGCGATCCTGGCGGCGCGCGAAGTCGCGCCTCAACTGCCGGTGGTCGCGCAGGTAACGATCGACGAAGGCGGCGAGAGCCTCGACGGCTCCGAACCGGAGAGTTTCGCCGAACGCCTGGCAGAGTACGGCGCCGATGTCATCGGCTGTAACTGCTCGGTGGGCCCGGTCGCCATGCTGGACGCGCTCGAACGCGTGCGGCGTGTCACAACCCTGCCGCTGGCGGCGCAGCCCAACGCAGGGATGCCCCGCAGCGTCGAGGGACGTAACATTTATCTCTGCTCGCCGGAATACATGGCGAGCTACACGCGCAAGTTCATTGCCGCCGGAGTTTCACTGGTCGGCGGCTGCTGCGGAACGACGCCGGAACACATCAAGGCGATGAAATCCGCGCTGCGCGTGGGCGAGGCGCGCACGTCCTCGTTTCCAGTAGTGACCGTGTCGAAAGAGAAAACGGTCGCGGCCAAGCCGATGGCGGAGCGCTCGCGACTGGGACAGAAGATCGCCGCAGGCGAGTTCGCGACGATGATCGAGATCGTGCCGCCGCGCGGCATGAACCCGCAGAAGGAACTCGACGCGGCACAGTTCGTGAAGTCCGTCGGGGTGGATGCGGTCAATATTCCCGACAGCCCCAGGGCCTCGGCTCGCATGAGCAACCAGGCTCTCTGCACACTGGTGCAGCAGAAGGTCGGCATCGAAACCGTTCTGCACTACACCTGCCGCGACCGCAACGTGCTGAGCATCCAGAGCGACCTGCTGGGCGCGTGCGCCCTCGGCATTCACAACCTGATCTGCATCACGGGCGATCCTCCGAAGCTCGGCAACTATCCCGACGCCACGGCTGTCTTCGACGTTGATTCGATCGGATTGGTGAACATCGTCCGGAACCTCAACGAGGGCGTGGACATCGGCGGGAACCCGATTGGCGCGACGACATGCTTCGTCATCGGCGTGGGCGCGAACCCGGGCAGTCCGAACATCGACGAAGAGATCCGCCGGTTTGAATACAAGGTCGAGGCGGGCGCGAACTACGCCGTGACGCAGCCGGTGTTCGACATCGAGCTGCTCGAGGAATTCCTGCGGCGCATCGAGCACTGCCGCATTCCCGTTCTCGCAGGCATCTGGCCGCTCACCAGCGTCCGTAATGCGGAGTTCATGAAGAACGAACTGCGGGTCTCGGTGCCGGACGCGATCCTGGCGCGCATGGCGGCGGCGAACAGCAGTCCTGAACACGCGCGCGCCGAAGGCGTGGCGATAGCGCGCGAGATGCTCGACCGGGTCCGCCACGTTGTGCAGGGCGTGCAGGTCAGCGCTCCGCTCGGCAAGTACAACGCTGCCGTTGACGTGCTCGAAGTTCTGGGCAGCACTCGCAGCGCCCGCGCGTAAACCTCGGTCCGCAACCCTGCGTGGTACCATCGATCCTTTCTTACGACTCGTTTTGGAAGGGAGCCCCGCAGGGTGCGCATTCTTTTTATCGGAGATATCTTTGGCCGTCCTGGCCGTAACATCGTTCGCGAACACACAGCGAAACTGATCTCCGAACACAGGGTAGACCTCACGATCGCCAACGGCGAGAATGCCGCGGGCGGATTCGGCATCACGCCGCAGATTGCCGAAGAACTCTTCGACCTTGGCATCGACGTGCTCACCACGGGCAACCACGTCTGGGACAAGCGCGAACTCATCGACTACTTCAACGCCGCCGAGAACGAGCCGTACAGCCCCGCGCGCCGGGTGCTGCGTCCGGCGAACTATCCGGACGGCACACCAGGGGTGGGCGTGTATGAGGGCACTACGCGCGCAGGAGTTCCCTACGCTGTCGTGAACCTGCAAGGACGCGTGTTCATGGCAAATATCGACGACCCGTTCCGCGCCGCCGACCATCTGCTGGAGCGGATTCAGGCGAAGGTGGTCTTCGTCGATATGCATGCCGAGGCGACGTCGGAAAAGATGGCGCTCGGCTGGTATCTCGACGGCCGCGTAACGGCCCTGATCGGCACGCACACGCACATCCCAACGGCCGACGAGCGCGTGCTGCCCGGAGGGACTGCGTACCAGACCGATGTGGGCATGACAGGTCCGTATGACAGCGTCATCGGCGTCCAGAAGGAACTGATCATCCAGCGCTTTCTCAACAGCCTGCCGGGACGATTCGAAGCCGCCAACAAGGATGCGCGCCTGTGCGCGGTGGTGATCGACTGCGACGAGACGAGCGGACGCGCGCGTTCGATCGAACGCATCATGCTGCGGGACGAGCAGTAATGAGCGACGGCCGAGTCCCCATCCAGGGTTTCGACTGGCGCGCGTTCGACGCTTACCTGTTCGACATCGACGGGACGCTGCTGAACTCCCGGGACGGCGTGCACTATCACGCCTTCCATGCCGGTCTGCGCGAAGCTTACGGTTGCGACGAGAAGATCGACGGCGTACCCGTGCACGGAAACACCGACATCGGCATTCTGAGGGCTGCCACCAGGTTGGCGGGCATCGGGGAAGAAGAGTTCCGGCGCGGGTTGCCGAAGGCGATTGCAACCATGCAGGCCGAGGTGGAGCGAAACGCGGCCGGAATGCTTCCGCAGGTCTGCCCTTCCATCGAGAAGCTGCTGACGGAGTTGCGCGCCGAAGGGAAACTCCTTGCCGTCGCATCGGGCAATCTCGAGCCCATTGGTTGGGCGAAACTTCGCGCCGCAAATCTTGCCCGGTTCTTCTCCTTCGGTTCATTCAGCGACCGCCACGAAACCCGCACGGAGATCTTTCGCTATGGCGCGGAACGCGCACGCGAGATCCTCGGGACGGCGGCGCGCGTGTGCTTCGTGGGCGACACGCCGAACGATGTCGCGGCGGCGCGGGAACTCTCCCTGCCGGTGATCGCCGTTGCCACCGGGACGTATACCTACGACCAGCTTTGTGCCACCGGCCCGGACATTTGTCTCACCTGCTGCGACGACCTCTTCGCCGGACTCGAGTCCCGCTGACCTTCCCTGCCCGGGTGCTCCAGTCGGGTAGAATTACCGCCATGCGCCGGCTCCTACTCCTCGCCCTCGTCGCCGCCATGTCGCTGCCGGCGAAGGCACAGGCGCCCGCCAGCTCGCCCCCGGCGCCGCAGGGTGAGACTCCCGTGCTGCTTTGCTCCGACGTAGAGAAGGGTCTCCCGTCCTGCCGGCTCTCGCGCGGCGACCACAAGCGAGCCTCGAAGGAGTACAAGAAGGGGCTCCAGGCCTCAAGCGCGAACGATCTGGCGAAGGCGTTGGAGCACTTCAAGACGGCGGCCGATATCTCCCCGCGCGACGTTCACTACGTGACCGCCCGGGAGATGACGAAGCAGCGCCTGGTGTTCGCCCGCCTCGACGAAGGCAACAAAGCCCTGGAAGCGGGAAAACGGATCGAAGCGCTGGCCGCGTTCCGTGCCGTAGCCGAACTCGATCCGTCGAACGAGTTCGCGCAGCAGCGGCTTCGGGATGCGCTGCCGCCGTTGCCGAAGATCACACCGACGGTCGAGGAGAGCCCCGCCGCGGAACCGATACGACTCCGGCCCTCGGCCCAACGGCAAAGCTTCCAGTATCGCGGGAGCGCCCGGCAGTTGCTGGAGAAGGTCGCACGCGCCTACGGCCTGACGCCATTCCTCGACGAATCCGTGATGAACCGCAATGTGCGGTTCACGCTGGAGAACGTGACGTGGGAGGACGTCCTGCCGATCGTTGGGCGGGTGACGAAGACGTTCCTGGTTCCATTGGCGCCCAACCAGGTTCTGTTCGTCAACGATGACGACCAGAACCGGCGTACGTTTCAAAGGGTGGCGTTGCGCACGTTCTTCGTCGGCGCGGGCACGCCGCAGGAACTGAACGACCTTACGAACACCCTGCGCATACTCTTCGACATCCGCTACATCACGCAGAACGCCGCGGCGGGCACCATCACGGTTCGCGCTTCGCAGCCGGTGGTCGAGGCCGCAACCCGGTTCCTGGAACAGATGGATACGGCGCGCCCGCAGGTGATGCTGGACGTGAAGGTGTTCGAGGTTTCCGAAACGTTGGCGCGCCAGGTCGGCACCGACATCCCGAAAGAATTCCGGGTGTTCAACCTGCCGACGGAGGCGCAGAACCTTCTCGGCAACCGCAGTATCCAGGACATCATCGATCAACTGATCTCGAGCGGAGCCATCAACCAGGGCAGCAGCCAGGGCCTGGCGGGCCTGATCGCGCAGGCGCTCAACAACCGGGGCTCGCTGTTTGCAGCGCCGTTCGCCATCTTCGGCGGAGGCATCACGCTCAGCGGATTGACGATCCCTCCGGCCAGCGTGCAGTTGAACGCCAACGAGTCGAGCCTGAAGACCTTGCAGCACGCCATCCTGCGCGCCAACCACAATACGCCGGCGGTGTTGAAAATCGGCACGCGGATTCCGATCATCAACGCCACGTTCGCGCCGATCTTCAATAGTTCAGCGCTGACGCAAGTCCTCGGGAACCAGTCGTATATCGCCCCGTTCCCTTCGTTCAACTACGAGGACATCGGGCTGAACATCAAGGCCACGCCGCAGATTCGGCGCGAAGGAGACGTCACGCTGGCGCTGGAGATGCAGCTCAGGGGTCTGGGAGCACAGAACGTCAACGGTGTGCCGGTCATCTCCAACCGCGAGTTCGTCGGCTCTGTGACGGCACAGGACGGACAGAGCATCGTCATCGCCGGACAGGTGAACAGCACCGAGCGTCGAAGCCTGACAGGGCTCCCGCTGGTGAGCTACCTTCCCGTGCTCGGACGCGCCGTCAGCACCGAGAACAACGAAACAACGAGGTCCGAGCTGCTGATCGTGCTGACGCCGCGCATCGTGACCGCACCGTCGTCGCCGGAGACGCCCATCATCCCCGCGCCCTCGGAAACCCGCCGATAGTTCCGTACTGCATCTGGTCGAAGTGACTGCGATGAAAGCAAGTTCAGGCTTTATCGACGGAACACTTCTGAGCGGTGTGCAAGATCGTCATTTCGTTCGGGTCGATGATCTTCGGAATCGACGAGCTGGACCGCCATTGCGGATCGCAGTGGGGTCAACATCGAATGCCGCCCGAGCTGTACGACCTGGTCAATTACGGAAGGCACTGAAGCTCTGCGGATCGTTAGCCGTTGCGCGATTGCAGACTCTACATCCGTACCAGTACCTGCTTTGCCGTCAGGGTGCCAGCGGTTCGCAACTGTGTTGGGGGGTAAATGTGCGTTGATACGAGGAAATT